>JAGRIK010000254.1 GCA_020443325.1 Halioglobus sp.
CCCCAGCAGGCGTTTCAGTCGCTCCACGTGATTCGCTTGGTGAAACGCCTGCTGGGGCACTAGCCCTGCATCCCAATGCTACGACACGATGTGTGACGGACGTTAGATTGTGAAGCGTATGAATAGAACATTTTTTTGTGATCTAGTCGAATGGTGTGCACTGAGGTTACGGATAGCCAATGTGCTTCTCACCAAGCGAATCCGTTGGTCCGGCATTCCGGGAGCGACTGAGAAGCACATTGGCTATCCGTAACCGGCAGGTGAAACCACTGTCACGAGTGACGCTATGGAAACCAAATGTGTTTCTCACCAAGCGCATCAGCTGGAACGACCGAGAAGCACATTGGCTATCCGTAACCGGCGGATGAAACCACTTTCACCGGGTGGGCAATCAATACCAGATGCTCTATATTGAAGACAACTCTGGAAACTACGGAAATATTCATTGTGCGAACTTTTCTGCGCGTGGTCGCCATCACCTATCTCGTATACCTCGCGATTGCGCTGTTACTCATATCACCTGCACTGAACCTGTTGCCGCATAAATACCTGAAGGACAACTACGGCCGGGAGTTGCAAACCGGGTGGGTGCTGCTGAACCCTTTTACGCTAAGCCTGGATATCAGTGAAGCGCAGCTGAGCGACAACACCGGTGAACGCTTTGTTGGATTCAGCGAGGCCTCTATCGATCTGTCGTTGGAGAGCCTGTGGCAGCCCGGCTGGGTACTCGACACGGTCCGGATTCGGGATCTGTACGTCGAGGTCACACGACTGAACGAAGATGAATACAATTTCTCTGACTTTCTCAGTGCAGGCACCGCACCTGAAGAACCTGTCGCAGACGAGGACGCCTCACTGCCCGGCATCACCATTCGCAACCTCGAATTACACTCCGAAGCGATTGTCCTCACCGACGCGGCCGTCGAGACAGCCTACGTGAGTCGCTGGAACGGCCTGCATATACAGGTAGAAAATATCTCCACCGTATTTGAAGACGGGCGCCCGTTCAGTGTCGACGTCGAGGCGGCGGACGGTGGCAAACTGCAGTGGACGGGTGAAATCTCCCTCCCCCTGGGCCAGAGCACCGGCCGCCTCTCGCTGTCCGAGCTGAATTTACACAAGCTGTGGGTGTACGCCGAACCCTGGCTGGCATTTGAACTCAAGGAGGGTCAACTGCTGGTCGATGCCGAGTATGAGTTGAACTGGAATGATGAGCTCAGCTATCGTGTCAGCAACGGCCATGTAGCGCTCTCTGGCCTGGATATCGCACCCAAAACACCCGGGCAACTGGCCGATACCGCTGTCAGCATGAAGACGCTGGATATCGACAACATCACGGTGGATAGTGCAACGCAAAAGGTAGCGCTCAATGCAGTAACGCTGGACACACTGGCGGTGGCTGGCTGGATGGAGGAATCGCGGATCAGCCTGCAGGAACTGTTCGCGGTAGACCTGCCCGCGGATTCCGGGGATAAGGAAGAGAGCGCGGACGCGGCGCCGTGGACTGTGGCACTGAACAAAGCGCAACTGCGCAACAGCAGCGTGCGCTGGCGCTCCGAATTCACCGATCCGCAGGTGCTGGATATAAAGCCACTTGAAGCGTCGCTGGAGCAATTGAACTGGCCGTTGTCCGGCGACACAAAGATGTCGCTGAGCCTGTCGATTAACGAACAGGCGCACATCAACGTCACCGGAAATCTCGCGCTGGAGCCCGGCAACGGCAGCATCGACTACTCGCTGGAGGGTTTGCCACTGACCTGGTTCAATCCCAACCTGCCCTCGGCGCTGAAAGCGAAGGTCACCGGCGGCAACGTGGCGGTGCAGGGAAAGGTCGCGCTGCAGGAATATGCCCCCACCACCATTGCGCTGGAAGGCAGTATTCGGGAGTTTTCCGCCCGCAGGGAAGGCGCCGAGGTTCGACTCACAGGCTTCGACCTGCTGCGTCTCGACGGACTGGCCGTGGATATGACGGAACACAGTGTTGTACTGGAGCAATTGACCATCAATGCCTACACCGGGCGCATACACATCCATGAGGATGGCTCGATCAACGCATCAAAAGTTTGGCAGGAGGAAGTGGGCGAAGAGGCTCAACAGATTGCCGAGGATCTCACCGCGGACAAACCCTGGACATTCAGCCTCCCCACCATTCAAATCAGCGACAGCTCCATCGATTTTATGGATGAATCGCTCCCCATCCAGTTCCGCACCGTCATTGGTGACCTGCAGGGAGAGGTGCTAAACCTCAGCTCTGATCCCGCGGTCGCTGCAACGATAGACCTGAAGGGATCGGTCGACGGCTACGCACCCGTCACTCTCTCTGGCGAAGTCACCCCCCTGGCAGACCCGACCAACCTTGACCTGACGCTGGTTTTTGACGGCGTTGATATGGCGCTGCTATCACCCTACTCCGGCACGTACGCGGGCTATGTCATTGAGCGTGGCCTGCTCGACCTCAACCTGCACTATGCACTCAAGGATAATCAATTACAGGGAGACAACGCGATCCGGGTAGAGAAGCTCAAACTGGGAGAAAAAATCTCCAGTGACAAGGCCGTGGACCTGCCGCTGGAACTAGCGCTGGCGATCCTCACAGACTCCAACGGCGTCATCGATATGGCTGTGCCTGTAAAGGGCGATGTCAACAACCCTGGATTTGACCTGAGCGGCGTGATCTCTGATGCTATCCTCAACCTGCTGACCAAGGCCATCACAGCGCCGTTTTCCCTGCTGGCGAATCTTGTCAGCACAGAGGATGATTTGCAGCGCATTACATTCTCCTCGGGCTCCTCTACCTTGAGCGATCGCAGTAAGGAAAAGTTAAACGAACTGGCCTCCGCACTCAGCCAGAGACCACAACTGTCGCTGGTGGTCACAGGCCGCCTGAACAAGGATGCCGATCGCGAGCGATTACAGCGCAAGACCCTCAAGACGCTATTGCTCGAACGCGGTCTCTCGGAAGAAGACATCAAAGCCAAAAACCCGCAGTGGGAAGAGGAGATCGCAGTGCTTTACGCCGACCTGCCCACACAGGGAGGAGAACCGAGTGCACTCACCGCGCGCGAGCAATACGAGAGTGTGGAGTCGAGCATCACCATTCCTGATGAGCAAATGATGGCGCTCGCGGGAGAGAGGGCCGTTGCGGTGAAACTGTATCTGGTCAGTGAGGCTGGGCTCGCACCCGAACGGGCAGTGGTGGCACAGGCGAACCTGAAAGACAGCGACAATGAATTCAGTGGTGTCGAACTGGGAATCGGCGACTAGCAGCGAGTTGAAAAGCGTTCATCTGACATCTCGGCTTGTTTTCGCCTTGAATAGCAACTGGATGAATTTTTTCGTAGGGCTGTCGGGGGTTTAGTCGTGGGCGACGGGCTCGCACCCCAGTAGGCGTTTCAGTCGCTCCACGTAATTCGCTTTGTGAAACGCCTACTGGGGTACGAGC
>JAGRIK010000255.1 GCA_020443325.1 Halioglobus sp.
CCCGGCGGCGACAATACCCGACAGATCTCCGTGGGACCCGAACCGGGGATGGGCGGTGTCTTCGTCAATGTGAATCGAGGCAAGCGCAGTGTCGAGTTGGATCTCAGGTCCGAGCAAGGCAAAACCGCGTTGCGAGCACTGGTCGAATCAGCCGATGTTTTTATCCACTCGATGCGAATCAAGGCGATTGCCAAACTGGGATTTGACTATGAAACCGTCGCCGCAATTAATCCCTCGATTGTTTATACCAACTGCTACGGCTACGACCGACGCGGCCCCGATGCTGACCTGACAGCGTATGACGACACTATTCAGGCGGAGTGCGGCTTGCCCGTGGTGCAACAGATGCTGAACGGGGAAGCGAGCTATATCGGCACCATCATCGCAGACAAGGTCGCTGGCCTCACCGCAGTCTATGCCACGACCATGGCGCTGTTCCACCGCGAGCGAACCGGTGAAGGTCAGGAAGTCGATGTCAGCATGTTCGAAACGATGGCGGCTTTCATGCTGGTCGAGCACGCTAATGGCGCGATGTTTGATCCGCCGCTCGGCCCTGCAGTTTATCCACGCGCAGTGTCACCCAACCGGCGCCCCTACCGCACAAAAGATGGCCAGATTTCCGCACTGATCTACAACGACAAGCAATGGAGCACCTTCGTCAAAGCCGTGCAGCCGGTGTGGGCCATGGATCCAAAATACGCCACGCTGGAACAACGCGCACGCCAGGTTGATACTGTCTATGCGCTACTGGCTGAAACCTTCCGGGAACGCACGACGCAGGAGTGGCTGGACCTGTTGCGCTCACTCGATATACCCGCCGCCCCGCTGCGTACGCTGGATGAACTGCTGGACAACCCGCACCTGAATGCCATCAATTTTTTTGAAACAGTAGACACACCCAATGGCGCAGTGCGTTTCCCCGGTGTGCCAACGCAGTTCTCAAAAACACCGGGGCGCGTCGCCGGTCCGGCACCCCGCCTCGGCGCCCACACGCAGGAGGTGCTGAGAGAATTGGGGCTTGGAGACGACGCATAATGCGAACTGCACGAGTGACAGGTCCGGCTTGAGGCATTTTTTGTCGCGCAATCTGCATGGCCTGCACAGCGTCTAACACCGGCAGACTTTATTGACACTCACTGAGGACGACTATCGTGGATTGCTCTCTTACAGCGGATCAGCAGAATATTCGTGAAGCGGTGCTCAAGCACTGTTCGCAGTTTCCGGATGAGTACTGGCTGGAGCGTGACCGTGACGGTGTCTTCCCGCATGAATTTCACAAGTCAATGGCGGATGCAGGCTGGTTGGGTATCGCCATGCCGGAAACGGTTGGCGGATCGGGACTGGGTATTACCGAAGCGGCGATCATGATGCAGGCGGTGGCAGAATCCGGTGGCGGCATGGCTGCAGCGTCCAGTATTCACGGCCCTGTTTTCTCCATGCAACCGGTCGAACTGTTCGGCAACGAGGAACAGAAACAGCGCATGATCCCTCCGATACTGAGCGGCGACCACCGTATGTGCTTTGCTGTTACCGAGCCCAATATCGGCCTGGACACGACCAAACTGAAAACCCGCGCGCAGAAACAGGACGGCGGTTACCGCGTCAACGGCGAGAAAATCTGGATCTCGGTAGCCCAGGTCGCGAACAAGATGATGCTGCTGGCGCGCACCACGCCATTGGAAGACGTGAAGCGCAAAACCGAGGGGCTGTCACTGTTCTTTACCGATTTCGACCGCGCCAAAATCGAAACCCGCCTGATCCACAAGATGGGTCGCCACGCCGTCGATTCCAATATGCTGTTCATCTCCGACTTATGGATTCCGGAAGAGGATCGTATCGGCGCCGAGGGCGATGGCTTCAAGATCATCATGCATGGCTTTAATCCGGAGCGTGTGTTACTTGGCGCCGAGGCAGTGGGACTCGGCCGCGTGGCCATTCAACGCGCTGCAAAGTACGCACAGGAGAGAATCGTCTTCGACCGTCCGATCGGGATGAACCAGGGCATCCAGCATCCCCTCGCCAGGTGTTGGGCACAGGTAGAGGCGGCCAATCTGATGGTAATGAAAGCCGCCACCCTGTTCGACAAGGGGGAAGACTGCGGTGTCGAAGCGAATGCTGGGAAATACCTCGCGGCGGAGGCAGGCTTTGAGGCCTGCCACACCGCGATGCTGACACTCGGTGGAATGGGCTATGCACAGGAATATCATATCGAACGCTATTTACGCGAAATCCTGATACCACGCACGGCACCAGTAAGCCCGCATATGATTCTGAATTTCATCGCCGAAAAAGTGCTGGGTCTGCCCAAATCCTATTAGTCAATGCCACGTCCTGAATGGAGTGAACGGAGAACCCAATGCCTGAATTGAGATTTGATAATCGCGTCGCTGTGATCACAGGTGCAGGGCGCGGTCTCGGCCGCGCCTATGCCCTGCTCCTCGCATCCAAAGGCGCCAAAGTTGTGGTGAATGATCCCGGCGTGGGCCTGACAGGAACCGAGGGCAATGCTGCACCTGCAGAACAGGTGGTACAGGAGATAAGGGATGCTGGCGGAGAGGCAGTCGCCAGCCTTGAGTCTGTGGCAACGCCCGAAGGTGGTGCCGCCATCATTCAATGTGCCCTTGAGCACTATGGCCGAATAGACATCCTCATCCACAATGCCGGCAATGTACGCCAGGCGTCGATGAAGGAGATGACACAGGAAGACTTTGATGCGGTACTCGATGTACACCTGCGCGGCGCTTTCCACGTCGTACGGCCCGCATTCCCTATCATGTGCGAGGCGGGCTACGGCCGCATCGTACTGACATCCTCAATCGGCGGACTGTACGGCAATCACGAAACGGCCAATTACGGTGTGGCTAAAGCGGGCACAATTGGACTCTCCAACGTGGTGGCAATCGAGGGTGCTGCGGAGGGCGTTAAATGCAATGTCATTGTGCCTGGCGCGATCACCAGAATGGCCGAGGGCATCGATATTTCGGCCTACCCGCCCATGTCACTGGAACTGGTAGCGCCCGTGGTCGGGTGGCTGGCCCATGAAAACTGCTCCATCACAGGTGAAATGCTGGTATCCATTGCCGGGCGAGTCGCCAAAGCCTTTATCGGAGAGACGCAGGGCGTGTACCAGGATCCCTGGAGTATCGAACAGGTCGGGGAACAGATCGAACAGATCGGCGACATGAAGTCACCTGTTGTGTTTCCCCCGGTACCCTCAGGCCACGTCGACCACATTCGCTACTCGTTTGAGATGGCGAATAAAGGCGGATCAAAGGAGAGTTGAACATTATGAAGACGCCAGCTGTTGCCACAATTTCCCATATTGGTATCTGTTGTGCGAATATCGAGGAGTCCATCGCGTTCTATACGGATGCGCTTGGCTTTATTCACGAGCGCTCCATCGACACCATCGGCCCGCCCTATGACACACTCACAGAATTACCCGGTATTACCTGCTGCGCCCACTATATGCAGTGCGGCGATATCACCATCGAACTCATCGGTTACCCAGATTCCGAAGTCTCTGGCACAACAGAGCGTCGTCCTATGAACCAGCTCGGATTTACCCACATGACGCTGATCGTAGAGGATGTGGAAGCGGTCGCTGAGCAGGTTGTGCAATACGGCGGACAGATCCATGCGGAGACCCGGATCGATTCACCCTACGGCCCCATGGTATTCTGCACAGACCCAAACGGGGTGCGTATCGAACTGATGCAGAGTGCCGGCTAGCGAGTAAAGCACTGCTTCAGCCCCTGCAAGCACGCGTGTAGCCCAAATGCTAACTGCGCTTGTTGGAAAGCTTGCGGCGGTTTAGCAGTGGCCGCAGGTAGGAAATATCCTCCGCGCTGCGCGCGACAACACCATTCAGGTGGCCATCCACCACGTCGGCGAATGGAATCTCTGCGGCCCCAAGGACACTTGACCATTCAATCGCGTTGCAACGGAGCGCAATTTTCCACTCCCCTGAGCGCCGTTCAAAGCGATCAATGTAACGTCCACCTGCAAGCCAATTGGTGTTATCACGATTGCAGCCGACAAACAGGTAGTAGGTTTCGCTGTGTGCAGTCTCGCCATCCAGTTCACAGCTGTGGTTCAGCAAGTTATGGTGGGTCGCCGACTGTCCCTGCTCATGCAACCCAGATGCCCAGTCGTACAACTCGACAGGACCGCCGACAAAATCGCCGGCAGAGATCACCGCATCGGAGTGGAATGCCGAAAGAAAAAGCGCCCGATCGAAACGATCCATACCCCGACTGAACCGCACCATGCAATCAGTGATCTGTTGTCGATCAAGTAAATGCTCCAGGCTTGCGACCTTGGCCGGATCAATATTGCCACTTGGATTATCAACCATAATACCGCTCCCGACATTCAGTCGTCATAGCACTGTGCGCGGACCAGCACCACCCGACAATGCTGCCATCCACCACCTAAATGGGCGAATAGATTGGCGCGCCCCGTTGCTCGCGCAGTGAAGGGGGCACCTTGCCATCGATGTCGGTGACCCCGTACTCATGGGCAATTTCCGCTGTTATAAAAGTACCGCCGGTGCGCTGCATAATATTCGCATCTGCGGCCAGCGCCGCGATGACCCGCCCGGGAAATTCGACCGAGGAGCCAACGCTCGGGTTGGTGACGGTCTGTGTTTTCATCGTGGGGTTGGCTTGCAGAACGCGCTCGGCCCGTTCAGTGAATGTCAGCCCCATCCATAGGGATAACGAGGCGACATTGTGTGGCTTGAGCTCAATAGCCATATCACGGGACATCCGGTCCACCGCAGCCTTACACAAACCGAACACCACGCCGTAGGTGTAGGTCACACCGACATAGCCGGAGGTGGCCACGATGAGACCGGACTGTTGCGGAACCATGATTCGTGCCGCGTGCCAGGCAGCCACATAGTTGGACTTCACACCGACTTCAACCATATCCCAGTACGAGAGTGGCTTTTCCCAGAAGGACTTCGGTTCGGTGAGATCCTCAGGCAGCGCAAACGCATTGTTGACCAGAACATCGAGACGACCCTGCTCCCGCTGGATCTTGTCGAACAGCGCCTCGACCTGCTGCTCATCGCCATGATCCACCGGGACGGCAATTCCCTTGCCGCCGCGCCGCTCCACCTCGGCCGCAGTCTCACCTACAGTCCCTGGCAGCGGATAGACTCCGGGCGTCACGGTACGGCCGGTAACGTAGACGGTGGCACCGTGTTCTGCGAGCGCGAGTGCGATGCCCTTGCCGATACCCCGACTCGCACCCGTAACCAGGGCAACCTTTCCAGACAACATTCCCATGTGCAGCTACCTCGTTGGCAGTTCGATCTCGCCTTCCGCTTTGGCCATCACAGTGCCGAGTTGATCAGTCATTTTATAGTCCACCTTCACCACATTGCGCTTCTGGTCATCGACCTGCTTGTCGACAACAGTGGCTGTCATGAACGTGGCGTCCCCGGTAAAAGCGGGGCCGCGATACGAGGATTTTAGGTGCACCACCTGACCCCATTCACCTGCCCAACCGGCGAGGTAATCCAGAATCCAGGCACCCATCGACGCACCATAGCCATAACCGCGCGGCATACCGATTCGCCGCGCCCAGGTAGGAAACAGGTGCCCGCGCGATGGGCCGAGATAAGCGCCATCGGTCAACTCCGGATTATCCTTCTCCATCACCGGATCATTTTCATGACCGGCAAATTCCTCGGTAAAACCAAAGGCGGCCATATCCATGCCTGGCCTGTGCGTACCGCCCCAAATGGTAAAGAGATAGGCGCGCCACTCCGTCGCAAGACTGGCGATACTGTGTGGACCAATGACGCGCACAGGCAATTCATCGCCGATGTTCACATCGTCCCAGTAGCGCTTGCCGTGACCCAACTCGTGCATCATCTTTATATATTCGTACTTTTTGCTTTCCAGTTCTTTGAGC
>JAGRIK010000256.1 GCA_020443325.1 Halioglobus sp.
CTGGAGGGCTCGGTAGCCGCCAGGAATCATCTCGGGGGCACGGCGCCGGAACAGGTTGTGGCCGCTGCACAACGTGCCGCGGCGCGCCTGGCGAGCCGTTAGGTCCGATCAGTGAGGGAATTGGCCGATTTACTGGTCCGCTGAGCGATAGCGCACACTGGCCTGGAAGGTCACATCCGGCGCTGTCTCGACGCGGATATCTTCGACGACACTGAAATCCACCGACCAGTGCGGCGCAAAATACCAGCGCGCACCCAGTGTTCCCATCACCGCGTCATCGCCGACGCCGGTGAGCGCACTGTCCAGCGGCGCCGCGTGGCTGTCGATCTGCGCGATCATTGACCAGTTCTGGGCAAATCGCCAGTCCATGGCCAGCCCGGCAAACCACAGGTTCTGCTCCTGCAGGCCCTCCAGCACATCGCTGTCGCCCGCCCTCAGGTACCCCACCTGGCCGTGCCAGCTCAGGGGCAGGTCGGAGAGCTGCTCACCGGAAAATCGCAGAGCGACAAACGCATCGTCACCGCCGCTGCCCAGAAAATCCTTGTCATCGCCGGTGCCAAATTTATAGCCCAGCACCGCGCTGACCGCGGAGTTCTCATCGCGGTAGAACGCGTGGCTGACAGACAGGCTGACATCGCCGATACCGGAGGTATCATCCTGCAGCGAAAAGCCGCCCTGGGATGATGCGTAGCGGTAATCCAGCACATCCCTTGGCACCTGCGAACGCCCGCCATCGGACATACCCCAGAAGTCGTGCCAGTCGTCGATGAGGCCATCCAGGTCGCCGCCGCTCTGCTCCAGCCAGGGCACCTCCAACTGCACATCCCAGTTCTCGGCCACGCCATAGCGGAGTTCCAGCGCGACGCGCCCCGTCTCGCCATCAAAATTGAGGAATTCCGTGGCATTGTTTTCATTGACATAGTGACTGGCAAGGCTGCCGTGCAGGGCCACCGCCCACTCCCCATCGGGAGTGGTTTGTGCTGCGCGCTGCGAGGGCAACCCGATCAGGCCCGCTACCGGGCTCAGGTTCTTGACGTACAAGGGTTCACTGGCGAGGGCCGGCAGTGCACCCAGAACTCCCAAAAAGACGATTCCCGTGGGGCGCACATGGATTTTCGACACCCTGTCAAACCCCTTAAAGCCACGCAAAATCAACCCCTCCCTGCGCCTGCATCTGCTCTACCACAAAGGGCCGAAACAATTGCCCTGCGCGGGTATCGCGCCAGTCGCCGGCCTCTTCATCGAAGGCAAAGTGAAATCCGCCGGAGCGGGCGGCAAGCCACAGCTGCCGCGTGGGGGGCTGGCGACTGAATACCAGGCGTGTGGCGTTCTCAAACACGACTGTGAGTACCCCGCCGGATGTTTCATAGTCGATATCCGCGTCGACTTCATCCAGCGCCGTTTCCAGCGCGGAAAAGGTCTGGTCTATCAACTCATTGAACTCTGATTCGGTCATCACAGGCGGTTTTCCGGCAAAGTGTGCAAAATTCAATGATAAGGGCTGTTCGCACTGCTTACTAGCGGACAGTATACTTTGTGCACCTTTGCCCGGACTGTACCCATGCACTATTACATTTCAAGTTTGTTGCTTGCGCTCGCGTTTGCCGTCCTCACCGGATGTGGCCAGATGGGGCCCCTGTACATGCCGCCCGAGGAAACACCTCCGCCGCCCGCCCTTTCCGCGCCCGCCGCCGCGCCGACCGTCGACAGCGGCACTGAACAGCCGCGCAAGCAGCCCTGACACGAGGCAGACCAATGAACCCGTTCACCTACCGTGACGGCAGCCTGTATGCCGAGGACGTCGCCGTCAGCGCTATTGCCGCTGCCCACGGCACGCCGTGCTATATCTATTCAAGGGCGGCGCTGGAAACGGCATTCATGGAGTACCGGCAGGCCCTCGAGGGTACCGAGCACCTCATCTGCTACGCCGTCAAAGCCAATTCCAACCTGGCCGTACTCGATGTACTGGCGCGCCTGGGCGCCGGGTTCGATATTGTGTCCGGCGGCGAGCTGGAGCGGGTGATCACCGCCGGTGGCGACCCGGCCAGGATTGTGTTTTCCGGCGTCAGCAAGAAGCCCGCAGAAATGGCCCGCGCGCTGGAACTGGGCATTCACTGCTTTAATCTCGAGTCCGCCGGGGAACTGGAGGTACTCAACAGGGTCGCCGGGGAGCTCGGACGCGTCGCGCCGATATCGGTGCGCGTCAATCCGGACGTGGACGCACAAACCCACCCCTACATTTCCACCGGCCTGCGCGAGAACAAGTTCGGCCTGACCATCGCGGAAGCGCTGCAGGTATACCAGCGCGCCGCGCAGCTGGATAACGTAAAGGTGGTGGGCCTGGATTGCCATATCGGCTCACAACTTACCCAGATCAGCCCGTTTATCGACGCGCTGCACCGCTTGCTGGCTCTGGTGGACACCCTGGCTGAACAGGGCATCCCCATTCACCACCTGGATCTGGGCGGCGGGCTCGGCGTGCATTACCGCGATGAACAGCCGCCCTCAATAGCGCAGTATATTGGCGCGATCCGCGAGGTATTGGGCGATCGCAAGGTGCAGCTGATGTTTGAACCCGGCCGTTCCATCGCCGCCAACGCCGGCCTCCTTCTGATGCAGGTGGAGTACCTGAAGTCCACGCCGGATCACCACTTCGCACTGGTGGACGCCGCGATGAATGACATGATTCGCCCCGCCCTCTACCAGGCGTGGATGGACATCCAGCGGGTGGAGCAAAACGCGCCGGGGCAACAGGCGCAGTGGGACGTGGTCGGGCCGGTGTGTGAAACCGGGGATTTCCTCGGCAAGGCGAGGACGCTGACGCTCAACCCCGGCGATCTGCTGGCGATGTTCGGTGCCGGCGCCTACGGCTTCACCATGAGTTCCAACTACAACAGTCGCGGTCGCGCGGCAGAAGTCATGGTAGATGGCGACAACATGCACCTGATACGATCTCGCGAGACATTTGCCGATCTCATCCGCCACGAAACCCGCCTGCCAGCACAGGGCGGGGCCGGTTGAGTGGGTAGGGCTGCATGCTATTAAAGTTCACCAAAATGCACGGCACAGGCAATGACTTTGTGGTCATCGACCTGATCAGCCAGCATTACAACCTGCGCTCCCGGGACGTGCGTAAACTGGCGGACCGGCATTTCGGCGTGGGCTGTGACCAGGTGTTGGTGGTGGAACCGCCACAAAGACCGGACGTGGATTTTCGCTACCGTATCTTCAATGCCGATGGCAAGGAAGTTGAACAGTGCGGCAATGGCGCTCGCTGTTTCGCACGTTTTGTGCGCGAGAAAAAACTGACCACGAAAAAAATTATCAGTGTTGAAACCTCCTCCGGGGTGATCGAACTGCGCGTGCGCCCCAACAACGACGTTGAAGTCAACATGGGCGCCCCGCAGTTTGAGCCTGCAAAAATCCCGTTCGCGGCAAGCGCCAGGGCGCCCAGTTATATGCTGCATGTTGACGATAAGGAATTGGAAATTGGCGCGGTGTCCATGGGAAATCCACACGCGGTGTTGCGTGTTAACAGCACAAGCCGCGCGGCGGTGGAACAGTTGGGGCCACTGATCGAGTCGCATCCCGATTTCCCCAAGCGTGTTAACGTCGGGTTCATGCAGGTCATCACCGACCGGGAACTCCGGCTGCGTGTCTACGAGCGCGGCGTTGGCGAAACCCTTGCCTGCGGCACGGGGGCCTGCGCGGCAGTGGTCTACGGCATTTCCCGCGGCTGGTTACGCGAATCCGTGACAGTTGGACTGCCGGGGGGTAAGCTTTCCATATCGTGGGCTGGAGAAGGCCAACCCGTAATGATGACTGGCCCCACCGCAGTCGTATTCGATGGCACGATAAAAATCTGAGGCTCCGCCAGCGGAGCCATCCACAGCAGGGAGAGGCAGCACAAATGTCAGCCAGCAAAAAACGTGAAGCAGCGGTAAAGATAGCAGCGGAGCAGAACAGTGATACGGGGCTTAACGACGAGAACGTGCGCGAGTACCTGAAGAATCACGACGATTTTTTGCAGCGCTATCCCGACATGCTGGATTACCTGCATGTCTCCCACGCGTCCGGCAGCGCGATTTCGCTGGTGGAAAAGCAGGTCAGCGTGCTGCGCGAGCGCAACACGGAAATACGCCAGCGACTCAAGACACTGACCGCCAATGCCAAAGACAATGACATGCTGTACGAGCAGACCCGTGCACTGGTGCTGAAACTGCTGGACGCTGACTCCGTCGAGGCCCTCTACAGTATTTTTATGGCATCGATGAAAGACGATTTCCAGGCCGATTTCGCCAGCCTGATTCTGTACGCTGACACCAGTAAAAACGAGGGCTGGCGCACAGAGCCCCGCGCGGTGGTGAAGAAGCAGATTGGCTCGCTGTTCCGGGGGCATAAACCGGTTTGCGGTACGCTGCGCACGCAAGAGCTCAATTTCCTGTTTGCGGAAGAAGCCGAGATCGGCTCCGCTGCAATTATGCCGCTGGCTGACAAATCTGCAGAGGGCGAGTCGTTGGGCCTTATCGCCGTTGGCAGTGCCAACGCGAATCACTACAGCAATGCGGTGGGCACACTCTTCTTGTCGCATATTGCAGACGTTGTCGTAAAACTGCTGGCGCGCCTGAACTCGGAGAGAGACTGAGGCCGCAGTGGACACGGTACCCGCTGAGGAAGCTCCGCTGGGGACGTCTGCCATACGCTTCCTACACTATTTGCGCGACGTGCGGCAGCTGTCACCGCACACACTCAGCGGCTATCAACGCGACCTGGCTTCCCTGGAGCGCTTCTGCAAAACAACGGGCAAGAACACCATCGAAGAACTGGTGGAAGCCGATATCCGCACATGGGCGGGCCAATTACACCGTCGCGGGCTGGCCGGCGGCAGCATCCAGCGCAGCCTGTCTGCCACCCGCTCGTTCTACAATTTCCTCGGGCGTGAAAGCGGCTTGCTGCGCAACCCGGCGGCCAGTGTGCAGGCGCCGCGCAAACCGCGCAAACTGCCCAAGACGCTGGACGCCGACCAGGTAAACCAGTACCTGTCATTCGACACGGATACCGTCACCGCCTGCCGCGATAGCGCGATGGCAGAATTGTTCTACTCCGCCGGACTGCGACTCGCGGAGCTGGCATCGGTAGAGATTGACGACATCGACCCACACTCCAAACTGCTGACCGTAACCGGCAAAGGCCGGAAAACCAGAACCGTGCCGGTGGGCTCGGTCGCACTGAAAGCGATTGCCCGGTGGCTGGAGGTGCGCCCACCGTCCGAGGACCAGGGCCCGGATTCCCGCGCGCTGTTCACCAGTAACCGCGGGCGCCGCATCAGCGTGCGCAATATACAGGAGCGCCTCAAGCTGCAGGGGCGCAAATCCGCGATGCGCCAGGACGTTCATCCCCATATGCTGCGCCACTCCTTTGCCAGTCATATGCTGGAATCCAGCGGCGACCTTCGAGCGGTCCAGGAACTGCTGGGGCATGCGAACATTTCCACCACGCAGATCTACACACACCTGGATTTCCAGCACCTCGCCAAAGTGTATGACGCTGCTCACCCCAGGGCCAAACGACGCAAGGGCGACTGATGTGGCCATCTCCGTCATCACCTTCGATCTCGATAACACACTGTGGGATGTAGAACCCGCACTGCTGAGAGCGGAAGAGGCACAGCAGAACTGGCTTAAACAACACCGGCCTGGCGCAGTGGAAGCGCTTGATCACGAGGCGCTGTTTGAGTTCAAGAAATCTGTTTGGAAACGTCACCCCGAGCTGCTGCACCATGTCAGCCAGATGCGCATCCAGATGCTGTACGAGTTACTGGTCACCGCTGGTTATCGCGAGGCGGATGCCCGCAGCGGTGCGGAACAGGCGTTTGCAGTTTTTTTGCGCGAGCGCCGCAACGTGGTGCTCTACGAGGAGGCGCTTGGCGTACTGGAGGTGCTCGCCAGAAAATACACGCTGGGGGCTCTCACTAACGGCAATGCCGATATCTACAGGACCGACGCCGGAGAGTATTTCGACTTTGCGTTCCTGGCAGAGGATATCGGCGCCAGTAAACCTCATCCCGATATGTTTCACGCCGCGCTCAGGCAAACGGGGGCTCGTGCCGATGAGATTGTCCATGTGGGCGACGACCCGGAGCACGATGTCCGCGGCGCCCGTGAGATGGGAATGTACACGATCTGGGTGAACACCCGGAGCAAGGCCTGGCCTGGTGGCACGCCCGCGGATAGAGAAATCGAGAACCTGCATGAGCTGCCGGAGGCCATAGACAGCATTATCACTTAGGCGTCAACGGCCCGCGTCTTCTACGAGGGAACTGTTTCGGTTAGTTGTCGAGCTTTTCGTACCACGCCTGAAAGCTGGAGTCGGTAAAGGTATGTCCCCCTGTTGCTTCGATGCACTGTACGACCCTGGCCGCAACACCTTTATTCTGGGCGAGCGTGATTGCCGGCAAACCTACCGCACCTGACTCGGCCTCTTGCTGTGACACACTTTGCAGATTCACCAAACCCTGCGCCCCGGCACCCGTCACGACCTGGCACGCAAAAACCTTTTCCGGCCACTGTCTCTCTCCACTGGCTCCAGCGCAGACAACCATCGAAAGGATAAACAGCAGCATGGACTTAATTTTCAGCATGGACATACCTCTCTATTACTGATTACCAGCAATTTGCTGCATCACTGCCAGACGCAGTTTTCGAACCATCAGAACCCAAAACGAA
>JAGRIK010000257.1 GCA_020443325.1 Halioglobus sp.
ATGCGATTGCTGCGGCTCTGCTCGGCCGCTGCCTGCAGGGCCTCGTCCAGCGGCAGGTTGGCCTCCACCAGCGTCGCAAGCTGGCGGGTGATCAGGGCGAGATCACTGACACTGACACGGGAGAGCAGAATCGAGGGACGAAATCCCGGCGCGGTGGATTCGGCTTTATTCGCCTGGGCGACCTCCACAGGCCGGAGTTCCTGGCCGCGCAGCTGGGTGCGAATCTGGCGCTCGGAGTCACCCTCCAGCACGCCCTTGACCATTTTCCCCTGGGGGTTCAGCGCCCGGTAGCGATACGCCGTCACGACTCAGCTCCCCGCATCAGCAACACGCGATCAGACGATGGAAGTCACGCGCATGACTTCCTCAATCGTCGTCTCGCCCGCCAGTATCCGGCGCCGGCCATCACTCTCAATGCCGGGGTACTTGCGCCGCGCCACCTTCAGGATATCCTGCTCATTGGCGCTCTCGTAGACCATCTGCCGCACGTCATCATCGATCTCGACCATTTCGTAGATACCGGTGCGGCCGTGATAACCGGTGTATTTACAGGCTTCACAGCCCTTGGCGCGGTGCAGGTGTACCTCCTGCTGCTCGTCATCACCGAGGCGCAATAACTCACGCTCCGCGGCATTGGGCTCGCCCGGTTCCTTACACGCCTTGCACAGCAGGCGCACGAGGCGCTGCGCCATCACCGCGACCAGGCTGGAGGACAGCAGGAACGGTTCAATACCCATGTCTTTCAGGCGCGTGATGGCACCAACGGCGGTGTTGGTGTGCAGCGTCGACAACACCAGGTGACCCGTGAGGGACGCCTGCACCGCGATTTCTGCGGTCTCAAGGTCGCGAATCTCCCCCACCATCACCACATCCGGGTCCTGCCGCAGGATAGCGCGCAGGCCGCGTGCAAACGTCATATCCACCTTGGAATTGACCTGGGTCTGCCCGATGCCGGGCAACATATACTCGACGGGATCCTCGATGGTCAGGATATTGCGGGACGTCTCATTGATCTCTCCTAGTCCGGCATACAGTGTCGTGGTTTTACCCGAGCCGGTGGGGCCGGTCACCAGGATGATGCCGTGTGGACTGTGCAGGTGTTTGGTGAAAGAGGCCAGCACCTGTTTATTCATCGCCAACTGGCTCAGCTGTAACTGTCCCGACGCCGTGTCCAGCAGTCGCAATACCACGCGCTCACCGTGCGCCGAGGGAATCGTGGACATGCGAATATCCACCGAATGCCCCGCGATCTTCACCGAAATCCTGCCGTCCTGCGGCACCCGCTTCTCGGCGATATCCAACCGCGCCATTACTTTCAGGCGCGACACCAGCAGCGGTGCCAGCATACGCTTCGGTGACAGTACTTCCGCCAGCACGCCATCGATGCGGTAGCGTACGCTGAGCCTGTCCTCGAAGGTCTCGATATGGATGTCCGACGCCTGCTCGCGCACGGCCTGCGACAGGATGGCGTTGATCAGGCGGATAATGGGGGCATCGTCCTCCGTATCCATCAGGTCGCCGGCGTCGGGAATGGCATCGGCAAGACGACTGAGATCGACGTCCGCGCCGATGTCCTCGGCCATTTGCACGGCTTCATTGTTGTTGCGCTGGTAGGCCAGTGTCAGGCGACGTTTGAAATCACTCTCCGGCACGCCCTGCAGCACGAACGACCTGCCGAGCAGGCGCCGCAGTTCCGTCAGCACATCAAATTTCGGTTCCCCGACATGCACCACGAGCGTGGCCCCGTCCTCGGTGGTGTCGAGCAGGACGCCGTGCTGCTGGGCAAAGGTGAAAGGCAGCCCCGGCCTGGCCCTCGCGCTAGCGACGGGCGCATCCGCTGGCACCAGTTCGGCTGGCTCTGTCACCGGCCGTCCACCGGTGGCGCCGGCGCCCCCGGGCCGTAGGAGCTGGACGGCACCTCCTTGAGGGAGTCCAGTTCGCGCAATTCGTCTTCCCACTCGTCCATCATCGGGAGGTTCGCATCGTCGAGATACGTCAACCCCCTGTCCTTGCGCTGCGCCTGCTGATCGCGAATATAGCGGTACTTCTCGGCGGAGGCCCCGGCGAGCGCCTCATTGTCCCGAATAATGGTGGTGCGGATGAAAATCATCAGATTCTGCTTCGTGACCTTTTCCGCGTCGCTGCGAAACAGCCTGCCGAGATAGGGAATGTCACCCAACAGCGGCACCTTCTGCTGCGCATCCTGCACGTCGTCCTTGATGAGGCCACCCAGCACCACGATCTGGCCGTCGACCGCCAGTACCTTCGTCTCGATCTTGCGCTCATTGGTGATGATATCCGATGCCGTTTGTGTCACGGACAAGCCACTCAGGCTGGAGACCTCCTGCGAGATATCCAGCACGACGGCATCGCCCTCATTGATATGGGGGGTCACCTTCAGCGTGATGCCGACATTCTCGCGCTGGATGGTCTGGAACGGGTTCTGCGCACCATCGCCGCCGCCGGAATTGGTAAAGGAGCCGGTGACGAAAGGCACATTCTGGCCGACCGTGATATAGGCCTCCTGGTTATCCAGGGTCAGCAGGCTGGGCGTGGACAGGATGTTGGCGTTCTTGGTTTCCTTCAGCGCATTGAGAATGACGGTCATGGACAGGCCGTCACTGACCTGCCCCCAACCGAGGGAGAGCCCGGGTGTGCTTGCCAGCGCTCCCGCCAACGAGCCTATATTGATATCGCCATTGTCTGTGTCTTCCGGCAGAACCGCCGCACCAATTCGTGCCGCCCTGGCATCCGAAGCATTGATATTACTGCCATAAAAGCCGCTGTTGTCGGCAAAGAGCCACTGCAGACCGAGATCCTGTCCATCGATGACTTCCATCTCGACAATGATAGCCTCCACCAGCACCTGGGCGCGGCGAATATCCAGGCGCTGGATCACGGCCTCAAGCGCGGCCATTTCGTCGGTATCGGCCGTGATGATCAGCGCATTGGTGCCCTCATCCGCCTCGATGGTAGAGGTATTGCCGGAGCCCCCGGCCTTGACGCCCTCGGCCGGCTCCAACTCGCTGATATTCTTCATCACCCGCGTCAGCACCTCGGCGATGGCCATCGCGTCGGCGTACTCCAGGTAGATCACCTTGACGTTGCCGCTCTGCTCCAGCGGGGTATCCAGGTGTTCAATCAGGCTGCGCATACGCGCGCGTTCCAGTTCATCGCCACTGACGAGCACACTGTTGGTGCGCGAGTCGGCCACCAGCAAGGTCTCCTGCTCGCCACCGGCCGCCTTGGCCTCGGACTTGTTGAGCTGGTCCAGCATTTTCACCACGTCTTCCGCCACGGCGTAGCGCAGCTTGATCACATCCGTCTGCTGCACGGCGGACTTGTCCATGCGATCGATAATGTCCCTGATCTTGTCGATATTGGATGATATGTCGGAAATGATAATCGCATTGCTGGGCGCATAGGCGGCCATGTGCGCCTGCTGCGGCACCAGGGGGCGCAGCACGGGGATCAACTTGGCCGCAGAGATATTGTCCAGCCGGAGCACCTGGGTGACATACTCTTCCGAGGTGATGCCGGCCTGGCTCTCAGTGACGCCGACAGGCGCCGAGCGGGCATCCTTGTTCTGTATCACCCGCACGACCTCACCGGACCGTACCGCCGCGTAGCCGTGTACATCCAGAATGGAGAGGAACAGCTGGTACAACTCCCCGGCTGACACGGGTTTGGAGGAAATCACCTTCACCTTACCCTTGACGGAGGGATCGACCACAATCGTGGTGCCGGTGGCCTCTGCGACGAATTTGATCAATTCCTGGATATCGGTGTCGTTCAGGTTGACCGTGTAATCCTGCGCCGAGAGCGGGACACTGCCAAGAAGCAGCGCGAGCAGCAATGCCAGTATCTGGAGGGGGTGAAACCGTTTTGTGGCATCCACTAACATTCTATCCTTTTGCGAAATTTCACTATTGTGCACCAGCGTCCAGACTCACACTGAGCGTCATCGGCTGACCCCCGCGCTCCAATTCAAACACAACCTCGCCCGCTGTGCGCAGGCTATTGTACAGGACCATCGTATTGGTGGGGTTATCCAGGCTAACACCATTAATACCCGTCACGACATCACCCGCCTCGAAGCCCATCTGCGCAAATTGTGCCGCATCGGTGCCCGGGCTTATGCGGTAACCGCGCATGGTCGAACCGTCGCGCACTGCGCTGATTCGCACCACCTCTGCCAGTGACTGCGGGTTCTGGTAAAGCCGCTCGCGATAGCTCTGCGCAAGGGCGGTTGTCTCAACAGCATTGCTTTGCTCGGCCGCTGGAGGCGGCTGGGAGGTATTCGCCGCCGCCGGCGGCTCGGGAGCGCTGGTGCCGATGCTGGAATCTTCGTAGAGTACCAGTAGCTCATACGTCCCGCCGTTGTCCAGCACGACCTGCGTTGGCATCACCTTGGCCAGGACCACCTCGCCCGAAACGGGCAGTTTGTCTTCCACCGCGTAGACATCCTGCTGGCCACTGCTCTCGATGATGGCATAGCCGAGGCCGTCCTCGGTCGAGGACACAATGCCGCGCAATGTAAGCTGTAAACGCGTTTCTTTGGCCCCTTCTTCAATGCCGTCCCGGGAGCTGGCTGCCTCGGACTCCTGGGGCAGGGGGAGATCCACCGCCGTCTCGCCGGCTTCACCAAACAGGTGCCAGGCAACCAGGCTATCGATATCGACGGATGCAGCGTCCTGCATGGAGCCGCCGCCGGTGACAGGATTGATAACCTCGGGGGAAACTACCGCAGCGGACTCTGTGGTGGGTACCAGCGCCCAGATGAGTCTGCTCAGCGCCAGCACGGCCCAGATGGCCAGCAGGCACAACAGTACCTGGCGTACGCGACGTAACTGCTCGGGCCTGGCCAGAAAACCCAGCGCACTTGCCAGCGCAGCGCTCGCGCGCGCGGACATTGCACTGGTATTACTTAGCCACTGGGCCGCCACCACCTACTCCCCCGAATGTCCGGTGAGCGATACCTCACCAGTAGTTTTAATGAAGCCGATTATAGAGCGCGGCGTGGAAAGTTGAAACCGCTGTCTCCAGGCCTTCTTCTACAGGACATACGGGTGCCAGCGGCGGTTCGCGGGATGGCTGGAGGGTCGGGTACAGATATGGTGCCGACACGGCGAGTCGAACGCCGGACCTACGCATTACGAATGCGTTGCTCTACCAACTGAGCTATGTCGGCCAGTCAAGGTGGCATAGTCTATCCAAGGGCCCGTTGAATTCAAGTGCCCGGGGCATGGCAGAAGCCTGATTCCAGCTTCCACCCCCCCGTTTGCTAGAGATAGAATTTGATCAGGGAGAGTACCAGCGCCAGGCCAATCAGGGGGAACAGCCAGCGCGAAAGCCGGCGCATCTGCTCCGGATCCGCGGGCTTGGCAAACCGCTCACCGAGCACCACCATCAGCGCGACACCGGCAAAAATCAACAATAACGCCAGGAATAAATTACCCATCGGCCTGTTTTTCCGGGTCATCCAACGCCAAAGGGGCAGCGGCGCCGGCGAAGATGACATGCGCCAGCCCCTCTGCCAGATCGAAGATCTGGGTGGAGGTCACCTCGTACCGGGAGCCGGATATGCGCCATTGCCCGTCGCGGCGGACGTAGGCATCATCGTAGAAACCCGCCAGTTGCGTCACAATGTTCCGCCGGGTGTCGATCATATAGTAGTAAAGGCCCCATATCCCCGTCGCATTGTTTTCATCCTGCACTGTAATACGGGGATTCTGGCCGTGATGCATCTCGACAATATGCGGCTGGCAGGCGAGTTTGGTGAACACCGCGAGCATTGCCTCCCGATCGTCGAAATTGCCGATACGGCCATAGCGCAGGGCAATTTTCCCAGCGGCGAAGCAATCGCGCACTTCATCGGGCTTCTTGTTGTCGCAGGCGTGAAAATAACGGGCTTTCAGTTGCCTGATATCTTCGATGGCCTCAAGCCGCGCGAGACGCGCTTCCACATTCATGGTTTACAAATCTGGCGTGGCAATGACGCGATAGGCATCGGCAATCTGGTCAACACCCGTCACGGTACAACCCAGATCCTTCAGCAGGCCATCCTTGAGGCTGTACACCCAACCGTGGACGGCCAGCGGCTGGTCACGCTGCCAGGCGTTTTGCACAATCGTGGTATGGCAGACATGGGAGACCTGGGTTTTCACATTCAGCTCACACAACAACTCCAGCCGCTCGTCCTTGTCTTCGATGGCCTCAATTCGCTTGCGGTGGCGGTGTTGCACATCCTTGATATTGCGCAGCCAGTTGTCGATCAGGCCGTTATCGGCATTCTCATACGCGGCGGTAATACCACCACAACCGTAGTGCCCTACCACCATAATATGCTTCACCTGCAACACATCTACGGCATACTGCAGCACCGTGAGGCAGTTGAAATCCGTGTGGACCACCATATTGGCGACATTGCGGTGCACGAACACCTCACCCGGCATCAACCCCACTATCTGGTTGGCGGGTACCCGACTGTCGGAGCAGCCGATCCACAGGTAATCGGGGCTTTGCTGGGCGGCCAGCTTTTCAAAAAACTCAGGGTCGGTTGTTTTTACACCTTCCGCCCACTCCCGGTTTTTCTCAAATAACGCATCAAGTTTGCTCATCAAAATTCCTTAAAGAACCAGTGTACTTAAGCGGGAGTGCGCCACGCAGTTGCCGCCGCGCGCCTTGGCATCGTCCAGCGCTTTACCGCCTACCGTTTCCATTTGCCTTGCCAACTGCGGCATATCCACCGCGGGAAACTGCTGCGGCTCCCAGGTGACCAGGCCGACACTCAGTGTAACCTGCAGGACCGCTCCACGCCCATCATCGATGGAGAAGTCCTCGACATCCCCGCGCATGCGCTCCGCGATATCCTGGCTTACCATCTGCCCGCCACCCGGAATAAGCACCGCAAACGTTGACTGTCCCAGGCGCGCCAGCAAATCGGTCGCCCGCAGGTTCGAGGTCAGCCTTTCAGCAACCTTCCTGATCACAAACTGCCCGCGCCGCACGCCATAGTGCTGGTACAGGTCATCGAAATCGTCTATCTCCATCATCAACACGGTAACAGGCTTTGACGAACGCCTGGCACGCGAAATCTCCCGTGCAATCTCACGGCCAAAGCCGCGCGGGTTGCTGACCTCGGTAAGCGGATCCAGCAGCATCAACTGGGACACCTGCTGGCGACTCACTGCTGCCTTGAAACAGGAGGACAGAATGATTGCAAGGTGAGCGAACAAATGCTCCTCCTGCTCGCCCAGTACCAACGAATCGTCCGGCAGGCCCAGGTGCAGGCTGCCTATCAGGCGGCCGGAATCCGTCAAAGGCATCAGCAGGGCGTACTCTACCCCATGCTCTGACTTGAGGATCTCGAACATGCGTGAGTCTGTGGCATCGATTAACGCAATATCGGGCTCCAACTCATACAACTCCTGAATCGGGAAAACGTCACTCAGCAATTGCAGGCTCGTGCCGTAGCGCTCCGCACCCACCAGCACTTTGGACAGGACGTCATCGGGGTCGTACAACCACAGCTCCGAGGTTCGGAAAGAAAAATGCCGGGGCATGCTCACCAGCAGGATCTCAAACAGCGCCTGCAGCCCCTGCGCCTCCAGCAACATGAGTTCAAGCTGCTGGGTTTGCTGGTAGAGGTAGCGGTTAATCGTCAGCGTCTCGGTGAGCCTGCTTTCCGCAAGCTCTGCACCGGGTATAACGGGAGGGGCACCTTCAATCTCCTCTCCCTGCCCTGGGGCCCGATTGATATCGTTTGTCATTGAACCACTCACCTGACGCCCCGCAAAAAAGACGAGCGGGGCCAGTTATTATTGGATAACGAGTGTAAGCGGCCTATACTTGCGATGCAATCCTGAGGGGCGATGTCCATGCTTCAATCACTGCCAAGTACTATCCGGCTGAAGCTGGACCAAACACTCGCCCAATGGCCGCAGTGGAACTGCGACCCGGTAGTGACTCGCGCACCCACGATCGTCAAGGTGCTGACCTCCGGAATCAGTAATTACAGCGTACTGGTGGAGTCTGAGCAGCATTTTGTGGTCCGTATCGACGGCTTTAAACCCGCGAAGTTCGGGCTGTGCCGCCAAACCGAGTGGCGCGCGCTGCAAGCCGCCTACAAGGTGGGCCTGACGCCCCGACCCTGCTACTTCAATCCCGACCTGGGCAGCCTGGTATGCGACTACCTCGCGCCGGATGTCGCCCAGGGACTGGTGGTCTCGGATGTAGCGCGCTTACTGCACAAAATACACCGGCTGCCGCCGCGGCATCATCGCCTCAACCTGGCAGACCGTAATTCGCGCTACGAGAAACAACTCAAGCGCCAGGGCCGATCGCCCAACAGCGTATTTCGGCAGTACGGTGTGACGATCTCGCGCCTGCTGAAGGAGATCGCCAGGCACCCCGGCGAAACCGTGCTGTGCCACAACGACCTGCTGCGCGCCAACCGCATCTACAGCGCGGGCAAACTGTGGGCGATCGACTGGGAATACTGCGCAATGGCAAGCCCATGGTATGACATCGCTGTAATAGTGAACGGCGATGCCTTACCTGCACACGAGACAGAGGCGCTTTTGCTCGCCTACCTGGGCCGCGCACCCAACGACTGGGAACGGGTCACTTTGCAACGCTATGGCTGCGTTTACCGGTACCTGGAACTGCTTTATTACAAAACGCTGGAAAAGCCCATTCTCGACGCACTGGCCATCGAGAAAAAATCGGCCGCGCTTGAATCGATGCTGGAACAGGCCGCGGACTAACGCCTCTACCGCGCAACCTGGGCACAGTACCAGCAGCGTGTTGAAAAAGTCTCTAGCGAGTGCATGATCGGGGGAAAACTCACCGGGGGGGGGAAATGAGGTTTTTCCCGGCTCCTGGGACGTGGCTTTGTAGCGCGGTTGCGGATGGAAAATGTGTTTCTCAGTCGCTCCACGTGATTCGCTTGGTGAGAAACACATTTTCCATCCGCAACCTCAGTGCATACCATTCGAC
>JAGRIK010000258.1 GCA_020443325.1 Halioglobus sp.
CGATGCACCGCGTTGACTTCCGTCTGCGGCGAACCGTGACAGCTGGCGCAACCGCCGTAGAAATGGCCGGCTCCAATCTTGACCCGGGCCTGCGACTCCAGATCCTCCGGCGGCGCCTCGACCGCGAGTGACCAGGTAGTGATGGAGCGCTCCAGGGCAAATGTCAGAAATTTCTCGACCCACGCCAGGTGCCCGGCACTCGCGGCCACGTTGTACAGCCCGGAATAGGCAAACAGCAGTACTGCGAGTGCCAGGCACAGCAGTGCGCTACTCAGCCCGATCAACACGCGGGCCGCGGTGATTCGCAGCCTCAGCTCCATGTCGGGGTGGCAGTTGGCGCCGGGGGTATGGCGTTTTGCCGGTGCAGGGTCCCGAGCCAGCGCGCCGCCAGCACGGTGGCGATCAAAACGTATGACAGAGGGCAGGCCACTACCATCATCAGCCCGGCCAACTGCTGGTCCGCCAGGCTAACTGACATGCCCGGCTCGCCTGCCGTATACACCACCCGCGGCGCGAACACCAACAGCGCCGCCAACAGACAGTACAGCTTGCCGGTGATCAGCAGAGTTACCAGGGCGCGCCAGATATAAGCTCTTGCCTGCGCAAAGACCACATACCAGAAGCACAGAGCCGTGACGAACAGCGTCACTTGCATCAGCGCCTCGACCGAACGGCTGACCATTGCCAGCGCCATGGCCGGCGGCAAATGCCAGGCCAATAGCACACACGTATGCGCAATCGCCACTGCCACGATGGCAGGAACATCGTGGCGGTCGCAGATCGTGGGCCAGCGACTGTAAGCCAGCGCGGCCAGTATGGGGGCAGCTAGATTCATCAGCAGAATATGCAACGCCATGTGCTGCGAAAAGCTGCCCGAGCTCGCCAGTATTTCCAGTGGTCCCATTGAAGTTACTTGGCCGGCTCTTCGTCTGTCATTGTCAGTACTATTGGTGAGTCCGAACCTTGCGGAGTGATCTGAATGGTGAAGGTGAGCTCATGTTGCGAAAGCACATCGTAGCTGCCAATGTAACTGATTTCGAAGTTCTGCTCGTCGACGCTGAGCTCCCGCATCTCCACTGCGGAAGTGACGCCATAGAAGTTTTCAACCTGCGCGCTGACTTTGGCCGGAATATTCACCAGCTGACCCGCCTCGTTTTGGCGCTGTACCACGCAAGACAGCAGACCTCGATTTTTATCGGCCTGCAGTTGGTATCTATGCAGGGATGCTTCCGGCACAAACTGACTGTTCACCGTGTTGCAGCGAACAGTTACTCCGTCTTGCTCGATAGTTTGGTATTCGCTTGCGCTCGCTGACGTCGCAAGCAAACCGGTAACGAACACTAGTGAAACCACTACGCCGCAAAAACGAGGTCTCATTGGTGCTATTTCAAGATCTTTGTTTAGCGGCGCATCGGTGCACCTTTGCGATTGAGGGTAACGATAACAGTCCATAGCCTGGCTCCTTTTGTTAACTCCAGCATGAGTTTTGAGCAACCTGTACGCCCTGCAAAGCGACCAAACGTTTACTTAATTGAATTTGCAAGAAGTATACCAGCCGCCCCTGTCGCTTCGACGCGTAATCCCACTACCCTCCGGCACTATTTGCCCGAGCCAAAGCGTGTAACGAAGCCTGTAAATAATGCCGAAAGGTTGTAATTCCTACACGTGACATGAGTTGCGTGTGACGGTACGCCACATATCTCCTCATCGACAAAGGTGATGTGGCGAAAATAATGGCTGTTCTCAATAGAGGCTCCCAGCGCGCCGGTGCAGATTGCGAGAGCCGCTACGAGTGCCGAGAGCAGCAGGTACTCGTCCAACAACGGCGTCTGGCTCTGCTGGCCGGACCAACTGATCACCAGCCGTGGGTGAAAGAGCAGCGACCCGGCCAGTAAGGTCGTCGCAAAAATCAGTAGGTAGCTCGTGGACGTGCCAAGCAGCACCACCAGCCCCGTGGAGATGTTGGTAGTGGCGGTCTGCTCCGTCATGCGGTACTTGCCATGGCGCACATACAGTCCCTGGCGAAAGATAACGTAGGCTGTCGCCAGGCCGACCGAGGCGATGGAAAGCAGGACGAGCAGCCGCCCACTCTGACTGATGGCCAGTTCCCATACCTCAGCGGTGACTATCAGGACCAGCATCGCCGACAGCGCGGCTGTTGTCAGTCTGCTCAACCGAAACGGAAACTGCCAGGGCTTGGCCTCGCTGACCGATCTCGCGATGTCGCCTCGATTTACCCAGGCGCTCAACATAAAGAAACGCCACGCCGCCACTTTATGATAGCTACTGTTCTCTTCCAGCCTGCGATCGGCAATTTCCTCCAGCACCTTGGCCATATATCGCTTTTGGCCAGTTGAGTACTGTGCGGATTTATCCAGGTCCGAGATCTCTGTTGGATAAAAAAGCGGGTTTTCAGGGTCGCTCTTCTCCTGTTCCAGACCACATAGCCTTCCGAACGTGTACAGCACCAGACGCTGTAGTCACGCAGCAATGGTCGAAGCGCGCAGATCGTCGGGGGCATCAGGGTCCGTGGAGCGCGGGTCCAGCCGTGACGTGGAAGCCAATACTGAATCCAGTGCGCGCGAGACGGCGGCGATAGTTTCGGCGCGGTAGTGGCCGAGGATTTCGATACCGGTGATGACCAGGGTAAAATCCCAGTGTTTTAGGTATAGGACGTATTAACGGCTTATCGAGAATAAGCATCCTCGGCATCCTCGCTGATTGTGAGGATAGCCTGGCACTGTTCTGCTGTCAGGTGATCAACCAACCGAATATCCGTCTTCTGATTGGGGATAACCAGCACACGGTTGATCTGCTCCAGTGCGCTGGGAACCCGATATTCAACAAAGTGCATGAACGACTTGATGGCGGTCAGCCGGGCATTGCGCGTGCGCGGCGCATTGCCCCGCACCCGTTGCAGATACTCCAGGAACTCGAGCACCAACGCCGCGTCAATGTGCTCAAGTTGCAGGGCGGATGGTGTGATTGAACGCTTCTGACTGGCAAAGTGGAGCAGGAGTTGGAAGGCATAGGCGTAGGTTTCACAGGTATGCTGACTCGCCGCGCGCTCCACGGGCAGTCGCTGGCGCAGCCAGGCGGTCACATGGGGTACGATGTCCGTCATTGGGCACCCCCTTCCCCACTGGCCGCGCAGGTGTCAGCAATGTGGCGTATGAGGAGGGGCGTCGCCTGCAGGTACCAGTAGGTGTCCGCGACATGCGCGTGCCCCAGATAGGTGGATAAAGCCAGTGTATGGCGCGCGATATCGTCAGATGTGCCTTGGCAGCGTTCCAGCGCCCGCACCGCAAAACCGTGACGGAAATTGTGTATCCGCGTTTGGGGTGCATCGGGGTTCTGTTCCAGCTGAAGGGACCTGACCAGATAATGGAAAGTCCCATTGATCATGGCATAACTGAGTGGCTGGCCTGTGTGCGAGATGAAGACATGGTCATCATCGCCCGCATAGGCTTTGCGCCGCTCAAGGTAGCGTACCAGGACGCAGTGGGTGCTGGGATGTAACGGTACCAACCGGGTCTCGCGGAACTTGGTCATCCGCACGAGCAAACCGTCCGCCGTCACGTCGTCCAACCGCAGGCGCATCGCTTCTGATATACGCAGACGGGTAACCGCGAGGAGCCCGAAGAGCGTGTAGTAGGTGTGGGGTCGCAGTGAACCCCGGGACCTGAGGCCAGCGGTTGCCGCGAGGAACTGGCGCAGCTCAGCAGGAGAGAAGATATACGGGACAGTCCGGCGCCGCCCACTGGCGAATACTTGCCGGGGGATAAGATCATGCCGGGGATCTTCGGCCCTCGCGTGGCGGGCAAACATCCGAACGGTGGCGAGACGGTTTTCCCGCTGGTAGGGTGAAGGGGCCTGGGCGGCCCAGTCGATCGCCGTTTGCCGGCACACATGGGTCTGGGAGCGCTTGGCGGCAAAGCGGGCGAAGTGCCGCAACAAGCCTGCCGGAACCTTTAACTCAAAGCCTGCTGCCCGGCGTAGGGCGAGATAATGGTTGATGTCCTGGCTTAACATGGCAGCGCTCCTTCTTTGATGGGCCACGGTTGGGTGACCGTCTGCAGCAGCGCGGCGTCCGCTTTGGCGTAGTGCGCGGTACTCTCCATACTCCGATGACGCAGGACGGCGCCGATGATGTCGAGGGAGACACTCTCTCGCAGCATGGCGGTAGCGGCGGAATGGCGCAGCACATGGGCACCCATTGACGGCGCCTGGATTCCCACCCGCTGGATCGCTCGTCAAACCAACTTCGAGATGGGGCCGCTGGACGGCAGCGGTCCCAACGGGGCATACACCCGCAGGAAGACATGGGCGTCATCAATCCGGGGGCGAAAATGCTCAAGATAATGCAACACCGCATCGCCGACCTCCTGTGGTAGGGGTAGCCAGCTCTCACAGCGGCCTTTACCCATCACCCGCAGGCGACCCTGCGACCAGTCGATGTCACTCAAAAGCAGATCCCGGACATCCCCTGCGCGCAAGCCTAGTCTGGCAAGGAGGAGAATGATCGCGCGATCGCGTGCGCCCGCCGCCAAGCCTGGATTACAGGTCGCAATGACCCGCTCGACGTCAGCGGCACCGATGTATCGCGGTAGTGACGCCAATCGCCATCTGGCGATGCCGGGGACCGCTGCCACGAGGTCCGGCGAACAGCAGCCGTAAGTCGCCAGAAAGCGCAGGAACATCCGTACCGCGTTCACCGTCGACCGGGTGCGAGCTTCGCCATGCCGATGTGCAACCGCAAGAATGTAATCCTGAACTTGGCGGGCATCATAGGTAGAGGTGTCATCACCTAATGCCGCCAGAAACTCCTCAACCAGGGGCAGATAATTGGCCAGGGTGCCTTCTGTTACACCGCGGTGTTGGCGCATCCAGTCACAAAAACGGTTTGCCAGCGGGTCCACCGGCACCGGCGTGACGATCAGTGGTGGAACAGTACCTATTGTTTGCAGGTAGCTGAGAAAACGTCTGGCTCCGACTGCATGGTAGTTGTCACTGCCTCGAAAGCCATGCGAACACACGCAGCTTGGAAGATGACCCGCGAAGGTGTCGATGAGCTGATCATCGGCGTGTTCAGTGGGGACATCATGTTCCGATAGCCAATGCCCGAAGTGGGCCGCTGCCCTGAGTGTCAGTTGAGCGGGACGTTGTTTATAGCCGGAAGATTGCGGCCATTGGACGAAATCATCCAGGTAGTTGCCGACGGGGCACTGCCTCAGTTGACGTAGTTTGGGTTGATTCTCGAGATAGAACTCCAGCATAGGAACCTCCTTCGGATCGGCTGGTAAACAGCCCAAACAAGGTCCACTACTGATAACGAATATGTAAAGCCATGAGACTGGATCAGAAATCTAACAGCTTGAAAAACAACCGGTATTTTGGGTCTGCAAGCTGGAAAAGAGTCACTTACACCGCATATTCTTTTACTTCGCAATTCCGCGCTTCTTGCAGGAAAACGCTACCAGCCGCTCGAAGTGACATTTGTCGCAACGCACCTGGAGAAAACCGTGTTCGAGGCAGCCGCACTTCAGGTAGGCCTCGAATTCCCTGTGGACATGCTCGGGCAGGGTTTTGCCCTGCTGGGCCAGTTGGTCCACCAGGGCAGGGTAGTGCGCCTCAATTAGCTGATAGAGAAGGGCCTGTTGTACCGCACCACGGCGGGGCAGTGCCGGGCCATCAGTGCCTACTGCCCCCATATGAACAACTACATTCGCAACGGCCTGGCGCCGGGCGAACCACTGGCGGCGCCTCAGTTGAGGTTGTCCACAGCGCGCTTGTCGAAGTCGTAGCGGTAGTAGCGTCTGCCGACAAAGAAATAGCCCTTGTGATTACCCGGGTGCACCAGCGCGGCATCGAAATAGCCGTGAAG
>JAGRIK010000259.1 GCA_020443325.1 Halioglobus sp.
ACCCGGCAGCAGATATTCCCGAAACGCAGCACAGCGGATCGAATTCGCGTTAGAATAGCGCCTTTTGTCGACCACAATCCGGGTACTACACAAGCCCACACATGCACTTTCCAGAGAATCATTATGAGTAACAGCGGCTCCGCCCTCCCCGATGTCCATCCTGCGTTTACGGCTATTCGGCAGGAGACCATCGACTCCCTCAACATCCGGGTGGAACAGTACGAGCACAGGAAAACAGGTGCGGTCCACTACCACCTCGCCTCCAAAAACGATGAGAACGTGTTCCTCGTAGCGCTGCGCACGGTGCCCCAGGACTCAACCGGGGTTGCGCATATACTGGAGCACACCGCGCTCTGCGGCAGCGCACACTACCCGGTGCGCGATCCATTTTTCATGATGCTGCGTCGCTCGCTCAACACCTTCATGAACGCCTTCACCAGCTCGGACTGGACGGCCTACCCATTTGCCAGCCAGAACCGCAAGGACTTCGACAACCTGCTTCAGGTCTATCTCGACGCCGTCTTTTTCTCGCGGCTGGACCCGCTGGATTTCGCTCAGGAGGGTCACAGGGTTGAGTTTGCCGAGGCCGACAACCCCGACAGCGACCTCGTATTCAAGGGTGTCGTGTTCAACGAGATGAAAGGTGCGATGAGTTCCATCAGCAGCGTACTGTGGGGCAAACTGTGTGAGCACCTGTTCCCGACCAGCACTTACCACTACAACAGCGGCGGAGACCCAAAACACATCCCCGACCTGAGCTACGAACAGTTGCAGGCGTTTTACCGCAGCCACTACCATCCCAGTAATGCGATCTTCATGACCTTCGGCAATATCCCGGCGAGCGAGCACCAGCGCGTCTTCGAGGACAAGGCCCTGCACCACTTCGACAAACTCTCACAGCGCATTCAGGTCAAGCCCGAACAACGCCTTACGGCACCACTGCGCGTGCAGGACAGTTACGTCTATGACGAGAACGATGCAACCGCTAACAAAACGCATCTGGTGATCGGCTGGATGCTGGGTGAGAGTTCCGACCTGAAACAGATGCTGGAAGCGCAGCTGTTATCGAGCGTGCTGCTGGACAACAGCGCCTCTCCACTGCAGCACGCACTGGAGACAACAAACCTCGGGCGTTCGCCATCCCCGCTGTGCGGCCTGGAGGACTCCATGCGCGAACTGGTGTTCTGCTGTGGCATAGAAGGCAGCGAAGCCGAACACGCCGACGCCCTGGAAAAACTGGTGCTCGACGTAATCGGGCAGGTTGCAGCGGACGGCGTCAGCAGGGAGCGGCTGGAGGCCGTATTACACCAACTGGAGTTGCACCAGAGAGAAATCACCGGTGATGGCTACCCCTATGGCCTGCAATTGATATTGCAGGCGCTGGGCTGCGCCACCCATTACAGTGATCCGATCGCGGTGCTGAACCTGGAGCCGGTTATCGCCGATTTACACAAGCAAATCCAGGATCCCGACTATATTCGCCAACTGGCCCGCCAACTGCTGCTGGACAACCCACACCGCGTGACGCTGGTGATGACACCCGACAAACAGCTGTCCACACGGCAGCGGGAAGAGGAGGAAGCGCGACTCGCCAGCATCAAGGCTGCCATGGGTGCTGCCGAACGCGAAGCCACGGTGCAACTGGCCGCTGATCTCGTCGCTCGCCAGGCACAAGTGGACGACGACAGTGTGCTGCCCAAGGTCGAACTGAGCGACGTGCCCGCCACCCTCCCCGAACTGACGTTCACAGAGTTGAAGCTACTGGGCCTGCCCTTCACCACCTACAGGCAGGGCACTAACGGCATTGTTTACCAGCAGGCGATTGCCGCGCTGCCCCCGATGGACGATGAGCAGCTACAAATACTGCCCCTGTACACCAATATCCTGACGGAAGTGGGCCTCGGAGAAGATTCCTATATGACGGTGCAACAACGGCAGGCGGCGACTGTAGGAGCCATTTCAGCCTTTGTCGCGATGCGTGGCAACGCCGATGATGAACAGGCTGTCAACGCACACTTTTCGCTCTCATCCAAGGCGCTGCTGCGCAACGCACGGGCCCAGTCGCAACTGATGCACGACACGCTGCACAGGGTGCGCTTCACGGAGACCAGCAGAATTCGCGAACTGGTCAACCAGCAACGCGCGCGCAGGGACCAGTCCATTACCGGCAACGGTCACAGCCTTGCAATGACCGCGGCATGCGCGGGGATGAGTCCACTGGCACAGCTGCACCATCACCAGTCCGGGCTGGCAGGTATACGCGGCCTGCGCCTCCTCGACGACAGCCTCGCCGACGAGAAAGGCCTGCAAACCTTTGCGGGCCGGCTGGGCCAACTGCATGAGAGACTGCTGAGTACGCCTGTGCAATTTCTTGTAATCGCCGAGGATCACAACGTCGCAGAGGTCGCGGACGTGGCCAGCAGCGTCTGGTCCCAGGCCGAAAGCGGCGCACAGAGCCCAGGCTTTGTGATGCCGCCTATACGCGAGCGTCGCGCCGAACTCTGGCTGACCAACACACAGGTGAACTTCTGTGCCCGGGCCTACCCCACTGTTCCCGAACAACACCCCGACGCCGCTGCCCTGACAGTGCTGGGCGGCTTTCTGCGCAATGGTTTCCTGCACCGGGCGATCCGCGAACAGGGCGGCGCATACGGTGGCGGCGCGTCACAGGATTCGGGCGTGGCTGCATTCCGTTTCTACTCCTACCGCGATCCGCGCCTGGAAGGGACTCTGCGGGATTTCGACATGGCGGTCTCGTGGATACTGGACAATCGCCACGAATATCGCGCGTTGGAAGAGGCGATCCTCGGCGTGATAGGCAGTATGGACAAACCCAGTTCACCGGCCGGCGAGGCCAAGCAACACTTCCACAATCGCCTGTTCGGTCGCAGCCACGCATCGCGGGAGCTGTTCCGCCACCGTGTGCTGGACGTCAGCCTCGACGATTTACGCCGCGTTGCAGAGACATACCTGAAGCCGGAGCTGGCCAGTACTGCCGTGATTACCAGTTCGGGGCAGCTTGCGGCTACGGCTGCACTGCGGGAGGAGTTGGGGTTAACGGTCCAGGAACTGTAGCAACAAAAAAGAGGGGCGGTCCGAAAACCGCCCCAAAGGACCTGGTAACAGGAATTACCAGTTGTAACTAGAAAGGAAATCGAGGGTGGCCGTGTCGCCTGCCACCGCGCTCTCCCATTTTCTCTGCCATCTCCTGCATCTCCACCCGCTGCTCATCGTCGAGCAACTGGTAGATCGCGGCGTAGGTGCTGGCCATGCGATAGACCATCCGACTGGTGATCTGGCCGACCTCATCCGCAGTTACCTGGGCGCTCCCGGCATCAAATGCCCCAGGCTCGTTTAGCAACTGCTGTTTCAATACGTGTAACCGCGATTTGTCAGCTTCTGACGCCTCAAGCGTACTGGTGAGCAGCGTTTGTACTTCCGCCTCCTGTTCCTCGGAGAGATCCAGCACCTTCGCCAGGTGAGCGACCCTGTGCGAGGCATCGTGCTGCCGCTCGTCATCATGCGGCACCGACCAGCTGGCGGCAGCCACGAAAAGCGTTGCCAGCGCCGGTGCGACGATACTCAAAAGTACTCTGTTCAGTTTAACTTTCATGGGCTTGTCTCCTGCATTTCAAAAGTAAATCGTGCTGTATGCGTACGCCTGGTTGAGTGTTTGGCGCATCGCCTGACGCAGGTAATAGTACGACCGCTGTGCCGTTAATCTCTGCCCCAACAGCGTAAAGAAATGTTAAATAAAGCGGCTTGTTGTTAAGTCGGGTGACAAGACTGCACGGTTTGTTCACACTCCCAGTCAGGAATACGCGCAAGAGCGTCAAGTGAGTGGCCGATGAGTACCAGCATACTGATTATCGATGATGACAAGGAGCTTTGTGCCCTGCTGTCCGATTTCCTGGCACTGGAGGGGTTCGAGACGCAGGCGATACACGATGGCGCGGAGGCCGCAGCCTACTGCCGGAGTCACAGGCATGATGCCATCGTGCTGGACATCATGCTGCCGGGATTACAGGGGCTGGATGTGCTGCGCCAGGTGCGCCAGTTCAGCACAACCCCCATTCTGATGCTCACCGCCCGCGGCGAGGACACCGACCGCATTCTGGGCCTGGAACTGGGCGCCGACGATTACTTGCCCAAGCCCTGCAACCCACGCGAGCTGGCGGCCAGGCTGCGCGCCATCCTGCGACGCGGGAACCTGGCGAGCGAAGAGATGACAGCCCCTGTGACGGAGGCTGGAAAAACCACGATAAATACTGCTGATCGCAGCGCGCTGTTTGGCGGTGTCGACCTGCAACTCACTAGTACAGAGTTTAATGTCCTGCAGGTGCTTGTTACCAACGCCGGTAAAGTCGTCAGCAAGGACGCACTGTGCCAGAACGCCCTGGGCCGCACGCTCACTGCCTACGATCGCAGCATTGATGTGCACATCAGTAAAATCCGCAAGAAACTGGCAGCGCTCGGTGGCGACAACCTGATTGTCAGTGTGCGCGGCAGCGGTTATCAGTTCAAAGCCGGAGCTCCTGAAAAATGAAACTGCGGGGTAACCTGTTTGTCAGGATGTTTGTCGGTTTCTGGCTGATGTCGATCACCATTCTTGGCAGCTGGATGCTGGCGTCCAACTATTTTGACGCACAACCGCCGGGCCGTGAATGGGGTGACGACCGGCGGCCGGGACCGCCGCACCGGTTTATGCTCCGCACCCTCTACAACCTCGAGAACCTGGAAGGTGTTGCACTCGCAACCGCTGTAAACGAGATCTACCAGAAGCACGGCATCCATATCTACCTGGTCTCGCAGGATGGTACCGACCTGCTCAAGCGCAAACTGCCAGACGACGTGGCGCGCGCAGCGAGGCAACTGACCACAAAACGTCGCATGCCCGTCCTGAATATGCCACGCAATCACCTGGCGGCCTACCGCATCAATCGTCCCAGTGAGGGCACCGTCGCCGCCGTTTTCGTCTTTCCAACGCACCGGGGGTTCATACTGAATGCGTTAAGCAACAGCCCATGGTTGCGTATTGCACTGGCCATCCTGATCAGCGGCCTGATCTGCTTTGGCCTTTCGCGCCTGATGACCGGCCGCCTGAAAGACCTGCAGTTAGCCTCCCGCCGCCTGGCCAATGGCGAACTGGATACTCGGCTGCAGGTGCGCGACAAAGGCGGCGACGAAACCGATGAACTGGCCCGGGATTTCAACAGTATGGCGGAGCAGTTGCAGGCGCGGATTCAAACACAGAAGCGCCTGCTGAGCGATGTGTCCCACGAATTGCGGTCGCCGCTGGCCCGCTTGCGTATCGCCCTTGTGCTGGCACAGGAGCGACCGGAAAGCGGCCCCGCCTACCTGCAGCGGATCGAAAAAGAGGCCGAGCGACTGGAAGAACTTATCGGGCAGTTACTGGCCACCCAGGCACAGCAGATTACGCTTGATACGCATATCGACCTGGTGTCCCTGCTGCAACAACTGTGCGCGGATGCCAACTTTGAGGGACAGGTAGCGGGAAAGCGATTCAGCTTCAGCAGCGATACCGAGCAGGCCATTGTCGACACGTCAGGTGACCTCCTGCGCAAGAGTTTCGAGAATATCCTGCGCAATGCCCTGCAACACACGGCAGATGACACCGAAGTCACGGTGTCCCTTATTTCCGGCGGGGGACGTTACCGCATAGCAATCGAAGACTGTGGGCCAGGTGTGCCCGAGCATGAAGTCGAAACAATTTTCGATGAGTTCTACCGGGTGGATACCGCACGTGCTCGCGAAACCGGCGGTTATGGGCTGGGCCTGGCCATTGCCAGAAGAGCCCTGCTCCAGCACGGCGGCGAAGTCACCGCGCAGAACACGGGTACCGGGCTGAGGATCACCGTCAGCCTGCCCGCAATGGGCGAACAGGCGTGATACTCGAAGTAGCGATTTGACCCAGGGAGCATGGCGGCGTGTTGAAAATACTTCATCTCACATCTCGGCTTGTTTTCGCCTTGAATAGCAACTGGATGAATTTTTTCGTAGGGCTGTCGGGGGGTTGGTTGTGGGCGACGGGCTCGCACCCCA
>JAGRIK010000260.1 GCA_020443325.1 Halioglobus sp.
CCCAGGGTTTTCAAGCAAAGTGTCTGCCCTACCGCTGATAATACGACGGTGGTCGAGCGCTTCAAGGCGGAGAGCATGCGCATGTTGGCGAGCCTGTCTCTCGCCTGAAGGTAATGTTCCGGCAAATGAAACTGTCCCTGCCCAGCCCTATGGCGATATCAGGCGCGCACTTTCAGATGGCACCAGCGGAAACATCGACGGGCATAACAGCAGATTGTTATTCCATAGTTGCACTTCGGATCGTCGCGATTCCCAGCACGGCCGGAGACACCTGAAAAACTGCTTGCCATTTTGTACCAATTGGTTCAGTATTTTCCTGTTTCCGCCCAAGGCACAAAGATGGCCAGATCACCCGAGTTCGATCGCAACAACGCGCTGGAGGCAGCCATGAAGCTGTTTTGGGCCCGAGGATATACTGCGACATCACTACCGGATCTGTTAGCCGCCATGGGCATCGCCCGCTCCAGCTTTTACGCCAGCTTCGGCAACAAGCGACAGCTGTTTATGGAATGCCTGGAACTGTTTGGTGACCGCACCTACGCTATTGTTGAGAAGGATGCCAGAAAACTAAGCCCCACTGCCCTGCCACGGGCCTTCTTCGAAGCGACCCTCCTCGAAACATCGCAGCGCAGGTCGAGGCAGGGGTGCATGCTGGTAAACACGGTGCTGGAGCTGGCTGATGTGGATGAGGCGTTATCCCAACTGGCAGCCCGGAAACTCAGTGCCATCGAGAGTGCCTTTGCGCGGGCCTTCCAACTGGCCCAGCAGAACGGCGAGATGAGTACCACACGTCGCCCCGAAGAACTCGCCAGCCTGGTGATGACCATCAATCTGGGCCTGCGCGTACAGAGTCGCAAAAAGCAATCCCGCGATACGCTCAAACTTATCGTCGAGAACAGCCTGTCCATGCTCGAACTCGTCGCGTAACAGAATCAATTGCCCAGGGAGGCCTAACATGCTGTCTGCAACCATGCCCTACCAGAAAAATTTTGCATCCGTAAACGGCAAACAAATCGCCTACGTTGAGGAAGGTAGCGGTGACCCCATCGTCTTGCTGCACGGCAACCCGACCTCGTCCTTCCTGTGGCGCAATGTCGTACCCGAGTTGGTGGAATCCGGCCGTGTCATCGTTCCCGATTTGATCGGCCAGGGTGATTCCGAAAAACTCCCCGCCAGCGATGGCCCCGGGCGCTACACGCTGGAAGTGGCCTACAGCTACGTTGAGGGTTTACTCGAAGCGATTGGCGCTAACCAGAACGTCACCCTGGTTATTCATGACTGGGGGAGTGCCATCGGTTTTCTCTGGGCCATGCGTCACACAACTGCGGTGAAAGGTGTCGCCTATATGGAAGGTATCGTTAAGCCTGTCAATTGGTCGGACTGGCCTGAGGGTGCAGTGGGGATTTTCAAGGGCTTTCGCTCCGACAAGGGTGAAGACCTGATACTCAACCGCAATATGTTCATAGAAGCCGTACTGCCCTCGTCGATTATTCGCAAGCTGAGCGAGAAAGAGATGGAGGCCTACCGTGCGCCCCACCCTGAACCTGACGATCGCCAGCCACTGCTGAACTGGCCGCGACAAATTCCGATTGAGGGCGAGCCGGAAAATGTTGTCGCGCTGGTGAACGAGTACGGCGCCTTCATGGCCGGCAGCAATATACCCAAGTTATTCATCAATGCAGACCCCGGCTCCATCCTGACCGGGCCGCAGCGAGATTTTTGCCGCAGCTGGCCGAACCAGCAGGAAGTTACCGTGAAAGGCCTGCACTTTGTCCAGGAAGACTCGCCGGTTGAAATCGGCCAGGCGGTAGCCCAATGGTTGCAAGCGCTTTAAACACGCAGTCCTCTCAAACCCAAAGGAATACATCATGTCAGACATACCCGTTTATATCGTTGCCAACCTTGTCGCACACGACAAGGAAGAATACCTGAAGTATGAGAAAGGCTTCTTCCCGCTGCTGAAAAAGCACGGCGGCTCATTCATTACCTTTGACGACAACATCAAGCACCTGGAAGGCTCCGAGCCCAGGCCCGGTCGTATGATCATCTTCCAGTTCCCCTCCGAGGCTGCGGCCGATACCTGGTACAACGACCCTGAGTACCAAGCGCTGTCGGAACACCGCAGGGCCGGGGCTGAGCTTAAATCCCTGACGATGGTGCACGGGCTGCCGCCGCGAAAGTAGACGCTCGCAATCTGCAAACGAGATATTCTTGTCAGCCCGGCTTGCTGGCACGGAGATGGACAGTCAATCGCCCGGTGAGAGAGCCTGAATCGTCTGCTCACGCATCACGAATTTTTGCATCTTGCCGGTTACTGTCATCGGAAAGTCTTCCACGAAGCGGATCAGGTATGGCACCTTGAAGTGAGTGATTTGCCCTCGACAGTAATCTCGCACATCCTCTTCACTCAATGTCGTGCCTTTATGCAACCTGATCCAGGCGCACACCTGTTCCCCGTAGCGCTCATCGGGAATACCGAACACCTGGACTTCCTGGATACCGGGGTGCGTGTATAAAAATTCTTCCACCTCGCGCGGATAGATATTCTCGCCGCCGCGGATGATCATGTCCTTGATGCGCCCCGTGACTCGCGTATAGCCCTCTTCATCCATCACCCCGAGATCACCGGAATGCAGCCAGCCGTCGCGATCGATAGTCTCTGCCGTGCGCTCGGCATCACCCCAGTATCCCAGCATCACGGAATGGCCCCGGCAGCAAATCTCGCCCTGCTCACCGACCGGCAGCACTGCGCCGCCTGCGTCGACGATCTTGATCTCGCAGTGCGGCGCGGGCCTGCCCACACTCCCCACGCGCTTCTCAATAGGGTCATCCGCCGATGTCATATGATTCACCGGGCTGGTTTCGGTCTGCCCATAGGCTATCAGCACCTCACTCATATGCATCTTGCTGAGCACCCGTTTCATAACCTCGACCGGGCACGGCGCACCCGCCATGATGCCGGTGCGCAAACTGCTGAGATCAAAACGGCTGAAATCGGGGTGATCGAGTTCGCCGATAAACATGGTGGGAACACCGTGCAACGCCGTGCAGCGCTCCTGCGCAACGGCATCCAGGGTGGCGCCCGGCTCAAACGCCTCCGACGGAAAGACAGCCGCAGAGCCGTGGGTAATGCAGGCGAGATTGCCCATTACCATACCAAAGCAGTGATACAACGGCACAGGAATACACAGCTTGTCGTGTTGGGTAAGTCGCATACCATCACCCACCAACTTGCCGTTATTCAGGATATTCAGGTGCGTAAGCGTTGCGCCCTTGGGGTTGCCCGTGGTGCCGCTGGTGAACTGGATGTTGATCGGGTCCGTGGGGGCCAGTGTATTGCCAATCCCTGCCAGGCGATGTCGCTCCGCTTCACCGCCAAGGGCACAGACGCGGCCAAAATTAAACATACCCGAACTGGTGCCCTCCCCCATACGCACGACGGTTGTGAGGTGGGGCAACTTCTCTGACTGCAACTCGCCAGCGGGACAGTTTGATAATTCGGGTGCCAACTCCTGCAGCATGCCCAGGTAGTCGCTGGACTTGAAATGCTCGGCGGTAATCAATGCCTTGCACTGCACGATGTTCAGCGCGTATTCGAGTTCGTAGAGACGATACGCCGGGTTGATGCACACCATAATGGCGCCAATCTTCGCGGTGGCAAACTGCGTCAGGCACCACTCGTAACAGTTCGGCGCCCAGATACCCACCCGGTCTCCCGGCTCCAACCCCAGTGCCAGCAGGCCGCAGGCGAGCCGGTCAATCTCCCGCTGGTACTCGCTGTAGGGCCAGCGGATACCCTGGTGACGGACGACTAACGCACACGCCTGTGGATACTGTTCGGCAGTCCGGTCGAAAGCGCGGCCAATGGTATCGACCAATAGCGGCTCGCCGGTCGGTCCGGCCAGATGACTGTGCGTTATCTTCTCAGGCATGTTTCCGGTGGCTGCCCTCTATTGCGCGGCGTTCTCCGCCAGAATACGGTTGAGCGTAACACTCGGCCGCATTACCTTCTTCACCGTGTCACGGCGCGCGTGGTAGTAGCCATCCAACTGCGCGGGTTCGCCCTGCACGGCACTCAGCTCTGCAATAATCTGCTCTTCATTCTCTCGCAGGCTTTTCGCCAGCGGCGCCAGTTGTGCGGCGAGCGCTGCGTCCTCGTCCTGGGCCGCTACCGCCTCGGCCCAGTAAAGCCCGAGATAGAAGTGACTGCCGCGATTATCCAGCTCGCCCGTCTTGCGCGAGGGTGACTTGTTGTTTTCAAGCAGTTTACCGGTCGCCTGGTCCAGCGTTTTGGCCAGCAGGACGGCGCGCGCAATATTCTGCTTCACGCCCATATCCTCCAGCGACACCGCCAGCGCCATAAACTCCCCGAGGGAATCCCAGCGCAGGTGATTCTCCTCTTCAATCTGCTGCACGTGCTTGGGAGCTGAGCCGCCGGCGCCCGTTTCATACATACCGCCCCCGTTCAGCATGGGCACTATCGACAGCATCTTGGCGGAGGTTCCGAGTTCAATAATCGGGAACAGGTCAGTCAGGTAATCGCGCAGTACATTGCCGGTCACGGAGATCGTATCCAGGCCGCGCTTCATCCGCTCCATCGACCACCGTATGGCCTCGTTATACCCCATGATGCGGATATCAAGACCCGAGGTATCGTGATCCTGCAAATACTGCTCAACCTTGAGGCGCAGCTGCCGGTCGTGAGCGCGCTCCTCGTCCAGCCAGAATACCGCCGGGGTGTCCGACTGCCGCGCACGTGTAACAGCCAGCTTGACCCAATCGCGCACCGCGACATCCTTGGTTTGACACGCGCGCCAGATGTCCCCGGCCTCAACCTGGTGCTGCATCAGTACCGAGCCATCGGCGTCGACCACCCGCATCGTTCCCGCCGTGGCTATCTCAAACGTTTTGTCATGCGAACCGTACTCTTCCGCCTTTTTCGCCATCAGCCCGACGTTGGGGACGGTACCGAGAGTAGTCGGCTCGAACGCGCCATTGGTTTTACAGAAATTGATAACTTCCTGGTAGATGCGCGCATAGGTGCTTTCCGGCATCACTGCCTTGGTGTCCTTGAGCTTGCCGTCGGGGCCCCACATCTGGCCGGAGCTTCGAATCATCGCCGGCATCGAGGCGTCGACAATGACATCGCTTGGCACGTGCAAATTCGAAATCCCCTTGACGGAATCCACCATGGCGAGTTCAGGGCGCTGTGAATAGCAGGCCTGGATATCCTGTTCAATCTCTTCTCGCTGCGAGCGCGGCAGATGGGCAATATTGTCGTAGACACTCCCTAAGCCATTGTTCGGATTGACACCCAGCTCCTTGAACAATGCCGCATACTTTTCGAACACGTCTTTGTAAAATACCTTGACCGCATGACCGAACACTATCGGGTGCGAGACTTTCATCATGGTGGCTTTAACATGCAGCGACCACATCACGCCTGTCTCCCTGGCGTCATTCATACTCTCTTCAAAAAACTGTTCCAGTGCATCGCAACTCATAAACATGCTGTCGAGCACTTCTCCCGCCTCGAGCTCCAGCGTTTTCTTCACTTCGACCGTACCGTCCGGTGACACAAATTCAATACGTACCGCAGTGGGCTCGTCCACAGTGACAGACTGCTCACTGGAAAAGAAATCACCCGACCGCATGTAATCGGCGTGGGTGGTTGAGGCCTTGCTCCAAGCGCCCATGGAATGCGGGTATTTCCTGACAAAAGCCTTCACCGCCGCGGGCGCCCGGCGATCGGAGTTGCCCTCGCGCAGGACCGGGTTTACCGCACTTCCGAGTACTTTGGAGTAGCGTTCAGCCACGCTTTTTTCCTCTTCAGACTGTGGATTGTCCACAAAATCGGGTACCGGATACCCCTGCGCCTGTAACTCGGCAATACACTCTTTCAGCTGAGGTATCGAGGCGCTGATATTGGGCAACTTGATGATGTTGGCCGTCGGATCCTGGGTCAGTTCGCCAAGAAATGCCAGGCCATCGACAACGCGCTGGTCCTCGCTCAACCTGTCCGGGAAGGCCGAGAGGACGCGCCCAGCGAGGGAAACATCCGTCACCTCAACCGCAATACCAGCAGCCTGGGTGAAGACCCTGACGATGGGCAGTAGTGAACACGTGGCCAATGCCGGTGCTTCATCCGTCAGCGTGTAATATATCGTTGGCTTATCGCCCATACCGTTTCTCCGAGTGAATGCTCAAGCCGTCAATTATTGCATAATCCCCGGAAGACACGCAGGAAATGGGGCCCGGCAGCGTTGACATTTTGTAATGTGGTATAAATCCGCCAATGCGGACCCAGGTTCAGCCGGACGCAATGCTAGAACGTCATCTCGGGTACCGCGTCCGGGACAACCAACTCCCCTGCAGTGAGGCTGGCGATCTCCTCAATGCTCACACCCGGCGCACGCTCGCGCAAAATGAATTTGCCGTCTTCTATGTCCAGTAGCGCAAGGTCTGTCAACACGCGCTTGATGCAGCCCTTGCCGGTGAGCGGCAGCGTGCATTCTGCGAGCAGTTTCGATTCGCCCGACTTCGACGCGTGGGTCATGGTGACAATGATATTATCGGCACCCGCCACCAGGTCCATCGCGCCCCCCATCCCCTTGATCAACTTACCGGGGATCATGTAGGAGGCGATATTACCCTGGCAGTCGACCTCAAAAGCGCCCAACACCGTCAGGTCAACATGCCCACCGCGGATCATCGCGAAGGACTCGGCCGAGTTGAACAGCGATGCGCCTTTTACCATGGTCACGGTCTGCTTTCCGGCATTGACCAGATCGGGATCCACCTCATCCTCAAGTGGGAATGGCCCCATACCGAGCAGGCCGTTCTCCGACTGGAGCATGACCTGCATGCCTTCAGGGATAAAATTGGCCGCTAACGTGGGAATGCCGATACCAAGGTTAACGTAGTAGCCATCCTGGAATTCCTGGGCAACGCGCTGGGCCAGCTGGTCGCGAGTCAAAGCCATCTCATACCTCCTTATGCGCTGCGCACGGTGCGCTGTTCAATGTCTTTTGCGAACGTACCCTGTATGAGACGGTTCACGTAGATGCCCGGCAGATGAATCTCGTCCGGGTCCAACGCGCCCACCTCGACGATCTCCTCCACCTCAACCACGGCGATTTTGCCCGCGGTAATCGCCATCGGGTTAAAATTGCGAGCCGTCTTGCGGAACATCAGGTTGCCATAGCGATCGCCTTTCCACGCCTTGGCAATAGAGAAGTCTCCACGGAGTGCCTCCTCGAGGATGTAGTGACGGCCATCAAACACCCGCACCTCCTTACCTTCCCCCACGGGCGTCCCGTAACCCGTGGCGGTATAGAACGCGGGGATACCGGCACCACCGGCGCGCATTTTCTCCGCCAGCGTACCCTGGGGTGTAAGCTCCACCTCCAGTTCGCCGCTCATCATCTGGGCCTCAAACAATGCGTTCTCGCCCACGTAGGAGGCAATCATCTTCCTGATCTGCTTGTCCTCCAGCAGCAGGCCCAGCCCCTTGCCATCCACACCCGCGTTGTTGGACGCAATGGTCAGGCCCCTGGTACCCCGGCGCTTGATCTCCTTGATCAGGTTCTCGGGTATCCCACAGAGACCAAACCCCCCGGCGATGATCGTCATGCCATCTTCCAGGCCATCCATGGCTTCCTCGTAGCTACCCACCACCTTGTCGAATCCAGACACGGTTTGCTCCTGTTTGTAATATTAAGAAGTCAAGAATTGCACAGAGTGGTCCAGATCGCCACCCTTGGAACGTTAATCCACACCTGGGCGTATTGAAAAAGTCTCTAGTGAGTGCAAGACCAAGGGGAAAACTAGCCGGGATGAAAACTGAGGTCTTTCCCGCCTTCTTGGAAGTGGCTTTGTAGGGCGGTTACGGATAGAAATGTGTTTCTCAGTCGCTCCACGTAATTCGCTTGGTGA
>JAGRIK010000261.1 GCA_020443325.1 Halioglobus sp.
CCACATGAGCGAAGTGCGTACCTTTTTAAGGACTTGCGGCCCGACGATGAGCCCGTTCAATGCGTGGGTGTTTGTGAAGGGGCTTGAGACACTGCGGTTGCGTATGGAAGCCCACAGCCGAGCAGCACTGGAAATCGCAACATGGTTACAGCAGCAGCCGGGTGTAGAGAGAGTTTACTACGCGGGATTGCCGGACCACCCAGGTCACGCAATAGCCGCGCAGCAGCAATCCGGCTACGGTGGTGTTCTCTCCTTCACGGTAAAGGGAGGCAGGGAACAGGCCTGGCAGTTTATAGACGCGACCCGGTTGATGTCGCACACGGCTAATCTCGGTGATGCCAAAACAACTATTGTGCATCCGGCAACCACCACCCACGGGCGACTGACGCCGGAGCAGCGCGAACAGGCCGGTATTCGGGATAGTCTTATCCGGATAGCGGTTGGGCTGGAAAACGTGGACGATCTAAAGGCCGATATCCTGCGGGGCTTTGCGGGTATCGGCTAACAATAAACAGGATTCATGGGGTAATACAATGCAAGTACGGGGCGTGGTGGATTCTGCGGTAAAAGAGGTGGGTAATATCCTGCTCGGGAAAGAGCCGCAGATCAGGTTGGCATTATGTTGTCTGTTTGCCCGCGGCCACCTGCTGCTCGAAGATCTTCCGGGCATGGGTAAAACCACGCTGTCCCACGCACTGGCGGCGGTACTGGGCCTGTCCTGGAAGCGCGTCCAGTTTACCAGCGACCTGCTCCCTGCGGATATTCTCGGCGTGTCAGTCTTCAATAGCAACGATGCCAGTTTTACGTTCCACCCCGGCCCGATCTTTACCCAGTTGTTGCTGGCAGACGAGATCAACCGTACGACGCCCCGCACGCAGAGTGCACTGCTCGAAGCGATGGCGGAAGGGCAGGTGACGGTGGAAGGAGAAACGCGGCAGTTGCCCCAGCCGTTCTTCGTTATCGCTACGCAAAACCCGGTTCATCAATCCGGTACCTACCCCCTGCCTGAGTCCCAGTTGGACCGGTTCCTGATGCGACTGGAACTGGGCTACCCCCATCCACAGGCAGAGCGGCAGATGTTTGAGCGGCGCCACAGTGGCGCGCTGGAAATTCGCAACCCGCAGCAGTGTATCGACATGGAGCAGCTCGAGCAGATCCGCATCGCGGTCAGCAAGGTGCATGCCTCTGAGAACCTGATCGACTACCTGCAGCGATTGGTTGCCTATACGCGGCAGTCTCCGGAGTTTGAAGTGGGCCTGTCCCCCAGGGGTGCTCTGGCACTGCTGGATTGCGCTAAAACCTGGGCGGCGATGAACAATCGCAGTCACGTCGTGCCGGAAGATATACAGGCAGTATTACCCGCTGTGGCGGCTCACCGATTGGTTCCCAGTGGCGACTATGCGGGCGATGGCGATGCGCTGGTTGACCTGTTGCGGCGCGATGTGGATGTCGTAGGGCGCTAAGAGTCTCCGGTGGGCAGCAACCAACCCAGAATTGACCTGCGCGATAACAGTGCACTGGGGCGCCTGCGCAGGCGCTTTCGTGGGTGGGTAAACAGGCGTATTCCACCAGCCCGCGAGCTGACGCTGGACCAGCGTCGTATCTTTATCTTTCCCAGCCGTACCGGATTGTTCTTTGGCTGCAGCCTGCTGGTGATGTTGATCGCGGCCATCAACTTTGAAAACAACCTGAGTTACGCATTGACCTTCCTGCTCGCGACATTATTTGTCGTGGCGACGCTGCACACCTACGCCAATCTCTCGGGACTCACTATTCGTGCGATGCGCGCGCAGCCCGCGTTTCCGGGTCAGCAATCTGAATTTCTCGTGATGATAGAGCGCAGCAAACAGCGCGATCACTACGCCATTTTCCTGAAGTGGTCAGCGAGTAGCGAGGCGATGATTAACCTGGTCGAGGAAGACAGTGTCAAGGTGCAGCTTCATATGCCTGTCGATAAGCGCGGCTGGTTTAACCCCGGGCGCCTGCTGGTGGAATCAACCTATCCACTGGGCTTGTTGCGCTGCTGGACCTGGGTCGATCTCGATTTGCGCGCACTGGTTTACCCGCGTCCGCTGGCATCGGCCGAGTTGCCCGGTCTGGCAACAGATACCCCCGATGGCGCGGCGGCAATGGTTGTTGGCAACGACGATTTTTACGGCTTCCGCGACTATCGCAAGGGAGACTCGCTGCGCCAGGTTCACTGGAAGGGGTTGGCGAAAGGGCAGAGTATCCAGACCAAGCAGTACACCGCCTATGCAGATCGCAGTGTGTGGCTGGATTGGGAGCTGTTTCCCGGTATGGGTGTCGAGCAGCGGTTGTCCCATTTGTGTTACTGGGTGCTGACCTTCGATGAACGCAGGGAAGAGTACGGCTTACGCCTGCCGGGCGTAACGATCGGGCCGGGCGTAGGAGAAAAACACCGGGAACAGGTACTCAAGGAACTCGCCCTCTTCGGTAAGGGGGGGCCAAGCCAGTGAATGTCCAGCAGCAGGTTCCGCGTAACGCACTGATGTGGATTATCATCAGCCTGTTTGCGTTGGTGGCGCCTCACGTTGCCCGCCTGCCGATCTGGGTACTCGCTGTCTACGTGATCGCCGTGGTGTGGCGATTGCAGGTCCACCGCGGACGCTGGTCCTTTCCCGGTCGCTGGGTCAAGGTGGCCATGACGGTGAGCGGCTTTGTGGGCATTTACGCCAGCTACGGCACGCTCGTGGGGCTGGAGCCGACCGTGGCCTTGCTGCTGACCGCTTTCGCGCTCAAGTTTATCGAGCTGTCGCAGCGCAAGGATGCGTATGTCCTGTTGTTCCTCGGTTATTTCATCTGCATCACGGAGTTTCTGTTCAGCCAGGATCTGTTGATTACCCTCTATTCGGTGATCACAGTATTGCTGGTGACAACGGCCCTGGTAGCGCTGCACCAGCCCGGGCTGAATCGGTTTAATCGGGGTACGATTCGACTCGCCGGGTTGATGTTATTGCAGGCCGTGCCGCTGATGATTGTGTTGTTTTTCGTGTTTCCACGCTTCGGCCCCCTGTGGACTGTCCCGTTGAAGAGCCATACGGCCAAGACTGGCATGAGCGATTTCATGAAGCCCGGTGATGTCGCCAGTCTCAGTCAATCCGCTGATGTCGCGTTCCGGGTGAAATTCGAGGGGGATATTCCGGAGAAGTCCTCGCTCTACTGGCGCGGGCTCGTATTCAGTCGACTGGAGCAGGATGTCTGGTCGAGCCTGGGTTATTACGATGTGCCCCTGGAAGAACAGCGCCCCGATGAAGTGGTCACCTCCGGAAACCCGCTGCGCTACAGCGTGATCATGGAATCCACGCAGCAAAACTGGCTTTACAGCTTGCGCTATGCGAGGGCGAGATCAACAGGCGTCATGCACTCCTCGGATTTCCGCTTGATGTCGCCGGCGCCGCTGGAAACAGAGCACCTGTATAAAGTGGAGAGCTGGACGAATGCACCGGTAGAACTCGAACTTTCCGAATGGCGGCGCAAGACAGAGACCAAGCTTCCACCGCAGGGAAATAACCGCACGCGGCAACTGGCGGAGGAAATGCGGGCGTCAGCAGGGAGCGACGAGCGTTTCGTCAGCGATATTCTGAAAAAGTTTCGCAACGAAGACTATGTCTATACGCTGAAGCCTGGAAGGCTCACCGGCGCCAACCAGATCGATCAGTTCATGTTCCAGGCGCAACGCGGGTTTTGCGAGCACTATGCCTCGGCGTTTGTATTCATGATGCGCGCCGCGAATGTGCCGGCGCGGGTGGTCGCCGGCTACCAGGGCGGAGAGATAAACCCGCTGAACAAAACCGTGATCGTGCACCAGTTTGACGCACACGCCTGGGCCGAGGTATGGCTGCAGGATAAGGGGTGGGTGCGGGTCGATCCAACTTCGGCAGTGTCCCCGCTCAGAATTGAAATGGGTTTGGAGGAGGCGATGGCTTCCGAGGGCAGTTTCCTGTCAGCCGCACCCTTGTCTCCGCTGCGCTACCGCGGCATCCCACTGCTGAATCAGCTGCGCTTGCGCTACGACGCCCTGACTTACCGCTGGCAAAGCTGGGTGGTGGGTTTTGACAGCGAGCAACAATATGATTTGTTGCGCACACTATTCGGTGAAATCAGTACCCGGGTGTTCGCGACGCTGCTGCTGGGAAGCTGGGCGCTGGTGCTGATCCCGGTTGGCATATCGCTCTTTCTCAGGCGGGACACCCATCCGGTCAGTCCGCTGGATAAATACTACCGGCTCTTTTGCGATCGCATGGCCGAACTCGGCCTGGTGCGCGAGCCGGGTGAAACGCCCGGACATTTCGCCCAGCGAGCGGAGGAGGCCCTGCCCGGGTTCGCGGAGGAGTTGCAGCGCATCACAGGCCTCTACAACCAGTTGGCCTATGTCGGGATGAGTGACAAAACTGAACTGGCGCAATTTACCCGCGCGGTCAGCCGCTTCAAGCCGGATCGGCGCAGGGGCCTTCTCGAGGAAGACACGACGATCTAGCAGCGTGTTGAAAGAGTCTCTAGCGAGTGCGTGACCTGGGGGAAAACTAATCGAGATGAAAACTGGGTTTTTTCCGCCTCCTTGGAAGTGGCTCTGCGAGGCGGTTGCGGATAGACAATGTGTTTCTCAGTCGCTCCACGTGATTCGCTTGGTGA
>JAGRIK010000262.1 GCA_020443325.1 Halioglobus sp.
AAAATATTGTGGCCGCAATTAAGCAAAATGATCCAGTAGCTGCCGAAGAGTGGGCACGCAAGCACGTGAAGGATTTTGGTCGCGGCTGTGAAAAGCTGGGTTACAGTTTAGATGGCCAGCCAAATCACTTTGGCTCGGACGAGGTTTGAGCAATCGGGCCGCCGCAGCAAACAGTAATTTGAATAGGGTAATACGCATTAGCGCTAACCGCTGGCCCATGCTCACTCCTGTGCTCAATATCAAGTGGGCAGCGCGTCATTATCAAATACAGCTTCAGGACACTTACTCCGCGCGTGGGCTATCGCCGGGCGAGTGTCGCTTAACGACAATTGGAGAAAGCAAATCATGGCCATACCAGACACTCTACGAGACTCCCTTTCATTGCCGCTGGTAGCGGCGCCGATGTTCATCGTGTCCAACCCCGACCTGGTTATTGCCCAGTGCAAAGCCGGCATCGTCGGGTCTTTCCCTGCGCTGAACGCGCGCCCTGCAGCCGAGCTGGAAGTCTGGCTGCAGCGGATTACGGATGAATTAGCCGCCCACAACGAGGCGCATCCGGAGCGGCCTGCGGCACCCTTTGCCGTCAACCACATCGTGCACGGATCCAACGACAGGCTACAGCACGACCTGGAGGTGTGCGTGAAATTCAAGGTGCCCATTGTCATTACCTCGCTGGGAGCAAAGGAATTCGTCAACGAGGCGGTCCACTCCTATGGTGGTATCGTGCTGCACGATATTATCTCCGACCGCTTCGCACGCAAGGCCGTGTCAATGGGCGCTGATGGCTTGATCGCCGTTGCCGCTGGTGCTGGCGGCCACGCAGGCCCGATTTCACCCTTCGCACTGGTACAGGAAATCCGGGAATGGTTTGACGGCCCCCTTCTGCTGTCCGGGTCGATCGCCACCGGTGACGGAATCCTCGCGGCCGAGGCCATGGGAGCAGACTTGGCCTATATCGGCTCTGCATTCATCGCGACCGAGGAGGCCAACGCCGAACAGGCCTATAAGCAGTGCATCGTCGAGCATTCCTCAGCGGATATCGTCAACAGTAACCTGTTTACCGGTGTACACGGCAACTACCTGCGCCCCTCCATCATCGCCGCGGGCATGAATCCAGACGCACTGCCGGAGGGCGACATCTCCGCGATGGACTTCGGCTCAGGTGGCAGTTCTGATGCAAAGGCGTGGAAAGACATCTGGGGTTCCGGCCAGGGTATCGGGGCTGTCAAATCGGTGGTACCCGCTGCCGAACTGATTGCCAGACTGCAGCGGGAGTACGACACTGCCCGCGCCAGACTGCTCACAAATCGGTGATGGTCAACACCGTGACTTCTGGCGCCCCTTACATTTTTCGGTAGACCAGCGGTGTGACACCGGTCCACGTCTTGAATGAACGGATAAACGTGCTGGCCTCGGAAAAGCCCAGCTTGAAGCCAATCTCCTCGATACTGAGGCCAGACTGCTTGATATAAAAGATCGCCATATCGCGACGGGTGTCTTCCTTCACTTGCTTGAAGGAATAACCCTCCGCACTGAGGCGCCTGCGCAGTGTCGGCTGGGTGAGGCCCAGGTAAGCACAAGCCTCGCTCATCTGGGGGTAGCCCTCCCCGTCCCGAAACA
>JAGRIK010000263.1 GCA_020443325.1 Halioglobus sp.
AGAAAGCGCTATGGGCGGGACACGCCAAAAAGCGCACATCCATGTGCAGGCTCGGGTGGCGACGTCCTGTCGCCACACGGTCCCGCCCATAGCGCTTTCTCTCAGGCCTCCACACTCGGCAAAATTCGAATTAAGACACTAATGAGAACTGCGCCAGCCTTAGCTTTTAGCGGGAAAACCTGCGAGCGCTGCCATTCTGCTCATCAGTTCCAGCGTTTCAGTTTGCGCTTGCTGTCCCGAAAACTCCCGATAGAGGCTGTCCACGTTGACCGCGATGCGCTCCGGGTCTGACCACGCAGAATACTCTGACAGCTCGATATCCTTTGCCGCCTCGAAGGCATCCATCCCGGCATCGTAGCGGGCGCGGGCCTGGTCGTGAACATACTGCAGATAGTGGCGGACCTTCACGACCCCGTGCTTATCGGTGATGGGGCCATGCCCGGGGATGATGAACTCGGCACCCATGTCCTCGATCAGCAGACAGGCGTTAATCCAGTTGGCCACCGGTCCATGCCACATCACCGGCGTGCTGTCGATAAAGAGGATATCGCCGGTAAACACCACGCCGTCGGCAGGGCAGTGCACCAGTATGTCGCCGCGCGTATGGGCGGGACCCACTTCGATAAGGTGCACGTCTTTGTCGCCTACTTTCAGGTCCAACTCGCCGTCAAAGGTCCGTGTGGGTGGTGTAAACCGTATGCCATCAAAGCGAAACTGCCCAAAACAGTGCTGGAAGTACTCACCCAGCGGGCCCAGTTCTTTCGCGCTTTGCATGATCGCCGCCATCGCCTCGGGCGTCAGCTCGTTCATCTCCAGCGCCGAGGCGGTGGAGGCAATAATTTCCGCACCGGTAACCAGTTCATTGCCGTGGCAGTGATCGCCATTGGCGTGGGTGTTGACCAGTGTGCCGATGGACTTTGCCGCCGGCGCAGCAGCGCGCATCTTGGCCAGCATCTCTGTGGTCAGCTCCAGGTCGTAAAGCGTGTCGATTAGCAGCGATTCCTCGCCATCGGTGATGAGGCCGGCATTGCTCCATCCCCAGGTGGCCTGCGGAGCCAGCCAGGCGTAGGCGCCGTGAGACAGTGGATGCAGGCCCGGGCATAACCTTGTTGTCATAGAGATTGATCCTGATACCGTTGCGCCATTAATATTAGCGCGAATGGAGCCAGAATACAGGTTTCGGGTTTTCGTCCCGGGCAACAATCTGGTTTAATGCAACGCAGTTAATCTGTGGAATCCGATAATGAATGCCATTCGATCGGTCCTTGTCTTTGCATGGATCGTACTTTCAGTGATCCCCGTAGGGCTCGTCCTGGTGTTTTGCTCACTGTTTCTAAGTGATGAGAAACTCTGGTGGTGGTTTGCCGCGCCCTGGCTCAGAGGGGTGATCGAGGCCGCGCGTATCGTCGGTGGCGTAGACTACCGCATCCAGGGAGCGGAAAACCTGCCGAGTGCAGAGGATATGCGCAGGATCATCCTGTGCCCGAAGCACCAGTCGACCTGGGAAACCTTTTTCTTCGCCAGTTTCACCTCCCACCCCCTTGCCTATGTGTTCAAAAAGGAATTGTTGCGTATCCCTTTCTTTGGCTGGTGTATTGGCAGATTGGGCATGATTCATATCGACCGTTCGCAGCGCAACCAGGCCTGGGCGAAAGTTGCAGAGCAGGGCGAAATCCTGATGAACCGTGGCAAGTGGATCATTATGTTTCCAGAGGGAACGCGCGGTGAGCGCGGCAAGGCAGGAAATTACAAATCCGGGGCCACCCGCCTGGCAGTTGCCACGTCAGCGTATGTCGTCCCTATCGCTGTGACGTCAGCGCGGTGCTGGCCCCGGCGGTCATTCTCCCTGATTCCAGGAACAATCGACGTCTCTATCGGCCAACCCGTGTCTGCCGAGGGCCGGGAACCCGGCGAGCTGATGGACGAAATCGAGCGATGGATCGAAGCCGAGATGCGCAGGCTCGACCCGGAAGCTTACTAAACAACTATTTCAGGAGTACCACATGTCTTCAGCAAAAAAAGTTTTACTGGTGGTTTATGCCGTACTGGCGGGGTTCGTCCTGCTGCAGGGAGACACTGCAGCGGGTGTCTGGTCATTCAGGCTGTTGAGTATTCTTGTGATTGTTCACCTCCTCGAAACGGCTGTGTATTACAACCTCTGCAAGGAGGCCGGAGGTTCACTGGCCAATAACCTGTTGAATGTCTTTCTCTTCGGTGTGCTGCATGTCAATGAGCTGAAGGCGGCAAAGCAGAAAAACTGACGCGTTGCGGGGCGCCGGTTCCGGAATCGTAAATTTACCAAGGGGAGTATGACAGGTGACAGATGCGTATATTGTAGGTGCTGTTCGCAGTGCAGGCGGCAAGAAGAACGGGCGGTTATCGAAGATTCACCCTATCGACCTGGGCGCGGAAGTCGTTGACGCATTGGTGGCAAAAACCGGCGTGGCAGTGACTGAGATCGACGATCTTATCTTCGGCTGTGTGTCGCAGGTAGGCGCGCAATCAAGCAATATCGCCCGCAATGTCTGCCTCTCCTCTGTACTCGGCGAGGCTGTACCGGGAACCACGGTGGACCGGCAGTGTGGATCCGGCCAGCAGGCGATGCACTTCGCCGCGCAGGGTGTGCTGTCGGGCACCCAGGATCTCGTGATCGCGGGTGGCGTGGAGAGCATGAGCCAGGTGCCCATCGGTGCGAATATTATTGACGGGTTCAAGGCGGATCACGGCGTTCCCTATGGTAAGAAAATTGCCGAGCGGTATCCCGGTGTGCAGTTCAACCAGTTTGCCGGCGCAGAAATGCTGGCACACAAGTACGAACTGACACAGGATGAGCTGAATGCCTTTGCCTTTGACAGTCATGTGAAGGCGAAACGGTCTGTCGAAGAAGGTCGGTTCAAGGCTGAAATTGTTCCCATCGAAATCGAACTGGAAGACGGTTCCCGTGAAATGCACAGCCAGGATGAAGGTATCCGGATGGATGCAACCCTCGGGGCAATTGCCGGTCTCCAGCCGCTGCAGGAAGGTGGCCTGCTGACTGCAGCGAATGCCTCACAGATTTGCGATGGCGCCGCTGCAGTCATGATTGCCAATGGCGCGACCTGTAAGCGGCTCGGCTTGAAGCCGCTCGCGCGTATCGTCGCGATGAGTGTCATCGGTTCCGATCCGGTCATTATGCTCGAGGGCCCGATACCCGCGACCAAAAAAGTACTGGAAAAAGCAGGCATGACCCTGGACCAGATCGACCTGTTTGAAGTGAACGAGGCGTTCGGCTCCGTGCCGTTGGCCTGGGCAAAGGCACTCGGCGCTGACCTCGACAAGTTGAATGTTAACGGCGGCGCCCAGGCGTTGGGACATCCGCTGGGTGGTACGGGCGCGAAACTGATGACGACACTGGTGCACGAGTTGCACCGCAGCGGAAAACGTTTCGGGTTGCTGGCCATTTGTGAAGGCGGCGGCACCGCCAATGGCACGATTGTTGAGCGTGTTGACGCCGTTTCCTGACTCAACTGACGCGGTATCCTGACGGGTGTGACGCCGGGACCGTGAACATTCAAGCAGTATATCCTCGCCGACCTGCAGTCCTTCGGGATTGCAGCCGACATTCATGCCATTCTTCCACAATCCCGCGACTCAGCCGTATTTTTACGCCTCGCTAGCGACTACAATCTGGGCTGGTTCACGATGGGAGGCCAAGTATGGGCTTTTACGACAAATACGTGTTGCCGCGTTTCATTAACTGCGCGTGCGGCACCAAACCGATAATGAAGCAGCGTGAGAAGGTCGTGCCGCTGGCCAGGGGTACCGTACTGGAAATCGGTATTGGAACAGGCCTGAACCTGCCGCTCTACGATGCCAGCACAGTCGATCGTGTTATCGGCCTGGATCCCTCTGAGGCATCCTGGGAACTGGCCGGCGCACGCGCGGCACACCTCGATTTTGACGTCGAATTCATCGGCTTGCCGGGTGAGCAAATTCCCCTGGAGGATGCCAGTGTAGATACAGTGCTGGTGACGTTTGCGCTGTGCACGATCCCGGATCCTGTCACCGCGTTGAAAGGGATGGCGAGGGTGTTGCGACCGGGAGGCCGCCTGGTTTTTTGTGAGCATGGCAAGGCGCCGGATAGCAGCGTGTGTAAATGGCAGGACCGGATCAATCCTTACTGGCGACGTTTTGCCGGTGGCTGTAACCTCAATCGCGATATTCCGGGGTTGCTGGAGGAGGGTGGGTTCGCAGTCTCTGAATTGCAAAATGCCTATTTGCCCGGGACACCGAGGATTGCCGGGTACAACTACTGGGGCAGTGCTGCCCACGCTTAATCTCTTCAGCATCCGTCGGTATTTTGCAATGGTAACGCCAACGCTCAGGTGGTGTTTCTGCGTGCTGTTACTTGTTTCCGCAACAGCGGGAGCCGCGACCCTTGAGTATTCAGTCAAGGGCATCAAGGGCGAGCGCCTCAGGAATGTCGAGGCCTATCTGGGAGCTCCGCCCGAGACCGACCAGGATCGGCTCAACTTCGTGGATTCGGCCCGGAGTAAGGTGCGCAAGGCACTGGAGGCACTGGGCTACTATCGGCCCGACATCACTCTGGTGGTTCATCGGACGGAGCCGGTGTGGACGCTGGATATCACGGTGAAACGCGGTGAACCTGTCCGTATTCGCGAGATCGAGATCGAGATACTGGGCCCCGCCGCCAACGATGAAAAAATGACCGCATTGCTCGCCGATCCAGGCTTTGTGGCGGGTGACCCACTGCACCATGGGCGTTTCGAGGATTTCAGGAAAAAGCTGCAGTCGACAGGACAGCAGCGGGGTTACCTGAACGGGACGTTTTCACTGAGCAAAATTGAGGTGCAGGCCGATGCCGGGACAGCCGATGTGTTTCTTCACTATACCAGTGGCCCGCGCTTCCGGTTTGGCGAAATCCTTTACGATCGGGCACTGATTGAACCCGCGTTAATTGATACGCTGGCGACGTTCCAGCCCGGCGATTATTACGAGCAGTCCAGCCTGCGCAAATTCCAGTCGAACCTGCAGAAGACGAATTATTTCTCCAGCGTCATCGTGCAGCCCTTGCGTGCACGCGCTCAGGGCGGAGAGGTGCCCATCGAAGTGATTTTGCAGGCTGCCAAGCGGCACAGCGTTGAAGTCGGTGTGGGCTACAGTACCGATACGGAAGAGCGCGTTTCGATGACCTGGCGCACGCCAAAAATCAATCGCTTTGGCCACAGTCAGGTCACCCGTATCGAATATTCACCGGTAAATCCCAGCGGTCGTTTTACCTACACCATTCCTGTCACGAACCCACTTACGGACGTCGTCCAGCTGTGGGCGGGGCTTGAGGAGAACGAGTACGGCGATCTCGATAGTCGCCAGGTTGAAACGGGTGTGCGCAGGGAAATACGGCGGGACGCGTGGGTTTACAGCTATTCCCTGCGCAGCCTGGATGAATCCTGGGATGATGTATACAACGACCGCCTCACCCGCGATTACATTTTACTGGGTGGATCGGTTTCCAGTCGCTCATACAGTGGTGTGCTGGTGGATCCTGAGCGCGGATTCAGCCAGCTCTACACGCTGGAGGGGGGGAGTCGGGACGCGGGTTCTGATATAGACCTGCTGCGTTTGACCGCCGAGTTGAGGTACGTTTTTTCGCCCTGGCCGCGCCATCGCGTGGTCACGCGCAGCGAGTTGGGCGCCGTGGAAATCGCCAGTGGTGACAGAAAGGACGTCGCCCCCTCGCTCAGGTTTTTCGCCGGCGGCAGCCAGAGTATTCGCGGGTACGCCTATCAATCGCTGGGCCACGAAGACAAGGTCGTGCAGCCGGACGGCAGTACGAAGAATTTTGTGGTGGGCGGCGATCGGTTGGCAATCGCCAGCCTGGAATACCAGTACTATTTCACTGACAAATGGCGTGGTGCGCTGTTTGTTGATGGGGGTGACGCGTTTGATGAGCAGGACTTCGATGCAAAGGTTGGCGCCGGCTTTGGCGTTCACTACATTACGCCGGTAGGTGCTGTGCGGGTTGAGCTGGCCAATAGCGTTAGCGAGGACGATCCGGATTGGTATTTTCACCTGGTCATAGGAGCCGAGTTTTGAGGCGCTTTGGGCGAATCACGCTGCTGCTCGTCCTGCTGATTCCGGTAGCGATAGGCACTGCGCTTGTGCTGGCGTTGTTTACAGAGCAGGGGACACGCGGTGTGCTGCGCGAGGTCGAGCGTTTTCTCCCGCTTGAGATCGGCTATGGCAGCGGCAGCCTGGGCGACCGCCTGTACCTTGAGAGCCTGCGCTACACCGCGGATGGTCTTCACCTGGAGATGCAGGGCGTTTCTGCGGAACTGGTGCTTGACTGCCTGCGGCGAGGCGTCATCTGTTTTCGTGAGCTGCAGGTTCGCGACCTCGATATTAACCTGGTTGCCGAGGCTGCAGGCGCTGGGGAACTGTCACCGGAGGATGCCGGCGAAACGACAGTGCAGTTGATTGAATTTCCAGTGCCGATGGAGACCACTTCACTGGATGTTGGAGCGCTGCGCGTGCGATGGACGGGTGGGGAGTGGAGGCAGGGCGAGCTGCAGGGAAGTGTCCGCTTGCACAAGTCCAGAATTGAGGTGCTGACCGCCCGGGCAGTAGAACCGAAATTGATATTGCGTGATGTTGGAGAGCCGGAAGAACCGGGACCAAACCCGGCCGTTCTGCCGATCATCGATCTACCGCTGATCCTGTCGGTCTATAACCTGCAGCTGATAGCTCCCGTTTGGGAACTTTACGGCACGGACTACCAACAGGACGAGATTTCCCTGCGCGGGGAATGGCAGCACACGCTGCTGCAACTGGATAAGCTGGAAGTGCGCAGTCGTGAGCTGGGCGATCTTTCACTCAATGGGCAGTTGGAGTTTGCCGGGAACTGGCCGCTCGCCGCTGCCGTTGCAGTAACCCTGCCGCAGTCGCTGCAGTATCCCGGGCTCGTCGGCACAACCGCGAATGTATCGGCCGAGGGCGACCTGTCTGCGCTGGCAGTGAAGCTCGATTGTGCCGGTCCCGTGAGTCTGTCTGGTGAGGCACAAGTCAATATACTTGATGCGGCACTGCCGTATTCCGCCGCAGTGAAGGCAGTCTCCGATGCTCCCCTGGCGCTCTCCGGTATAGAGGGGGTTCCCGGGCTCTTGCGAGATGCCAGCGTGGCGTTTCCGCTGGAAATGTCTTCCAGCGGTTCGTTGCGTACGCAGCTGTTCGAAGTAGTGGGCACAGCCAGTGCCCTGGGTTACGACGCGCTGCGTATTGTCGCGCAAGGTCAGCATGAGTCGGGAAAAATAACGCTTTCTACACTCTCAATCGAGGATGCATCGGGCGGCAATGAACTGCATGCGAACGGCGATGTTATGTTGTCAGATGGGTACTCATGGTCGCTGCTGCTTGAGTCGAGCGGTCTGGATGTGCCGCGGATCAGTGACGCTGTAAAGGGTCGGGTTGACGGCAGTATTCAACTTGCCGGCAGCGCGGAGGATGGTCGCTGGGAGGCGCGCGTGGTCGATGTGGCACTGCAGGGGCAGGTTAATGGGCTACCTGCGCGGATTCGTGGATTCACCGGACTCGACAGTGAGTTGCGACTGTCCGCCAGCGCCTTGCAGGCGCAACTCAACGGTGCACAACTGTCGGCGGAATCACCGGGCGAGGCGTCCGGGCCGAGTCACTTGCACCTGATAGTGGAGGATGTCGGTCGCTGGTACAGCGGTGGCCGCGGGCGGTTTGAGGCGAACGCTGAGGTCTCTGCCAACCGGGAACAGGTCGAGCTTCGGGGGAGTTTGCAGGGGCTTCAGTGGTCCGGGCTGAGCATCGAGCGCGCAACTGTGGCCGGGACGTATGACCTGGCCGCCGGTCACGCATTCAGCCTCGACACCGATTGGCAGCAGGTGTCGACCCCCGTGACGACCTTCTCCGAATTGCGATTGTCCGCGAAGGGAGATGCGCTTAAGCAGTCCATAGCAGTGTCCGGCAGCGGCGATATCCAGGGCACACTCAGAGTGGCCGGCACCCTGGAGGGCGATCAATGGCAGGGAACGCTGGCAGCTACACAGTTACAGACTCCCATCGGTGAGTGGGTGCTGGCCGAGGCAGTGGCGATAAGTGGATCGCGTTCACAGGAGCAGGTCACGTTGAACGCACATTGCTGGCGACACCAGTACGCACAGCTGTGTCCGGGTGCGCTGCTGCTAGGGGCACAGGGGAGTGGCGGTGTTACCCTGGACAGTGACCTGGAGATTCTCGCCGATATCCTGCCATCCGACCTGGACGTGAAAGGCGATGTGCAACTGCGGTTGGACGCTCGATGGGCGCCGGAGCAGGCGATTGTGATGTCGGGAAAGGCGGCGACCGGGGCGGTGCTGATTACGCAGCACTTCGAAGAGGGAGACAGCGCCAGTTTCGGCTGGGACAAGGCGGATATTGGCGTGACTTCCACGAGCGCCGGGCTGCAAATCGATGGGGGCATGCTGCGCGACAGTCGTCGGATATTGGCGCTTAATCTGCTGTTACCGCCGGACAGGCAAGAGGCCATATCCGGTTCCGTTGTTGTCAATAAACTGAGGCTGGGCGCCCTGAAACCCTTTGTCCCTTCGCTGTCCGCGCTTGCGGGTGAACTCAGCGGCGATGTCTCGCTCGCCGGCACGATAGACAGGCCACAGGGGTTCGGTAAGTTGGCGCTCGAAGGCGGCCACTTTGCGATAGCGGGAAATCCCACGCAGTTGGAAAACCTGGGATTGACGCTGCAGGTACAGGGCACAGGGGCAAAAATACGGGGTGCGGGCCTTCTCGGAGGAGGCAACCTGGCGCTGACAGGTCGCGTGGATCTGGATCCGACGCTGCAGATGGAACTCAATATTCACGGCGCGGAACACAACATCCTGTATCCCCCAACGACTGAGATGTTGATCTCGGAGGCGCTGAAGGTGACTTTGCGCAAGGACCTGCTGGAACTCACCGGGGAGATCAACATTCTCGATGGTGTACTGGAAATAGAGGCGTTGCCCGAGGGCAGTGTGGCGCTCTCGCCCTCGGTGATTGAGGTCAATGCGGAGGGTGAAACCCTGAGTGAGGATTTGCCCTTCAAACAGCGTATCAATGTACAGATTCATATAGAGGATCGCTTTCGCGTTACCGGCGATATGCTGGAGACCACACTGGGGGGTGACCTTCGCGTGCAACAGCGGCCGGGGCAACCACTGCAGATATTCGGCAACCTCAATACGAGTGGCGGTGAATTTCGAGCGTATCAGGCGCGCCTGCAGATAAAACGGGGCACAGTCAGTTTCACCGGGCCACCGACCAACCCGGCTGTCAATGTTCGCGCCGAGCGCCGTATTGCCAGCAGCGGTGTGACGGTGGGGGTGCGGGTGCAGGGGCCGATCGAGGACGACTTGCAGCTTGAGATTTATTCCGACCCGACCATGTCGCAGACAGAGGCGATGTCCTATCTGGTGCGCGGCAGGGGAATAGACGCGGGAGCTGGCCTGGACGGTACGTCCGCAGCGTTGTCCATGGCGAGTGGCGTCGTGAATCGCTCTGAACTGGTCAATGAACTGAACCGTATCCCGGGTGTAAGCAATATTGAATTTGGTGCAGAGGGCTCTGATACGGATACCGCCGCAACGGTGAGCGGCTATCTCGGCGAGCGTATTTACCTGTCCTATGGGGTTGGGCTCTACGAGCCGGTGAATGTGCTCACCACGCGGTTTTATTTGCGCTCCAGGCTGTGGTTGGAGGTGGTCAGCAGTATTGAGAACTCGGTGGACCTCTACTACTCGTTCGATATTGACTAGCGGCAGTACACCTTGTTAGAAACGGCGAGGTATAGAGCCTGGCTATCGGGCGGATAGTCGCGTCACCAGTGGCGGCCCGCGCTGGAATTCTGTACCTTTGGCGGACATTTTCATGCAGAGGATTATTGGACAGATGAATGAGCATTGTATTATCGAGGGTATCAACTACGGGCCGCTGGCGGCTCTTGTAGGCACCTGGGAGGGGGACAAGGGCGTCGATCGGGCACCCGAGCCGGATGGCGAGGAGCGCAACCCGTTTTATGAGACTATCGTCTTTGAAGCCGCTGGCGATGTGACGAACGCGGAGAAGCAGACACTGTCCGTGGTGCGTTATCACCAGGTCGTCAGCCGCAAGTCGAACAATGAGGTGTTTCACGACCAGATCGGCTACTGGTTATGGGATCCGGCTGACAACAGCATCGTAGAAACGTTTACTATCCCTCGCGGTGTCGCGGTCGTTGCTACAGGAACGCTGGCGCCGGCCAAAGACGCGGAGCAGGAACTGGTTTTTGATGTGGCAGCGGATGCCAGCGGCATCGTGCAGGCACCCTTTATGTTCAAGCAGGCGCGGACCACAGGGTTCACGCACACGCTGACAGTGAAAGGCGGCCAGATGCGCTACAGCGAGACTACGGTACTCGACATCTACGACAAGAAGTCCTACGACCACACGGATGTGAACACACTGAGCCGCGTCAGCTGATGGATCCGCTCACCCAGGGAGTGCTGGGTGCAGCACTCCCCCAGGCATCCAGTGCCCCGCGCTACGCAGCCAGCGCCGGGTTGCTGGGGTTTCTCGCGGGCATGGCGGCAGACCTGGATGTCCTGATTCGCTCCGGCTCCGATCCACTGTTATTCCTTGAGTACCACCGGCAGTTTACGCATTCGCTGATCTTCATTCCTGTAGGCGGGATCATTTGTGCGCTGGTGCTGCACGCCGTATTGGGGAAGCGTCGCGGCCTGTCGTTTCGCCAGACGTGGCTGTTCTGCACGCTTGGTTATGCGACCCACGCATTGCTGGATGCCTGCACGACCTACGGCACGATGTTGTTCTGGCCGTTCAGTGATGCGCGTATCGCCTGGAACACGATTTCCATTATCGACCCGTTGTTTACTGTACCGTTGTTGCTTGCGGTGGTGTTGGCAGCACGGCGGCGCAAACCCATTTATGCGCGCATAGGCCTGGTGTGGGCGTTGAGTTATATGGCACTCGGGTTGTGGCAGCGCGACGGGGCACAGGACATGGGCTATGCGCTGGCTGCACAGCGCGGGCACACCCCGCTGCGGCTCGAGGCCAAGCCGAGTTTTGCCAATATCCTGGTATGGAAGATCGTCTACGAAACCGATGACCGCTTCTACGTGGATGCGGTGAGATCAGGCCTGGCACCCCGGGTGTTCGAGGGCGCCTCTGTGCAGAAGCTCGATATTGACAGGGATATGCCGTGGCTGGACCAGGGGTCGCAGCAGGCGATGGATATCGAACGTTTTCGCTGGTTCAGCAACGGGTATATCGCCCGCGATCCGCTGCACGCCAACAGGGTGATAGACATTCGCTACTCCATGATTCCCAACGAAGTAGCGCCCCTCTGGAGTATTGAGCTGGACCCACGGCGCGCCCGCAATGTGCACGCCAAGTACCTCGTGCATCGCGATACCAGTAATGGAGAGCCGGCGCGGATATGGTCCATGCTCAGCGGGCCGTAACGCCGGAGACCCGCTGGGATATCTTCGCCTTTTATCCAGAGGTACCCAGGCTTATTGACTGAATACTGCGCGGGCAGCCGTCAGGGCCTTGCCCGGTGTGATCGCGGCGCCCTGTCGTTGCAGGATGGCTTCCAGCGCATTCAGGCAATACACCACATTGCGTTCGTTACTGCCAAACCCCATCAGGCCGATGCGCCATGTTTTGCCAGCGAGCGCGCCGAGCCCGGCGCCGATTTCCAGGTCGAACTCATTGAGCAGGGCTGTGCGCAGTGCACCGTCGTCCACGCCGTCGGGAATCAGCACCGAATTCAGCTGTGGCAGTCGGAACTCAGCGTCGACGGCCATGCCCAGGCCCATCGCCTCAAGGCCGGCGACCAGTGCCAGGTGATTATGCCGGTGGCGCGCATGTGCCGCAGCCAGTCCTTCTTCCTGCAGCATCACCAGTGATTCGTGCAGCGCGTAAAGGTTATTGATCGGCGCCGTGTGGTGGTAGGCGCGCTTGCTGCTGCCGCCCCAGTACCCCATCACCAGTTGCATGTCCAGAAACCAGCTCTGGACCTTGTGCGTGCGCGCCTGGATGCGCTGTACCGCGCGTTCACCAAACGTGACGGGGGAGATGCCCGGTACGCAGGAGAGGCACTTTTGCGTGCCGGAATACATGGCGTCCACACCCCATTCGTCGACAGAGACCTCGATCCCGCCGAGGGATGTCACCGCATCGACGATAGACAGTGCACCTCGGCGTTGCGCCAGCGCACACAACGCTTTGACATCGCTGTGCACGCCGGTGGACGTCTCCGCGTGGACAAACGCCAGGATCGCGGCATCGGGGTGATCGTCGAAGGCCGCCTCAACCTTGTCCAGGCTGACCGGCTCGCCCCAGGCGTCTTCGACCATCACAGCAATGCCGCCACAGCGCTCGACGTTCTCCTTCATGCGCCCGCCAAAGACGCCGTTCTGGCAAACGATCACTTTATCGCCCGGCGACACCAGGTTCACGAAACAGGCTTCCATACCGGCCGACCCCGGCGCCGAGACCGGCAGTGTCAGCGCATTCCCGGTCTGGAATGCAAACTGCAGGAGTTCCTTGATCTCATCCATCAGCTTCAGGAACATGGGATCGAGATGGCCAATGGTAGGGCGGGCCAGTGCTCCCAGTACTCTGGCGGAGACATCTGAGGGGCCAGGACCCATGAGGGTCCGCTGGGGCGGATAAAAACTGCTAATCATGGCGTGGCTTGCTCCGTGCGACAAAAAAATGAGGGGCAAAGGTAGCAGATTTTGTGGGTTGGCTTAAGCTTACAGGAGAAATTCCCTGTATTGACGCCTGTGATATACGCTCAGGCTTGAATGATATTCAGGAGGCTCACCCGAATGACACGTCAATAAGCCCGCATATGGAAGGTAGGTGGGGAATTGAACTCCATAGGGTTGGGACTGTGCGAGGCAGGACGCCGAGCTCAAGCCCCCATGGACGGGTTCACGGCGGGTCCCAACCCTATGGAGTTCAATTTCCCGCCGATGCTGAAGCCTATGTAAGTGCCATTCGAGACATACCCCATGTTAGTATCCTTCGCAGCACCAGCAGCAGTGTGCTGGTAGATATAACAATACATAACGTCCCAACGTAGGAGATACTCGTGAATAGACCCGGAATGGAGCCCAATCTCGCCGCCACCCTGTTGCGCAGGGCAGAACTCAGCGCGGAGCGAACAGCCCTGATCTTTGAAGAGCAGGAGATATCCTATGGAGAGTTTGCCGATCGTGTGCGCCGCCAGGCCAGTTTGCTGAGGTCCGGTGGGGTTTGTGTCGGTGATCGCGTCGGGTACCTTGGACTGAATCATCCCGCCCTGCTGGAGACCATGTTTGCCGCGCAGGCACTGGGCGCGATCTTTGTGCCACTCAACTTTCGCCTGACGGCACAGGAACTGACTTTCATTATTAACGATGCCGGTATTCACACCCTGGTGGTGGACGATGCCACGCGCCCCGTACTCGAGCCCGCGGTTGGTGATTTGTGTTGCCAACAGATTTTCACCAGCGAGAGTGTCGCCGACGGCTGGCGCCACCTGTCGACGGAGCGGGCGGAGGCCGAGCCTCTGGCGCACGCAGTCTCGGTTGATGTGCACGACGTCGCGGTCATCATGTATACCTCCGGGACCACCGGATTGCCCAAGGGCGCGATGCTGACGCACGGTAATATCCTGTGGAACAACATTAATTCGATGTTTGCGTTCGGCGGCTCGCGTGATGATGTGATACTGACTGCAGCGCCGCTTTTCCATATCGGTGGCCTGAACGTGATGACGCTGGGCTCGTTCCACACCGGCTCTACTGTAGTGCTGCTGCGCAACTTCGATGCCGGACAGGTCCTCGCGGATTTTGAACGCTACAAGGTGTCCCATATGTTTGGTGCGCCCGCCATGTTCCTCTTTATGTCCCAACACCCGTCGTTCGCAACTACAAATCTCGATTCCATTCGTGTCCTGCTGTGCGGGGCGGCTCCTGTGCCTGAATCATTGATTGAACTGTACGCCGCTCGCGGTATCGATTTCTGCCAGGGCTACGGCCTGACCGAAACCTCACCGTTTTCCTCATTCCTTACGCCCGAGTGGTCCATCAGCAAGCTTGGATCAGCGGGCCAGGCCCCACTGTTCAGTAACACCCGAATCGTGGATGACAACAACCAGCCGGTCCCGGCCGGCGTACGCGGTGAGATCTGCATGAACGGCCCCAACATCATGAAAGGCTACTGGAATCGTCCCGAGGCGACTGCCGCGGCGATTGACGCGGAAGGCTGGTTTCACTCGGGAGATGTGGGGTATTTCGACGAAGACGGCTTCCTGTTCATCTGTGATCGCCTCAAGGATATGGTCATCTCAGGCGGCGAAAACGTTTACCCTGCGGAGGTGGAAAGCGCGCTCTACAAACACGATTCCATCGCCGAGGTCGCCGTGATTGGCTTGCCAGACGAGAAGTGGGGCGAAGCGGTTACCGCTGTCGTCGCACTGCACGATGGGCACGAGTTGACGCTGGAGGAGTTGCGCTCCTTCGCCGAGCCGATGCTGGCGCGTTACAAGTTACCCCTGAGACTGCACGTTGTTGACGCGCTGCCGCGGAATCCTGCTGGTAAAGTGCTGAAGTTTGTGTTGAAGGAAAATCTTCAGGAGTAGCCGCGCCGGGGGCAGATATTTTCCAGTGCGAGATTGGAGGAAAACTGACCGGGATGGAAGCTGAGGTATTTCCGTCTCCTGGGAAGTGGCTTTGTAGGACGGTTGCGGATGGAAAATGTGTTTCTCAGTCGCTCCACGTGATTCGCTTGGTGAGAAACACATTTTCCATCCGCAACCTCAGTGCACACCATTCAAATAGAACATAAAAAAAATTTCCATGC
>JAGRIK010000264.1 GCA_020443325.1 Halioglobus sp.
GAACAACTCGCGCAAGCGGCGCAGGCCATTGCTCATGGCCGGCTGTGACAGGTTCAGTTGATTGGCAGCCTGCGTGACATTGCGCTCACGCAGCAGGGCATCCAGGTAGACCAGCAGGTTGAGATCGATTCGATTCACTTTCACTGGCTACCCCGTATTCACTATATGAATGAAAAAAATTCAAAACATCGGCCGAGCGAATTATACTCGGATTGTCGCGCTTGCCAATACTGAACGACGGGTCGCAAAGCCCTGCGCATAAAGCCCTGGGTCCGGTTTGAGCGGGTGCTGGCGTATAATGCCGCCACTACAAATCATCAGGAGCTTTTATGACCACAGTTTCTACACCGGACTTGTCCGACGCCTCCCCCGAAGTGGATGTTCTCGCACTCCCGTGGGTGAACTACGGCCAGGTCCGGCATTTCGGTGGGCAGGTCGTGACAATAAAGTGCCACGAGGACAATTCGCTGGTAAAACAGTGTGTCGCGGAGGAAGGGCGCGGCCGAGTCATCGTGGTGGACGGCGGCGGCTCGCGGCGACGGGCGCTGCTCGGTGATATGTTAGCCGAGGAGGCGGCGGCGAACGGCTGGGCCGGTTTGATCATCTACGGTGTTATTCGCGATGTGGATGAAATCGGCCGCACGCCGCTGGGCGTCCAGGCCCTGGGCAGCTGCCCGATCAAGACCGAGAAACTGGGGATGGGGCAGCGCGATATCGCCATCCAGATCGGCGGTGTGACCATCGCCCCCGGCGATTATGCCTATGCGGACAACAACGGTGTCATCGTCAGCAAGCGTCCGTTGCTATAGCGGGCGTTTGCATAATTGATGACGAACCTACTGCAGGCGCATGGACAGGTCCAGGGCCCTGCAGTCCTTGGTGAGGGCGCCGATGGAGATGAAATCCACCCCGGTTTGCGCAATCGCCAGCAAGGTGTCCTCGGTGACATTCCCGGAGGCTTCCAGTTCCACGCGTCCGCCCGCCAGCGCAACAGCGTCTGCGGTTTGCGCCAGGGAAAAGTTATCCAGCATCACCCGGTCACAGGCGGCGGCCAGTGCCTCTTCCAGTTCCGCAAAGTTCTCCACCTCCACCTCTATCGGTTTCCCCGGCGCATTTTTGCGCGCGGTCTCCACGGCAGCCCTGATGCTGCCACAGGCAGAAATGTGGTTCTCCTTGATGAGGTAGGCATCGTACAGGCCCATGCGGTGATTGTGGCAGCCGCCAGCGCGCACCGCGTACTTTTGTGCGGTGCGTAATCCGGGAATAGTTTTGCGGGTATCCAGTAACCGCACCCCGGTGCCGGCAACCAGGTCGGCGTAGCGCCTGCAGGTGGTGGCCGTGCCCGAAAGCAGTTGCAGGAAGTTCAGTGCGCAGCGCTCGCCCGTCAGCAGGCTGCGCGCAGGGCCCGCAAACGAGAACAGCGTGTTACCTGCGCCGATGCGGTCGCCATCGCGATGCTCCCATTCGATACGCACGGCTCCGTCGAGTTCGGCGAACACCGCATCCACCCAGGGCTGGCCGCACATCACGCCGTCTTCACGGGTGATCACCCGCCCTGACGCCTGCGCACCGGGGTCGATCAGGGCAGCGGTGATATCGCCACTCCCGATATCCTCCTCCAGGGCAGCGCGGATATCGCGCGCTACGGCGCTGGGGTCGACGGTGAAGACTTCCGGTTTGGACTGCGGCATAAGGCTTTAAGGTGCAAGGAAAAATAGGTGCGCCGATTGTAGCAGTTTGCCGCAGCCGCTGTTAATCCCGGTGGCGTCGACGCGTTCCAGCGCGTGCAGCGCGTGACCTATTATTTCGTGCTAGGTAGACTGGTGCCTTTGAAACCCCACGGCGGCCGTCGCCCAGGAAACCGGCAGGTATGAGAGACACGATAGAGCACGGTTGGCTGCGAGGGGCGCGCAAAGTGCCGTCGCCAAACTATGGCCCGCGACCCGAGGCCTGCACAGTGGAGTTGCTGGTTGTGCACAATATCTCGCTGCCGCCGCGCTGTTATGGCGGGGATTGTATCGAGCGTTTTTTTAGCAATTGCCTCGATTGGGATGAGCACCCTTATTTTGAGGAGATTCGCGGCGTCGAGGTCTCCGCGCACCTGCTGATACGGCGCTGCGGCGAGAGGGTGCAATTCGTCAGTTTTGCCGATCGCGCCTGGCACGCTGGGGAATCGTCCTTTGAGGGGCGCAGCAACTGCAACGATTTCAGCATCGGCATTGAGTTGGAGGGTGCCGATGACGATCCCTATACCGATGCGCAGTATGCGGCGTTGTCGGGTGTTGCCAGACTGTTGATCGCACATTATCCCGGGCTATCGGCACAGAGAATTGTTGGTCACAGTGATATTGCGCCCGGCAGGAAAACAGACCCGGGGCCGGCATTCGATTGGCCGCGGTTTCGTGACACGTTGCGAGGTTGAGATAGCGAAGGCATCCGGAATCGGCTGTCAGCGGCAAGTTTCCCAGCAGCTGCTAAGCTTATAGGAAATACTGATAACAGCTTGCAAGTGCGATGGATACCCAATCATGCGGATGCCGACAGATCCTGAGGTGACTCTGCCCTCAATCATTGCCTCCATGGCCAGCAAATATGGTGGGCAGGAACTCGTACTCACGATTGTTTTTCATCCCGACACCTCTCGCATTGGCCACAGGGCGGTGGTGCCGCAGCAAACGGGTAATGCGCCGTGGGTGCTCGGTCGCCGCAGCCCTGATTTTGACGGCCCCGATGGCCAGTGCCCCACCCCGCTCGACGATCCACATGTCAGTCGCAGGGCATTGCAATTTACCCTGCGCGGTAAGCGCCTCGTCATTCGTCGTTTTGACGCCTCCAGCCGGTGTCGCCTCGGCTCCACTGAACTGTACGATAGCGTGGAGGTTGAGTGGGAACGATTGCGCGAGGGTCTCCCTGTCATGTTGGGTCACAGTGTTGTGCTGCTCCTGCGCGTGGGGCGCAGTGACGCGCCATTCGCTCCGGACCGTGCGACCGGCAGCCTGTTGCGCGGCAGCAGCGCGTGCATGGCGGATATCCGGGAGCAGGTCGCTCGCGCCGGGGAGAGTGACCTGGATGTGCTGGTGCGCGGCGAGACGGGGACTGGCAAGGAGCTGGTCGCCGCGTCTATTCACAACGCCAGTCGCCGGGCGAAGGGGCCTATGGTGAGCGTCAACATGGCAGCCATACCCAGTGAGTTGGCGGCCGCTGCATTATTCGGGAGCGCCAGGGGCGCTTTTACCGGCGCCAACCAGGCTGTGCCCGGTTACTTTGAGCAGGCACAGGGCGGTACGCTGTTCCTGGACGAGATCGGCGACGCCTCCGTCGAGGTTCAGCCGCAGTTATTGCGCGCACTGCAGGAGCGGGAGATCCAGGCCGTGGGCGGCCCGATTCGACGGGTTGATGTGCGTGTGATTTCGGCGACGGATGCTGCACTGGACGATCAGGGCAGCGATTTCAAGGCGGCCCTGCGCCATCGCCTGGGTGCCTGTGAAATTCTGGTGCCACCGCTGCGCGAACACCCGGAGGATATCGGCGAGTTACTGCTCTATTTCCTGCAGAACGGCGTCGAGGAGTCGGGGCGTTCAGGTTTTTTGCCGGAAGTTACCAGCGCGGCGACCGATATTGCGGCGTGGGCCATGCTGTTTTACGCATTTCTCTCCTATCGTTGGCCCGGCAACGTGAGAGAGTTGGCAAACTTTGCGCAGCAGGTGGTCATGTCCAGCGAGGCCAGGCCGGTCATGAACCAGACCTTGTGGTCTGCGATGACGGGCCCGAACTCGCCATCCTCATTTTCCGGTCGCGTGCGGCGTCGCAGAATGCAGGACGTCGATGACGACACCTTCGATCAGGCCATGAGCGCCAATGACTGCGAGGTCCCCCGGGTGGCGCAGCAACTGGGTGTGTCGCGCGCGGCCGTATACCGCCGCATCGAGGCATCCCCGCACTATTGCCTGGCCAGCGAGGTCTCCCCGCAGGAACTGCAGCGCCTGATGGCAGAGCATGCCGGTGACACCGCGAGCGTCGCGCGCGAGTTGCGCGTGTCACTTAACAGTTTGCGCAGCCAGTTGCGGAAGCTGCCTGCAGAGCAGCATTGAGCCGTCACCTTGGACAGTTTTGTCGGGCCCTATCGTATTCTCCGGTTGATCAAGGAAGGCGGCCAGGGCAGCGTGTACCTCGGCTACGACAAGCGCCTTCATCGCCGGGTGGCAATCAAGATATACCGCCTGCCATCGACGCGTCCCGCGCGCAAACAGTTGTTGCGAGAGGCGCAGATAGTCGCCGGTATACAGAGCCCGAAGGTCGTGCAGATTCACGACGTGATCGAGTCCGGTACTCACCTGGCGATGGTTATGGAGTATGTGCCCGGTTGCAGCCTGGAAGATTTCCTGATTGCGGTGCGCCCCTCGCTGGCCAGTGTGTTGACCGTCGGAGCAGATATCGCCGGGGCACTGGCGCTCGCTCGCCAGAATCGCATCGTGCACGGCGACCTGAAAGCCGGGAATGTGTTAATCGCCGAAAACGGGCGCGCCAAACTCACCGATTTCGGTATTTCAAGAACCACCGCCGAGGGACCGTCGAGTCGCTGGGCGGCCGGAAGTTTAACCGCAGTCTCCCCGGAGCAGTTTCTCGGCAACGCGCTCGATGAGCGTGCAGACCTGTTTGCCCTTGGCGCCCTGCTGTACCGAATGTTGTGTGGTGAGCAGCCTTTTTTTCGCGATGGCGTACTCAACCCCGAGTTGCTGCTGCATCGCCCGCACACGCCACTGGCAGAGATAGTCACGGGCGATGTTGAGCTCCCGGACCCGCTGGTGGGCATCATTGATACACTGCTGGAAAAGAATCCCCGCGACAGGCCGGCCAACACGCGCCGCGTGCGGCAGGTATTGCGCGAAGTGTTGCGCAGCCTTCCCATGTCGGCTACCCGAAGCCTGTTGCGGGAAGCCCAGCCGTGTTTTCGGCCTGAATCGCCGCAGGATATACCACCCCTTATACCCCGGGATCTTGGGCAGCAGGGCAGGTCCGCGCTCGTGCCGTCCGGTACTCGCTGGACGAGGTTCAGGCACAGGATAAAAACGCTCAGGTGGCCTGCCCGCACGGCGCTGGCGCTATTGCTGGTCGCCATGATAGCGCTGCCGATTGCGAACGTACTGCGCAATACTGTGATGCCTGTGCACTTCGAGAAGCCGCAAACGAGTTTCATCGGTGACATGTCTTTTCCGCGCGGGGTTTCCCGTGACTGGATTGTGGAACAGGTGAGGGACGCACTGGTCATGCAACTAGGAAACATTCGCGTGGTGGGGACAGTCGGTGCTTTTCCGATTACCAAAATCTACTCGCGAGGAGAGCCCGAAAACTGGAATGAAGCACCCGGGGTGGACATCGTCATGGCGCTGCACTGCACTGGAAACCTGTGCGTGTTCACTATCAGCCGGGAACAGGCGGGCGAGCGCTTCAGCGCGCAGGGCGTGGTGCTGGCGACTATGTCTGTAGAGGAGTGGCGCGATACCGTGCGCAACACCACCCTTGCACTATACCCCTGATCAGGCCAGCGCCACCGAGTAGGCCAGCACCATTTGCGATACAAAATACAGGGGCGTGCCCCACACACCGTTCATCCGGGACGCAGGCAGGATGAACTGTCGCCGCGCTACCGCGAGGTCCGAACACGCAAACCCCCACGCCCCGATGATGATCAGGTACGCTGCGGGTTGGCCCGCGGTCAGTCCGGCGCATAACAGCATTGCGGATATCACCAGGATGTACAGGATAACGGGCAGCTTCATCTCACGGTTGACATGCGGTATCAGCCAGCGCCAGACACCGATCAGCAATACGAGTACGGGGAGCGTAGACACCGTCATGCCAAGCGGATTTCCGGGTAACTGGAAAAAGGCAACCGCGAACAGCAGGTGGCCGCAAAGAAAGGCTGCCAGGCCGGCGAGAAAGCTACGCTCGCTGTCCGGCATCAGCAACAGGTCGCCCAGCAGGCAGAACACCAGTGCGGCCAACAGCCACTGGCCATAGGTGGTGCTTTGCGCATCCAGTGACAGGGCCAGCCAGACAAAGGCAAGCGCCGCCAGCGGCTTGAACAGGTAGCGTCCAGCGCGGACGTCGCGAAAATCAGAGATCACCAGCGCCACCACGGCAATGCAGGACAGTAGGATCGGCGGCACTATCGTCGCCAGCGGCAGTGAGTCATTGAGCACGGTTATGTATCCTTTCCAGCAGTGATTTATTGTGTGGGGCTTGAATGCCATGCTGCTCGGCCACTTGTAGCAGGTAGCCGGTGATATAGTCAATTTCAGTGTGCCGCCCGGCTGCAACATCCTGCAGCATGGAAGAGCGGTTGTCGGCAGTGCCCGCGATGACTGCGCTCACAGTGGTCTTTAGCTGGTCGGCGATATCCGCGAAGCCCGCCGCGCGGCTTATCGCGGTAACCTCATCGCAGAGGATATCCACCTGCGCAGCCAGCTCGCTGCGGCGCGCGAGTTCGCCATTGCGACAACCGTGTATTGCGGTCAGCGGATTGATAATGCAGTTGACGGCCAGTTTTGACCACAGCGCAGCATTAATAGCGCTGTCCCAGACACAGTTGCTGGTTGCGCGTGTCCAGTGTTTAAACCAGGCGGGCGGTTCGCTCTGCCCCTCCCGGCCAATACGGGTTTCCCCGCGCCCGGCGTGACAGATGTGTTGTGCTGCTATGTTATAGGCGCCCTCGGTGGTGGTGCCGCAATAGATGTTCAGGTTGGGCCAAGCCTCACCCAGTTGCGCTGATAGACCCATGCCGTTCACGAGCAGCACCACCACACAGTGGTCCGCGAGCAAGTGGGCGACACCGGCGACCGCCGATTGCACATCGTAGGCTTTGGTGGTGACTAACAGATGGGAGATGAGCGCGGAGTCATCGGGTGTGATAACGGGCAGGCGATCTTCACAGCGTTGCGCGTCCCGCTCTACCACCACGGCCAGCGAACGGGCCTGTGTGCCGCGGCGCATGATGAGTGTCGTCGCGCTGCCGCTGCGGTGCAGGCCCTGCGCGAAAAGGCTGCCGATAGCGCCGGCGCCCAGCACATGCCAATGTGGTTCAGTCATACCTAAAACCGGTTCAAAGTGCAAAGTACCTGGTTATCCACGCCAGTATGCATGTGTCATGCCGTGGCGATACGATCAGAGCGCGCCATATCGACCACGATGCCGGACAGGTGTGCCATGCCGGAGAGTTTCTCCACGCTATCATAACCGTCACCCGCCAGGAAATTTGAATTCACTCCGGGGTGTCGCTGTGCATGCGGCAGTCCATCGGCTTTCTCGTGCCCCCAGCACTGCGGTATTGCCACGACACCGGGCATCATCTCATCGCTGATTCGCACCTGTATCGTAATGTTGTCTACGCGGCTGCTGACGTCGACGTAATCCATCTCTGCGACACCCAGTCTTGCCGCGTCCTCCGGCGAAATATAGGCGTAATTGGTCTTGTCTTTCACCAGGCGTGGAGAATTGGCAGAGGAGGAGTTCATGCGCTTTATCTCCCGCTTGCCGATTAACTTCATCCTGCCGAGGTTGGCCAGTTCGTCCTCAAACAGCGATTCCACACGGTCGTTGAATGTCGCCACAAAATCCGGTGGCCCGAGATCGACCAGCGCATCCTCGGTAAGCACGCGCTCCGTGCCGAGGAAGTTGCGCCCCGGGTTGTCCGGCAGGCGCAGGCCATGGGGGTGATCCTTCAGCATGGACTTGAAGTCGGGCTGTCCAGATTGCTTTAACATGCCGCTGATCAATACCCGGGGAACGCTGATAAAGCCCAGCGGTGTGTGGGCCAGCCGCGCCGCCAGCTTGAGAAACCCACTGAGGAAACGGTTGCCCATCAGGGTGATACCGAACTTGTCCGCAAGGCGTGTGTACATCCACCACTCCTCGCGCACCCCGGGAGGCGGTTCCAGGACCTTGTCGGCGGCATACAGGTAGGGCGTGGGCGTGCAACCGACAAACGATTGCAGCGCATACGGCATGCCGGGCCGTTCCATCCAGGTGGCCGCGGGCAGGATATAGTGCGCGAGGTTGCCGGTCTCATTGCGGAACCAGTCGATACACACCAGCAATTCGAGTTCACCCAGTGCCTGTTCGAGGCGGTTGCCGGGATTCGGAACCGCCAACAAGGGGTTCGACGCCTCGACAAAAAGCCCCTTGACTTCACCGCCGAGGATATCGTCGGCCAGCATGGCCGCTGGCTGTTGGCCGGACACGCTGGGCAGGTCGTCGCTGCGATGGAAGCCCAGTTTTAATACCGGGTCGTCCTTGGCCTGCAGTGCAAAATCGATAATACCTTCACCGATCAGGTTGCCGCCCTGGCGATCAAAGTTGCCGGTGATCGCGGAGATGGATTCGAGCAGCCAGTAGCACAGGGTGCCGCTGCGCCCCTGGTTGACGCCGGTGGCCATATTCAGCGCTGCGCCATCGGCGGCGAGGTAGGCGTCCACCAGTTCCAGCAATGTAGCCGCTGGAATACCCGTGACCTGTGCCTGGCGCTCGGGTGTCCAGGGCGCGACAGTGGATTGCAGGGACGACAGGTTTTTCATCGTTCGCGCGATCAGTTCGTGGTCGATCGCGTCGCGGCGGAAAATTTCGTTACAAAACGCCGCGAGAAAATAGACATCGGTGTCGGGGCGTATAAACAGGTGTTCGCCTGTGCGGGCCGACTCTACCCGGCGCGGGTTGATCCAGACCACGCGACCACCGCGGGCGATGATGCCCGCGAAGCGGTCGCGCGAGCGCGGCAGGTGGTACAGGGTATTGCCGGAGATGTTCGGGTTGGCACCGAGTATCATCATAAAGTTGGTGTGGTCGACGTCCGGGTAGGCGAGCCGCATCGGGGAGCCGTACATGTCGCCGTTGACGCGGAACTTGTTCATCGTGTCGCAGGTCCCTGTGCCATACATCCGGTTGGAGCCGAGCCCCTTGTAGAATTCGCCCCGGAAGATGGGCGACATCAGGTTGCTACCGCCCGGTGCGCCCACGAAATTGCCAAACGCCTGGGGGCCGTTGCGTTCGATAATGGCTTTGATCCTGTCCCCTATCTCGTCCAGCGCCTGCTTCCATGAAATTGCCTGCCAGCGATCGCCGACGCGTTTCAGCGGTTCGGTCACGCGATCCGGGCTGTGTTGGATGGAGTCGAATTTGGTGCCCTTTACACAGACATAACCGTTGGAGACCACGTGCTGCGGATCGGGACGTATGTCGGTGATGTGGTTGTTGTCCACGTCCACCTCAAGGCCACAGAAGGATTCACACAGCGAGCAGAATGTCAGCTTTGTATCCGTCATGTTGGTTAACTCCGGCTGGTGTCAGCGGATACTCTACTACAGAAAATGTTGTCCCGTGGCGGGAAGCTGTGGGTAGCCGTGGACGGTTCAGGAGTTCAGCCCAGTGCCTGACTCAGTGTTTGTGACAGTACCTGTCAGTCCTCGGTCTCTTTCAGCAGCGGCCTGCGCCGCAAATCCCGTTCCAGTGCAATTTCAAAGTTCAGTTCCACACGCCACGATCCCCTGCGACGGTCATCGGCGCTGCGCTTGAGATAGTTGTAAGAGGGTTGCAATTCGACAAAGAGGTAAGGCCGGTAAAGCTGCCTGCGAAACTGTACGCCCAGGCGGTAGTTCTTGACATAGGAGGGGTCGCTGGCACCGTTAACGGAGCCGAAATAACTGAATACCCGGGGATCCTTTTTGTGGACGCTGCGGCGCTGGTATAGCACCAGTGTACTCTGCCATTCGGTGCCTTCGGTATTCTCGCCGTAGACCAGTTCATTGCTGAAACGCAGCAGGTTGGTTGCGCTCAGTGCTGCATCGAGGTTCAGTTCGCCCGTAGAAAAAAAGCCCTTGCCGTCCTTGTGCTCAACCTGCTGCGTAAAACGGTAACTGCTGTTCTCGTACAGCGGCCCCTGGTTGCGATAGCGCACGCCGGGCCGAAACCCCCTCGAACTGAAACCCATCGTCAGGTCCACGCGTGAGCGCTGGCGTTGGTCTATCGTATACAGCAGGCCGGCGTTGTCCTCACTCTTGACCTCGTCGTTACTGAGTTGATCGCCGTCTTCCCCGCCGAAAAACAGATTCAGGCGTTTCGATATTTTAGGCAGTTGCAGCTTTCCCCGCAGCCTTACCTTGGTATTGTATCCGTCGCTCTGGTCGAACTCGTTTCTCCACAGTACGCGAACCAGCGACTCCGCTTTTTCCAGTTCGTAATTGGGATCGCCAAAAAAATTGTCCATCCATTCGGTGAGCGCCTGCACATTGTCTGTCGCATAGGCGTGGCTTTCGTCTACCCAGTTGAGAGGTTCTTCACCGGCCTCTGCCGGTGTGACAGGTTCGGACTCAGCGGCCCCACACAATGCGGGTGTAACGAGGATTGTTGCCAGAATGAATAATGGAGTCTTCACCCTTACGGAGGCCTCCTGTTAGTCCCTGCACGTTACGCCACCTGCTTCTCGTTCAATTTTTCATGGCTTTGCGGGGAAATTCAAGTGTGGTGCCTCTGGCGCTGGACCCTGGTCAATTGGCGAAAGTGATCGGTATGCGGACAATCGCGTCCTCCTCGGTCAGACCGGCATCGTTGACAATAACAGTACAGGGGTTGGCGCTGTCGCAAACGCCGTTGCCGATAGGGCCGGTACGGATCAACTGCTCGTGACTGCCCATCCCCGTCGGGTTCTGGAGGAAAAGCGTTCCCCCTGAGATATTGCAGGCGGCGGCACCACCGGTGACATCCCCGGTGCACTGCATGATGTTGACGACCTTGCCGGGCAGAAAGCCGCTCCAGGTAACAGTGATCACCTGTCCATCCACAAGGTTGTCTGCAACGCTCAGGAAAGCCTGTCGGTTGGTCTCGGGCTCGGGCAGAAGTTCGACCGGAATGTTTGAAGCGTCGTCTGATGCCCAGTGCATTGTGGCCACGCCGGCAGCCTGGTCTTCGGGAAGCCTGGCCATCGCAGCACTGTCGTCGCGCAGCGTCGCGTCGAAGAAGTCCGTCGTGGCGATGGCGACTGTGTCAAATGCAGGGTCCTGGGGGCTGAAATAGGAGCCGTGGTCAGATTCGTCCAGCGTGAGCAGGCCCTTGAGCGGCAGGAGTGTATTGTAGGTGCGCACTGCGGAGTTGTAGAGGATCAAATCATCGTAGATGCCGTGCACGATGAGAATCGGCGGTATCTCCGACAGGTTGTACTCGCCGTCCGCAAACGGGGAGGTAGTGCCCGATAACACCAGTGCGGCGTCGATCCGCGGGTCACGACAGCAGGAGTTCGCCACCAGCCCATACGTCGTGATACCGCCGTTCGAGTGCCCGCCCGCCGCGATCTTCTCCCCATCCACGGCGTTGTGCAGCAGCTCTCCGGGTACGCTCGACATCGACAGTATCTCGTCGATCACAAAGCTGACATCGGCCGGTTGGTTCTGAACGTCCTGCGCAACAGGGCCGCCGGGGGTGGAGAAGTTGGTGAGTGGAAATCGCGGCAGTGCGACGATATAACCGCTGGCCGCCCAGACCTGGGCCAGTGGCATCAAGTGTTCCACCGAGCCGCCGAGCCCGTGGGAGAGCACCACCAGCGGATAGGGCGTCGTCGACGGATAGGCTGGCGCGCCCGCTGTGACTGTGCCTCCGGGCGCTCCCTCTGCCGGGTAGACAATATCTGTCTCCAGGGTGCGGGAGGGCGCCTCGGGCACAGGGCCGTGAGCGGCCGTTGAGCGCGACGTATCGACAAACGTGATCGAAATTTGACCAACCGCGTACGACTCCGGGACAACCGCATAACCCGGGTCACTGTCTTCGGTATTGGAACACGCACTGAGCAGCAGCAGCGCCGCACAGGCGATAAGGCCTGTTTTGAGCACGGCAGGAGAGCTCAGCACCTTAAAACGGCGATGCGGGATTGAAAACTGGTTTCGGCGCATTACTATGTAACCCCTGTTTCATCTGCCTGCGGGAGTTACCTACTATGCCATCATTTGACGTTATTTCTGAAGTGGATCTGCACCAGTTGACCAATGCTGTAGACCAGGCGTCCAGAATTGTCGGCAACCGCTTCGATTTCAAGGGGGTCGATGCCTCCTTCGAGCGGGATGGCCGCACCGTGGTCATGGCGGCAGAGGCGGAGTTCCAGGTGACGCAGATGGAAGATATGTTGCGCAGCGCGCTCATCAAATGCGATATCGACCCGGGTGCGATGGACTGCGGTGACATGCAGACCACTGGCAAGGTCGTGCGCCAGACGGTGATCCTGCGCCATGGCCTCGACAGTGCGCAGTGTCGGTCCATCGTCAAACAGATAAAAGACGCGAAGCTGAAAGTCCAGGCGCAAGTCCAGGATGAACAGGTGCGGGTTACGGGAAAGAAGCGGGATGACCTGCAGCAGGTCATGGCACTGTTGAGGAAAGAGGACTTTGGTGCGCCGCTGCAGTTCACCAACTTTCGCGACTAGCAGCGTGTGTTGAAAAACCTTCGTCTGACAGCTCGGCTTGTTTTCGCCTTGAATGCCAACGAGGTGAATTTTTTCGTAGCGCTGTCGGGGGGTTAGTCGTGGGCGACGGGCTCGCACCCCAGTAGGCGTTTCAGTCGCTCCACGTGATTCGCTTGGTGAAACGCCTACTGGGATGCGAGCCCTGCATCCCAATGCTACGGCACGAGGTGTGACGGACGTTAGATTGTGGAGTGTATGAATGGAAAGTTTTTTTTATCTCGTCGAATGGTATGCACTGAGGTTGCGGATGGAAAATGTGTTTCTCACCAAGCGAATCACGTGGAGCGACTGAGAAACACATTTTCCATCCGCAACCGCGCTACAA
>JAGRIK010000265.1 GCA_020443325.1 Halioglobus sp.
AAATATGGTGCGTTGAACAGCCTTATTGCCGTCCTTATCAGTGAGCAGATAATCCCCAACACCCTCACGAGCCATACGTTTTAGGTGCTGGACCAACTCACCGGGCTGCGCTTCGAGGGTACGACAACAGTAAGCAATTCCAAAACCAGCATTTCCTTTGTGCCAAACACGCCATTTTTGGTGGGCAGGCAATACCAGGTCGTGATGACCTCGGGCATACAGGACCTGTTCGGCCTGGCGCTCGTCGGCCGATCCAATTTCTTCACGACATCGTTTGAGTCAGATGGCCAGGCACCGCAGGTTGTTTTCACAACAATGACTGATGGCGCCACTGGGCTGCCCTTGAACACGCTGCTGAACGTCGAGTTCTCGGAGGTCATAAGTGCGCTTTACCTCAACGACATCAAACTACTCGACGGTGTCGGGGCTGAGGTACCGGTGGTCCGCACATTGAGCAACAACAAGAAAATAGTATCTCTCGATCCAGTGCCGTTGTTGAACGCAGGCGAAGACTATATTTTCAGTATCGATGGCGTGCGCGACCTGAGTGGTAATTTGTTGCCTAATCCCGTGCTGGTCAATTTCACTACCGGTGCCGAATCAGACACCACGACGGGTAGCATCCTCAACTGGAGCTATGCGCCAAACGCGACCGTGCCGTTGAATGCAGTGCTGCAAGTGGAGTCGAGCGAACGCATCGACCCGACCACGATCAATACGAATCCTGCGGCAGGCCAGGCGAGCTTTGCGCTGTACAGCAACACGCAGGGCCGCTTCATGCAGGGCCGCGGTGTCCTGAGTGCAGACGGGCGACACCTGCGCTTTGCGCGCGACGAGGCGCTGCAGCCGGGCCATTCCTACACGCTGTACGTGACGTACAACACCTACCTGTTTGACCTGGCGGGCAACCGCATCAACAGCACGAGTCGCAACTTCACCGTCGGCAATGCACAGGACACCACCGCACCCGCGGTGACGACCACCAGTTTCGCCGACGGCACGGTTGATGTCGCCGTGAACAGCCGACTGGTCTTCAGTGCGAATGAGCCGCTGAGTGACAGTTGCCTGGATCGTGTGTCATTGCTGTCCGGCGGCGTGCCGGTCGATGCTTCGGTTGCACTGGGCTCTGATCGTCGTACCATCACCGTCACACCCGCGGCCAACCTGTCGACGAGTACGGAATACAGCTTATCGCTGGATGGCCTGTGTGATTACGCCGGCAACGGGCTCAGCACCACGGTTCTGGGCTTTACCACTGCGGCCAGTGACGTGGCAGATACCACAGGGCCCGTGCTGCAATCTATCGTGCCGGCCAGCAATGCCACCGATGTGGCAGTGACCACCGCGATTACCATTACCTACAATGAACCACTCAGCCTGTTGACCACCCCGAGTGTGACCGGCGCGGGCGTTACTGTGCCCGGGGATTATGTGGTCTCGGGCAATACGGTGACATTCACCCCGGCCATTGATCTACTGGGCGGCACGCAGTATAGCGTCAATACCACCGCTATCGACCGGGCGGGCAATTCGCGCTCCAGCGGGACGTACCGCTTTACCACATCGACGCTGGCGGACAACACCGCACCGACGGTACTGGCGATTTCGCCTGAAGCCAATGCGATTGATGTCAGCCCTGTCACCAGTGTGGTGCTGAACTTCAGCGAGCCGATGGCACCGGCGACCATCACGAGTGCCAACATCTCGCTGTATGCGAATGGCAACATTATCACCCCATCCGTATTCCGGTCGGACGATGGCCGACAGGTGACATTGACAGCGACGCTGCCCTCCCAGAGCGCGATAGGTGTGGCGGTCACGTCCCGGGTCACCGACTTGAGCGGCAACGCGATAGCGCCGTTCGTCAGTGTCTTTACCACCTCGGTATTGAATACGGACGGCGGCCGACCCTCGGTATCCCGCGTGTTGCCGGGTAACGGCAGCACCAACTGGCTGGGTATCAGCGAGGTGGTGATGTACATCAATGAGCCGCTGGATGCGAGCAGCATTGAAGAGGCCTTCCATATCGCCCAGAACGGGGTGGTGCTTGATGATGAGGGTGTGCTGGAAGTGCTGGGGAATGGCCAGACGGTGCGCTTTACCAAGAATACGCCGTTTGCCGAGGGCGCACTGGTGCAGGTCTACCTGAGTGATGCGGCGACCGACCTGGCGAACAATCCGCTGAACAATTACAGCGCCTTCTTCCGTATGGGCACGACCAGTGACGGAGTGGGTGTGCGCCCGACACCGCAGGTGTTCTCGCCCAACAGTGGCACCCAGAATGTGGTGTTGAATCCCGTGCTGCAGGTGCTGTGGTCGGAGCCGCTGGACCCGGATTCCCTGACGGACAGCACGGTCTGGCTGGAAAAAGACTACAACGGCACACGGGTGCCGGTGACGATCAGCCTTAACGACCAGCCGGGCGATGTGGGCTATGACACGGTACCAGGCCAGATCATGACGGTCGTGCCCGACGAGGAACTGGAACTGCCTGTTGAGCCGGCGACAAGCCAGATCTACTACCTGCGCCTGGAATCCGGCATCACGGATACCGATGGGGACACGTACGGCAGCAGTAATTACCAGTACGTCTATACCGGTCCGGGTTCAGTCGTTGATGACCGTACGCCGCTGATTCTTGCCCTGAACCCGCCTGATGGTGAAACCGGTGTGGGCACCAATCCGTACTACGCGGTGCGCTTTGACGAAGCGATCAGTAACTTTGTCGCCAATACGGGCGTCCTGGGCCAGACCAACAGCATCCTGTTCAGTGAAAACAACCAGGTGGTGCGCTATGCCCGCATAGGCACCCTCCCGGCCAATACACAAGTGACGGAAACGCTGCCGACGTTCAGTGATCATGCCGGCAATGCGGTGGCGGGCAGCACGACCTTCACCACGACCGACGGGCCGGATCTGGCAGGCGGCAACGTCTCGAATACGTCAGTGGCCAACGGCGCCACCGGTGTGCCGCAGAACCCGGTACTGGTGCGCGAGTTCAGCGAGCCTGTTGATCCGGTCAGTGTCAACACCAGCGGGGTGTACCTGTATGACACCAGTACCAACCAGAACGTACCGACCAGCCTCGACCTGAGCGCGGATGGCCGGCGCCTGACAATGGTGCCGGCAGAGGCGCTGGCACCGGGTCGCCTGTACTACTGGTATGCCTTCAGCCTGCGCGACCTGAGCGGCAACAGCCTCTCCGGCCCGACATATACCTTTACCACGGGCTTTGATGAGGACAGCACCGGGCCCCTGTTCGAGACGGCGACGCTGTTTGATGGCCAGACGGATGTGCCGACCAATGTGCGCCTGAGTGTGCGCTTTGATGAGCCGCTTAATCCGGTCGCAGTTGCGGGCATCCAGCTCAAGGATGCGTCGGATGCCACTGTGGTAACCACTATCAGCTTCAGCAGTGATCGTCGCACGGTCACGCTGGTGCCGCGCAGTTTGCTGGCGGCCAATAGCAGTTACGTATTGTCCGTGGCTGATGTGGAGGACGTGAGCGGCAATCCATTGCTGGTGCCGGTAGCCATCGGCTTTACCACGGCGGACTCCCTCGACAACCTGGCGGGCAGCATCCTCAACTGGAGCTACGCGTCGAACGCGACCCTGCCGTTGAATGCAGTGCTGGAAGTGGAGCTGAGCGAACGCATTGACCCGACCACGATCAATACGAATGTGGCGGCAGGCCAGGCGAGCTTTGCGCTGTACAGCAACACGCAGGGCCGCTTCATGCAGGGCCGCGGTGTCCTGAGTGCAGACGGGCGGCACCTGCGCTTTGCGCGCGACGAGGCGCTGCAGCCGGGCCATTCCTACACGCTGTACGTGACGTACAACACCTACCTGTTTGACCTGGCGGGCAACCGCATCAATAGCACGAGTCGCAGCTTCACCGCCGGCAATGCCCAGGACATCACCGCTCCCGCGGTGACGACGGCAACCCTTGCCGACGGACAGAGCGGCGTCCCGACCAATGTCATAGTAAATGTGCGATTCAACGAGCCTGTCAGCCTGTCGTCAATAACCGGCTTCGATATTCGTGATGCATTGAATAACGTGGTTCCCACACAAAGGACGTCCAACACTGCTGTAGATCTGCTAACGCTCACCCCATCTGTGACGCTGCTACCCAATTCAAATTACCGGCTGAACATTGCCGGCATTGAAGACAGGTCGGGTAATCCGCTCGCGGCCCCCGCAGCGATCGACTTTACGACGGGATCAGGCAATGACACCACCCGGGGTAACCTCGTTCAATGGAGCTTCGCTGCGGAAGAAACGCTGGCGCTCGATGCTATCCTGGAGGTCGTCGCGGACGAGCGCATTGATCCCACATCGGTGGACAGCGCCCGCTTCTACCTGTGGGACGAGACAACCAATGCCAATGTGCCCGGAACGATTGCGCTTGCAGCAGATGGCATTACCCTCACGTTTTCGCCCGCCGAGTCGCTGGAAGCAAGTCACAGGTATCGCCTGTATGTCAGTTACTCGTACTTTTCAGACCTGGCGGGCAACCTGATCAACAGGGGCTCAAGGCAATTTTTCGCCGCCGATTGAGACAGGGCCCGGTAGACGGCCCGAGAGGAGTTGCAATGATATTGTTTAGCGATGTATTAATCCTGGCGAGGAGCGAGTGATGAAGTTTTCGGGACCAGTGTTAGTTCTACTGCTGCTTGCAGGTGCAGGCGTTTATTATTACTCCAACACGGAAAATTCATCCCCTGAAACGGCGGTTCGACAGGACTCCGTCCCGGAAACAGTCCCAACGCCTCTCCCCCCCCAGGTTGGACCCGTCGAGCTTTTGCAGCAAGCAAACATTAAAGCTCAAGCAGAGACGCCCAGAGTCACCGGGGAACAACGTGCGCTCGTCACGCAACAGGAAGAAAAGCTACAGCAGATGGCGCTGGAGTACGAGGCGGCACGCGCCAACCCCGAGCAACGCGAGGCTGTACGTGCAGCGATGCAACAACAACTGGCGATCTACAGCGAAACTGTACTGCCCGTCGCCATGGAGAAAATGGCCGCTGCGCAATCCACCAACTGAGTATTCCCTTGCCTTCGCTGCATAAGGTGCCGCGCAGGGGCGGCACCCTCTGGCTGCTGGCATTTATTGCTTTAGCCATCACCGGGATGGAAGCCTTTGCGGCGATGAGAATTCCGGACCTGACGAGCGACCGGGCATTCCTGTATGGAGATTGGCAACCGAACCGGGCCAACGTCGTGGTGTTTATCGACCCATTGTGCCCGTATTGCAAGAAAGCGATCCCCAAACTGGACCAGGTGACCGACTACAACCTGTTTGTTTACTGGGCACCCATTTTTGGCCAACGCAGCGAGGATGCCATCCGGCCATTTTTCCGGTGCGGGCAACCTACCGGTCGAGCCGTCTTACAAAATATGATCAACAAGACTGCCGCCGGCCTGGCGCAACTGAATCCCAACTGTGAGGGAGAGCTTGATACCGCTAATCGCGCTATCAATGACGCCATGGTTTCCAGCTATCCGATTAACGGCGTCCCGGCCTTTTTTCTTCAGGGAGTTCCCGTCACGCTGTCCCAGATAGAGACGGTCATTACTGAGCCCGCCGGATACGTGAACGGAGTTGCTGTCGATTGGCGGCGGTATAAGGAATCGAGAATCGGGCAAAAATTGCCGAGCATCAGTCTGGCGATTATTTTCCCCGTACAACGCGACCCCAGTCTGGATATACAGTTACTCAGCCGGTATCGCCCCGAGTACCTGTTCTCTCTCAACGACTGGGAGGCGCTTTGTGAAGCGCTTTCTGCAACGGCTTGTGCGAATGGCATGGATGCCCAACGCATTCAAGCCCACCAGTTCCGCGAGATCACGGCGCTGCTTGGCATAGATGATGAACCTGGCGAAGTCTACCTGATCTCACAGGACGGAAAACTGAGCAGAGTTCAGACCAACGCGGGGCCAGATCTGGAGTAGTTCGCCAGTTGGTGCTGAACGCTCACCCTCCCGGCCCGTCACCCCCAGCACACCCTCACCCAACCTCGCCCACAAAAGGCGGCACAGCCGACCATCCCGCGCGTGAAACCCGGCGATAAAAACGCTATAGTAGCGCCCCATTTTCTGAAGCAGACCCTTGACATGGCAGCTCCTGCTCCCCGCAAAATCCTGGTCACCAGCGCATTGCCCTATGCCAATGGCTCCCTGCACCTGGGACATCTGCTGGAGCAGGTGCAAACGGACATCTGGGTGCGCTTCCAGAAATCGCGTGGGCACCACTGCCTGTATATCTGCGCCGACGACGCGCACGGCACGGCCATTATGCTGACCGCGGAGAAACTCGGTATCAGCCCCGAGCAACAGATAGAGAACGTCCAGCAGGAGCATATACGCGACAGCGCCGGCTTTCTTATCGGCTTTGACAATTTCCATACCACGCACAGCCAAGAAAACCGCGTCTGGAGTGAAACCATCTACCAGCGTCTCAAGGACAACGGTCACATCGCCTCCAGAGCCATCACCCAGGCATTTGACCCGGAAAAGCAGTTGTTCCTCGCCGACCGTTTCATCAAGGGCACCTGCCCGCGCTGCAAAACGGCAGACCAGTATGGCGATAACTGTGAAGCCTGTGGCGCGACCTACAGCCCAACGGACCTGATCGACCCCGTCTCGGCCATTTCCGGGGCAACGCCCATCGAGAAGGAGTCCATCCATTTCTTTTTCAAGCTCCCCGAGTTTGAAGGGATGCTAAAGCAATGGCTGGCCTCGGATACGCTGCAACCGCAGGTGGCGAACAAGTTGCGGGAATGGACAGAGGCCGGGCTGCAGGAGTGGGACATCAGCCGCGACGCCCCCTACTTCGGTTTTGAAATACCGGGCGAACCCGGCAAGTATTTTTATGTCTGGCTGGACGCACCCATCGGCTATATCGCCAGTTTCCAGAACTACTGCGATCGCACCGGACACCCCTTTGATGAATACTGGCAACCCGGCGGCGATACCGAGCTCTATCACTTTATCGGCAAGGACATTATCAACTTTCACGGCCTGTTCTGGCCGGCCATGCTGCAATCGGCAGGCCTGCGCGCACCCTCTGCCATCTATGCGCACGGCTTCCTCACGGTAAACGGCACGAAGATGAGCAAGAGCCGCGGTACCTTTATCAAGGCCAGTACCTACCTTGAGCACCTCGATGCGCAATACCTGCGCTACTATTTCGCCGCCAAACTCAGCGGTTCGGTAGACGACATCGACCTCAACCTGGAAGACTTCGTACAGCGGGTGAACTCCGATGTCGTCGGTAAAGTGGTAAATATCGCCAGCCGCTGCGCCGGGTTTCTCCGCAACAGTTATGACAACACACTGTCCGCCACCTGTGCCGAGCAGGCGTTGGTGGAGTCCTTCATCGCAAGCGGCGACGCCATCGCTGCCCTGTACGAGGAACGCGAATTCAACAAGGCGATACGCGAAATCATCGCGCTGGCAGACCGTGCCAACCAGTATATAGACGAGAAGAAACCGTGGGCACTTGCCAAACAGGAAGGCGCGGAACAGGAGGTTCACGACGTGTGCAGCGTGGGGATCAACCTGTTTCGGGTGTTGATGACCTATCTCAAACCCGTACTGCCCGCCATGGCGGAAAAGTCTGAAGCCTACCTGCAGTGCTCTTTGGACTGGACCGCCCTGCAGGCGCCGCTGGTGGCCCATGCCCTGGACACTTTCCAACCACTGCTCACCCGCGTCGACCCGAAGCAGGTGGAGGCAATGGTGGAGGCGAGCAGGGAAACGCCGACAGTCGCTGCGCCCCCTGCCGCAAAGGCCAAAGCCAGCAAAGCGAAGCCTGCGCCCGGGGTCGCGACAGCGGCTACCATCGAGTTTGATGATTTTGCCAAAATTGACCTGCGTATCGCCGAAATCGTCGCTGCGGATCATGTCGAGGGGGCCGATAAACTGCTGCGCCTGACCTTGAACCTGGGCGAAGGCGCCGACCAGAAACAAGTGTTTGCCGGTATCAAATCCGCCTACCAGCCGGAAGACCTGGTGGGCAAGCTGACCGTGATGGTGGCCAATCTGGCACCGCGAAAAATGCGTTTCGGGGTTTCCGAGGGAATGGTGTTGGCTGCCGGACCCGGAGACAGCGAGTTGTTCCTGCTGGAGCCGCATGCGGGTGCAAGGCCCGGGATGCAGGTGAAATAGGCGGCTGAAGATTTATAGACTAATGGGTATTAGTTCGCAAATTCAGACTGCCATAATTTGCTGTAACCGCTAGAATAGCCCGATTGAAACGAGAGAGCGCACTGTGACCGGTTCCAGTGCCTGCTGAGAGCAACAACCATGTTGGCAGACTATTCCATCTTGTTGGTCAGTGCGATACTGGTCAACAATTTCGTACTGGTACAGTTCCTGGGACTGTGCCCCTTTATGGGCGTGTCCAACAAGCTGGAAGCCGCCATGGGGATGTCCATGGCAACCACCTTCGTGCTGACCCTGGCCTCGGCCTGCAGCAACCTGACCTACCATTTCCTGCTGTTGCCGCTGGGTCTGGGCTACCTGAAAACCATCGCTTTTATCCTGGTGATCGCCGTCGTGGTGCAGTTCACCGAAATGGTCATGCGTAAAACGAGCCCTCTGTTGCACCGTGTCCTGGGCGTGTACCTGCCCCTGATCACTACAAACTGCGCCGTACTGGGTGTCGCGCTGCTGAATATCAGCAAGGACCACAGTTTTCTGCAGGCGCTATTCTACGGTTTTGGCGCCGGGGCAGGCTTTTCGCTGGTACTGGTGCTGTTCGCCGCGATGCGTGAACGCCTGACAGTGGCCGATGTTCCGGTACCCTTCAAGGGTGCCGCTGTAGGCATGATTACTGCCGGCCTGATGTCCCTGGCCTTTATGGGATTTGCCGGGTTGGTATAAACGCTTGTGATTGCTTTCCTGACACAGTATCCGCTGTTCGCCGCCCTGCTCGCCCTGGTGGGACTTGCCGCCGTTTTCGGTGCGCTGTTGGGTTACGCCGCCGTCCGTTTCAAGACCGAGGGCAACCCCATCGCGGATGAGATCAACAATATCCTGCCCCAGACCCAGTGCGGCCAGTGCGGCTACCCCGGCTGCCGACCCTACGCCGAGGCCATTGCCAATGGCGAGGACATCAACAAGTGCCCTCCCGGAGGCGAGGCCGGCATCCAGGCGCTTGCGGACCTGCTGGATGTAGAACCCCTGCCACTGGACTCGGAACACGGCGAAGCCGCCGCTGCGCCGTCAGTGGCCTTTATCCGCGAAGCGGAATGTATCGGTTGTACCAAGTGCATACAGGCCTGCCCGGTTGACGCCATTCTCGGCGCGGCCAAGCAAATGCACACCGTCATCATCAGCGAGTGCACCGGTTGCGACCTGTGTGTTGAACCCTGCCCCGTCGACTGTATCGATATGATTCCACCGCAGGAAACCCTGCAGACCTGGCACTGGAGTTTGCCGGACCCGGTGAGTCGGCGTGTGGATATCATCGCCAGTGACGCGGCCCATAGCGATTCACCGCGGGATCGCGCCGCATGAGAAAAACCTTTGGCTTCCACGGCGGCATCCATCCGCCGGAGAACAAGCACCAGTCTGTGCGCACCCCCATCGCCGATGCCGGTATCCCGCCCCAACTGATCATCCCGCTGTCCCAACACATTGGAACACCTGCCGGCGTGGTCGTGACGATCGGTGAACACGTACTCAAGGGCCAGGTGATTGCAGAGGCGCAGGGCTTCGTCAGCGTACCCAAGCATGCGCCCACGTCAGGCACGATTCACGCGATAGAGGATCGCCTCATTGCACACCCCTCTGGCCACCTCGCACCCTGTATCGTCATCGTCCCCGACGGCAAGGACGAATGGATTGAATGCGTCGGCACGCCGCACTATGAGACGCTGGACAAGGTTGAACTGATCAACCTGATCCGCCATGCCGGCGTGGCGGGCATGGGTGGTGCCGGCTTCCCCAGTTCGGTAAAGCTGTCGGTCAAAGCCGGTACCCATATCGAAACCCTGATCATCAACGGCACCGAGTGCGAGCCCTATATCACGGCGGATGATGTCCTGATGCGGGAGCGGGCAGACCAGATTATCGAGGGTGCAAAAATCTTGCGCTATATCATCGGCCCACAGGAAACCCTGATCGGCGTTGAGGACAACAAGCCGGAGGGCATCGCTGCACTGCGGGCCGCCGCACAGGGCAGCGGGATTGAGGTCGTCGACTTTCCTACCAAGTACCCGTCGGGTGGCGAAAAACAACTGATCGAAATTCTTACCGGCAAACAGGTACCCAGTGGCGGCCTGCCCTCGCAGGTGGGTGTAGTCTGCCAGAACATAGGCAGCACAGTGGCAATCTACGATGCGGTGGTGCACGGCCGGCCGCTGATTTCCAGGGTGACTACGGTCACTGGCAATGCCGTGCGCGAGCCACAGAACTTCCAGGCACTGATTGGCACCCCGATGCGCTACCTGCTGGAAAAAGCGGGTTACCAGCCCGAAAAGAACAGGCGCCTGATTATGGGTGGGCCGATGATGGGCTTCACCGTCCCGGACATCGATGTACCCATTGTCAAAACCACCAACTGCCTGCTGGCGCCCACCGAGGCCGAATTACCCACCCCGCCACCGGCCCAGGCCTGCATCCGGTGCGGCATGTGCGCCGAGGCCTGCCCGGCAAGCTTGCTGCCGCAGCAGTTATTCTGGTTTGCCCAGGGCAAGGAATTCGAGAAGCTGGAACACCACAACCTGTTCGATTGCATCGAATGTGGTGCCTGCTCCTACGCCTGCCCCAGCAATATTCCGCTGGTGCAGTACTACCGCGCCTCCAAGGCCGAGATCCTGCAGTTGCGTCGCGATCACGAGAAAGCCGAGGCATCGCGCATTCGCTTCGAATCGCGGCAACAGCGCCTGGAACAGGCCGAAGCCGAGAAGGAGGCGAAGCGCGCCGCGCGCAAGAAGGCGGCGGAGCAGCGCGCCCAGGCGACGGGTGGTGACGCCGGGGAAGACCCGATACAGGCCGCCATCGCGCGCGCCCAGGCAAAAAAGGCCGCGCAGGGCACAGGCGACGGGGACGAGAGCGAGCTTGAAAAGCTTGAAAAAGCAGTGGTCTCCGCACAGAAACGCCTGGACACTGCAACGACTAAACTGGAAGAGGCAAAAGCCGCGGGCAGCGACTTTGTCGAGGCGCTGCAAACCGGTGTAGACAAGACACGCGCCAAACTGGCGGCAGCCGAACAGGCCCTTGGTGTGTATCAGCAATCCCACCAACCGGAAGCTGCGGTGGAGGATAAGCCACCGGTCGATGCTGCCGCGGCCGCGATAGAAAAAGCCATGGCAAAACGACAGGCGGAAGCGGCGCAGAGTCCTGCGGAGAAAGCGCGGGCCGACCTCGAAAAACTGCAGAAGCGCCTGCAGAAAACGCAGGAAACTCTCATCCAGAGTAAAGCCAACGGCGACGAGGAGAAGGTCATCATCGCACTGGAATCGACCGTGGTGCGCCTGACCGAAAAAATCAACGCCGCCCAGCAAACCCTGCAAGCGGCAGAGGACGCCTGATATGGCCTTGATGCGCCTCACCTCGCCCCACGCCCACGGCCCGATGAGCACGCAGCGCGTGATGCAATACGTGCTGCTGGCGACCGTGCCGGGCATTGTCGTGCTCACCCACTTCTTCGGCTTCGGCACGCTGGTGAACATCCTCTGGGGCTGCCTGGTCGCGCTGGCCTGCGAGTCGCTCGCCCTCAAACTGCGCGGCCGCCCACTGGGCTTTTACCTGAAAGACTGCAGCGCTCTGGTCACCGCCTTCCTGCTGTGTATCGCGCTACCGCCCTACTCGCCGTGGTGGCTGATCGCGGTCGGCATCGCCAGTTCCATACTGCTGGCCAAGCAACTCTACGGCGGCCTGGGCTACAACCCCTTTAACCCGGCGATGGCCGGGTATGTGATCCTGCTCATTTCCTTTCCCGTACAAATGACCACCTGGGCGCCACCGCTGGGCACAGCGGGGGAACTGCCCGGGCTATGGGAAGCACTGCAGGCGTGTTTTACGCCAGGCCTCTACGACGGCGTGACCATGGCAACACCACTGGATGTGCTGAAGCAGAACAACAGCCTGTTGATCGACGACCTGTGGCAGCAAAACCCCCAGTTCGGGACCTTCGCCGGCCTGGGCTGGGAGTGGGCCAATCTCGCCTTCCTCGCGGGCGGCGCCTGGTTATTGTACAAGCGCATATTCACCTGGCATGCCCCGGTAGCGATGCTCGCCAGCCTCAGCCTGCTCGCCGCAATATTCTATGACGGCGGCAGTTCTGCCAGCGGCGGCTCGCCCCTGTTTCACCTGTTCAGCGGCGCCACCATGTTCGGCGCCTTCTTTATCGTCACCGACCCGGTGACCTCAGCCGTCTCCCTGCGCGGCCGCCTGATTTACGGCGCGCTGATCGGCGTGCTGGTTTACATCATACGGGTCAGGGGCAACTATCCCGACGCCGTCGCCTTTGCGGTGTTGATCATGAACTTTGCCGCGCCGTTCATCGATTACTACACCCAGCCACGCACCTACGGCCACAGCGACAAACGGGGAGAGAAGTAGGATGCTCGGCCAGTCGATCACACGCAACAGTCTCCTGCTCGCACTCTTTGCGGTCTGCACCACCGCGTTGATCGCCGGCACCTACCTGCTCACGAAGGACGATATCGCAGAGCAGAAACGCCTGGCCGAGGAAAAGGCCCTGCTGGAGATCGTCCCCCGCACCCGCCACGATAACTCCATGCTGGACGATACCCTCCCGGTCGGCCCCGGGGATGCGGGACTGGGCCTCAGTGAAGAAAAGCGGGTTTATATCGCACGCCAGGACGGCAAGGTGGTCGCAGCGATTATTCCTGTCGTCGCGCCGGATGGCTACACCGGAGAGATCGAGCTGATTGTCGGCGTGAATACGGATGGCACCATCGCCGGCGTGCGCGCCCTGTCACACCGGGAAACCCCGGGGCTGGGAGACAAGGTGGACACCAAGAAATCCGACTGGATACTGGGTTTCAGCGGGCGCTCGCTGGGCAATCCCACGCTCGATGGCTGGGCGGTGAAAAAAGATAAAGGTGTCTTTGACCAGTTCACCGGTGCCACCATTACACCCCGTGCGGTTGTCGCCGCCACCCTCAGGGCCTTACAATTCGCCCAGGCGAACCGCAAGGTCCTGTTCAAGGAACCGGCCCCCGCGCCCACTGGAGAAGATTGATCATGGCAGAAGTCAGCTACAAAGACCTCTCGCTCAACGGCCTGTGGAAGAACAACCCCGCGATTGTGCAACTGCTGGGCCTGTGCCCGTTGCTTGCGGTTACCGGCACGGTGGTCAATGCGATCGGACTGGGACTGGCTACCACGCTGGTGCTGGTCACCTCCAACACGGCGGTGTCACTGATTCGCAATATTGTTTCCGACGCCGTGCGCCTGCCTGCGTTTGTGATGATTATTGCGGCAGCCGTCACCTGCATTGAATTGCTGATGCAGGCCTTCGCCTACGAACTGTACGAGATTCTGGGTATCTTCCTGCCGCTCATCACCACCAACTGTGTAATTCTGGGCCGCGCCGACGGCTTTGCCGCCAAGAACGCGCTGGGGCCCTCCGCATACGATGGTTTTATCATGGGTATGGGCTTTGCCTGTGTGCTGGTACTGCTGGGCGCGCTGCGCGAGTTGACTGGTACCGGCGCACTGTTTGCCAATATGGATTTACTGTTCGGCCCGGGCGCAGCCGATTGGAAAATTGAATTTTTCGGCAATTACCAGCCCTTCCTGCTGGCCATTCTGCCACCGGGCGCGTTTATCTTCACCGGCCTGATTATCGCGGTGAAAAACATCATCGATGACCAGATCAAGAAACGCGAAGCGGCCCTGAAAGCCAAACCCGTGAAAGGCGCGAAACGCGTGCGTGTCACAGGCACTGTGTCCTAGGGATTTTCCCCCGATAACATCAGGGTATCGAGCAATTCATCCACGGCTGCGTCATCCATGCCCTGGTTATCCTCATCGCAACTGTAAGTGATGAATAACAGCAGCGCGCCGTTGGACACATACCACTCGCGCACCGCCGTGTCCTCTTCGATATAACTACTGCGCACGCCGGCAAATTCACCCAGCGTTACCTGCTTCCATTCAAGCGGCTGCTCGGATTCCGCCTGTGCAATGTCGAGGACAGTTTGCGCATCGAACTCGCCCTCCTCCTTGTGCAGCGTACTGATTTCAATGCAGCCGACATCATCCCGATCGCCCACCAGAATGCTGTCCTCTTCCGAGTCTGCCCACCACTCGGGCGGAATTGCCATGCTCCACCATTCGGTCTCAAGCACATTCATTCGCTGTTCCTTTTAACTCTTTGGACATCAATACGGCGTCCTCGCGTCCACCCTCGCAAGGGTAATAGTTTTTGCGTACGCCATCCAATGCGAAGCCGTTTTCCGTGTACAGACGCCTGGCAGCGACATTGGTTTCGCGGACTTCCAGCAGGCAGCGCTGCGCGCCGTCGCGTTGCGCCCTGGCGAGCGCCGCAGACAACAGCAACCGGCCCAGCCCCCTGCGCTGCTGCGGCGGCGCTATCGCAATGCTGAGTAGGGTGGCCTCATCCAGCACCTGGGACACCACCACAAATCCTTCCAGACGACCGTCCTCCTCCACCACCAGCGCCCACGCATGATTGCCCTCGCCCCCGGCGCACGCCGCCGCAAACTGTGTCTCCGTCCACGGGCTGATGTTGACACGGGTATCGATAGCCGCCAGCCCGCTCGCATCGACCGGACTGGCGGGCCTAACTGTGTGTGCCACAATCCCAACCGGCTGGGCAGCTAAACCGCGCAACAGCGAGGGTCATGGTTTCTGGAGCAATGGCTGCAGATCTCGCCATACCTGCCGCTTGAGTGCGGGATCGACCAGCATTTGTGCACTGCTGGCGACAGTGACGGCGGGGATACTCATCTGCGACAGTGGTACGCGCTGCGCGCAGGACTCCCCCAGCAGGACCAGGCCACGACACCCGAACTGCTCCATCCTGCGACTGACAAATGCCGCCAGTCCGGCGCGCGCAGCCTCCTCGCCCAGGTCGAACTGGCGGTTTGTATGCGGGGGCCAGTCAAACTGCGCCGTATCCGGTTTCGTTGCCTGCGAGGCAGTCGCCTCGCCTGTTCCCGCTTCGCTGCAGAAGGCCAGTGCCTGCGCCATGGCCTGTACCAGTTGTACCTGCTCCGTGGCCAGCGGCATCCCGCCCAGTTCCTCAAGCCATAGCCAATTCCCGGCAACAATGGTGATCAGGGTAAAGCGCGGTAGCGGTTCGCCCCCAGGCGACGCCTCGCGCAACGGTTCGGCGGCAGCGGTCTTTTTGCGATCACCCAGCCCGAAATCCGGACGCGAGAAGCCCTCGGGCTGTAGCGGCGTGGCAGTTTTATCGGGGACATCGGGGGACTTCACGCGGTCCGGCGCGTCGGCTTTCTCAACGGGCGTTGGCACTATCGCCAGACGCCGCGTCACTGCGGCGCCCGGCAGCTGCGTGCGCGACACATAGCAGTCGATTTCCAGCGCGTCGAGATAGGCCATGCGCGTCAATTCATTCATTCACTTACTCTGCTGAAACGGTGTAGATCGGGACGAAGTCTAACAGTATTTCAAACGCCACTATAGGAAACGCCAGCCGTGGCGATTAAAAAACCGCATCCCCGAGCGGATAAAATACTGAAGGTGAAGACGCCCTTTGCTCGCCGCGTAGCCGCCGTGGTGCACAATGCGCACCCCCGGCTCAAACACCAGGCGCCCCTGTCTGGCGAGGCGCAGGGACAGGTCAAAATCCTCGAAGTACAGGAAAAAATCCTCGTTGAAACCATGGACCGCCCGCAGCGCCGCTGTGGGCATCAACATAAAACAGCCGCTGGCAATATCGACCTCCACCGATGTCTCACCGCTGCACAGATCGCGCATCTCGTAGCTCGCCAACCGCCGCCGGAACAGGCGGCGCACAAAACCGGGAGCGAAACCGCGCAACAACAACACCAGCACGCTCGGGTAGCGTTTGCACAAATATTCCTGCTCACCGTTGCTCCCGGTGACTCTGGGACTGAGCAGGGCAATATCGGGGGATTGCCGCAGCGCTACCAGGCCCGCCCTCAGCGTATCGTCTTCCAGTTCCACATCGGGATTGAGCACCAGGTGAAACTCACTCCCAAGGCTCGAAAGCACCGTATTGTGCCCAAAGCCAAAGCCACGATTGCTGGACTGGGGTGAATACCTGATAGCAAAACACTCACTGGCAGGCCAGCGATCGATTTCAGCCTGCAACGCGCTGCGGTATCCGGCATCGGATGCATTGTCGACCAACCAGACGGTTACCCCACCCAGACAGCCCGCATCCCGCGCCTCGTGAGCCGCGCGTTGCAGGCTATTAACGGTAGCGCACACCAGCGCCAGCGGGCTGTTATGGAGTACGATGGAGACCGTGAGCTGGCTATCGGAATGGGGGTTGTCGTTCATCGCGCAGATGGTAACAGGTGGCTGCCACCGCGCAATACAGCAGTGGTTGAGGCCCCGGGTTTATGGATACCGGCAAGAGTGGGCAGCACTTCATATAACCGGATGGAATGTAGAGAGGTGTAATATCGCCCCTGCACAGGAAATCATCGTAACTCACTCTTACCAACCTTGTGTAAAAAATCACAAAAGATGGCTATCACCATGTTATTAATCGAGTTTTCAGGCATTGTGATGGTAAGCTGATACCGGTAAATCAGTCAGCGGTTGAATCCGGGCACCGTCTCCGGAATCAGGGAAGACTAGTCAACACTAATGGGCAACACCAATAAGAACCGCTGTACGGCGGGCAACAGGGGATAAACATGATCAATCGGGGCGCCACGCTTATCAGCCGTCTGGCTGTTTTCACTGCACTTCTTTTCACTCTCGCAGCCTGCGGTGGCGGCGGAGGCGGTGGGGGCACGTTCTACAATGAGGACGATGGCCCCGATAATCCCCCTGTGTCGTCGAGCTATACCCTGGCACTGACTCTGCAGGATTCGACTGGAACGGCTACCACCTCATTGCCTCAATCCGCAGAGGGCACCCTACAGATAGTAGTAACCGAGAACAACGACAGTACTTTACCCGTAGCCGGTGCACTTGTTAGTGTTGGCACCTCATCCGGCTCTGTTAGCCCCACGTCTGGACTCACCGACGAAAACGGCTTTCTCTCCTTGGCAGTTACGGCGGGAACGGAGCTTGGCGCGGTTGAAATTACAGCTACCACCAGTATCAATAGCGAAACGTACACCGGTGTTCTCAACTACCAAGTGGTCGAGTTTGTTCCTTATTTGCTCCAACTGACACTGCTTGGACCCGATGGACAACCCACCAGCGCTCTTGCCACGGACACTCAAGGTACACTCCGAGCAAAAGTCATTACTGCGGACGGTAGCGAAACACCCGTCGCCGACGTACTGGTTAACGCCAACTCCAGTATCGGAAGCCTCGTTCCCAACAATGGCCAGGCTCTTACCGATAACGCGGGTATTGCAAGTTTCACCGTAGTTGCAGGAACTACCGTCGGTGCGGGTGCGATTACAGCGACAGCCGAGATAGACGACATTACGCTCAATACCACACTGAATTTCCAGGTGACTGACGAAGTCCAGACAATCAGCTATTTCCTTGAACTGACATTATTGGATTCGAATGGCCAATCCACCAATTCACTGGTAAAAGCCAAGCAGGGCACGCTGCAGGCCAAG
>JAGRIK010000266.1 GCA_020443325.1 Halioglobus sp.
ACCCAGCAGGGTGTCTACCTGGATCGTATTCTGGACGACATGAAACCCCGTGCTGACTTTAAAATCGGCCTCTGCTGTCCTGGCGCCGGTCAGGAGGCTTTCCGCTGTCGGTGCGGCTGCACGCGGGGTGTCATCCTCGGCATACAGGCCGGCAGTGGGCAGTAACGCAAGCAGGGCAAGCATCGCCAGTGGGCTGGCGTAGCCGCAGCCCTGTCGCCGCACTGGGGCCGGCCGGTTGTGTGCAGTTGCAGACAAGTGATGTACTCCAGAATGATGAAAGGCGGCGCATTATCGGGCCGCGGGCGCTGTTGAGCCAGCGATAAGTGTAATTCCAACGCGTTAATTGCGAATAGGTAACTTTTGAAGGTTCGTGCCGCCGCGAGACGCCGTCACCGGCGTCCCCGCGTTACCCGATCGGGTATGTTTTTTCGCTGGCGTCAATCCGCGACTATGCTAGGCTTTTTCGGGTGCGCTGGTAATAAAAACAACAGTCCTCGGAGATATCACTATGAGTATGAGCAAAAAACTGGGTGCAGAATTTATCGGTACATTCTGGCTGGTGCTGGGAGGTTGCGGCAGTGCGGTATTGGCTGCGGGTTTTCCCGGCCTGGGAATCGGCTTCCTGGGTGTTGCCCTGGCGTTTGGCCTGACCCTGCTGACGATGGCCTTTGCCATCGGGCATATTTCGGGGTGCCACATCAACCCCGCTGTTTCCGTCGGTTTGTGGGTAGGCGGCCGGTTTCCAGCTTCGGAACTGGTGCCCTATGTTGTCGCTCAGGTGCTGGGCGGTATTACCGGTGCCGCAATCCTGTACGTGATTGCCACAGGCGCACCGGGCTTTGAGATGGGCGGTTTTGCCTCCAACGGGTATGGTGAGCACTCGCCGGGCGGCTACAGCCTGACCTCGGCGCTGGTGACCGAAGTGGTGATGACCTTTATGTTCCTGATCGTGATCCTCGGTGCCACCGACAAGCGCGCTCCCGCAGGCCTGGCCCCGATCGCGATCGGCCTCAGCCTGACGCTGATCCACCTGATCAGTATTCCGGTGACGAACACCTCGGTAAATCCGGCGCGCAGCACCGGCGTGGCATTGTTCGAGGGCGGCTGGGCAATCTCCCAGTTGTGGTTGTTCTGGATTGCGCCCATCGTCGGTGCTGCGCTGGCCGGGCTGGTCTATAACTGGCTCGGTAGCGAGGATTAGCCGGGCACTAGCCGGTAATCCCGCAGTGCCGCAGCAGGGGCTCGATGCTCGGCTCGCGGCCGCGGAACGCGACAAAGACGTCCATCGGTTCGCGGGAACCGCCGACTTCCAGCACTTCCTTCCTGAAGTCGGCGCCAGTGGCCGCGTTGAATATGCCTTCCTCCTCGAAGCGGGAGAAGGCATCCGCCGATAACACCTCCGCCCATTTATAGCTGTAGTAGCCCGCTGCATAGCCGCCGGCGAAGATATGGGAAAACCCGTTCTGGAAACGGTTGAATGGGGGTGGCGTTATCACTCCCACCAGTTGGCGCACTTCATCGATCAGGCCCTGTACCGAGTCGAAACTGCCGCTGCCCCATTCCTGGTGCAGGCGGAAGTCAAACAGGGAAAACTCCAGCTGCCTGACCATCATCATGCCGGATTGGAAGTTGCGCGCCGCCAGCAGTTTGTCGAGCAATGCTTCCGGCAGCGGCTCCCCGGTCTCCCAGTGCCCTGAAATAAATGCCAGTGCCTCGCGCTCCCAACACCAATTTTCGAGGAACTGGCTGGGCAGTTCTACCGCGTCCCATGCCACGCCATTGATACCCGAAACGGCGGCCACCGTTTGGCGGGTCAGCATATGGTGCAACCCGTGGCCGAACTCGTGGAACAGGGTGGTGAGTTCGGTGTGGGTCAGCAGCGCCGGCTTGTCATCGACAGGCGCGGTGAAATTGCACACCAGGTAGGCCACGGGAATCTGCAGGCTGTCATTGGCCAGCCGTCGGACCCGACAGCTGTCCATCCAGGCACCGCCGCGTTTTTGCGCCCGCGCGTACAGGTCGAGGTAGAAGCGGGCGACGACCTCGTTGTCGCGTAATAACTCAAAGAGTTTGACACTGGGGTGATAGTTATCGAATGTCTCTACTTCCCTGACCTCGACGCCGTACAGGCGCCTGACGACCTCAAACAGGCCGAGTAAGACCTTGTCGGCCGGCAGGTAGGGGCGGATGTCTTCCTGCGACACCTGGTATTGTTTCTGGCGCAGCTTTTCACTGTAGTAACTGATGTCCCAGGACTCCAGTGAGGAGAGTTCACTTTGTTCTTTGGCAAAGTCGACGAGTTCTCGGAACTCTGCCTCCGCTTGCGGCAGGGACTGCGCGGCCAGTTGCTGCAGAAATTCCACCACGCTGTCCGGACTGTCCGCCATCTTGGTGGCGAGAGAGAGTTCGGCATAGTTATCGAAGCCGAGTAGTTTGGCCAGCTCAGTACGCAGCTCAAGAATTTCGACAATCAGGTCGGAGTTGTCCCACTGCCCGGCATGCGGCCCCTGCTCCGAGGCCCTGGTGCAGTTCGCGGTATACACCTCCTCACGCAGTGCGCGGTTGTCACAGTAGTTCAGTACCGGTGACAGGGACGGGAATTCCAGGTTGATAAGATAGCCCTCATGTCCTGCCTGGGTTGCCGCATGCCGCGCGCTGGCGAGGGCGGTCTCCGGCAGCCCTTCCAGTTCCTCCCGCGTCACCTGTTTCGACCACGCGTTGGTGGCGTCCAGCACGTTTTCCCCGAATGTGCTGCCCAGCCTGGACAGGCGCTGGCGCAATTCACCGTACTGTTTTTTCTTGTCGGGGGGCAGGGCAACGCCGGCCAGGCGAAAATCGCGCAGGGCGTGCTCGATGGCCTTGCGTTTTGCCGTGTCCAGGGCGTTGAAGTCCTCGCTGTCGGCGATCTGCTGGTAAGCTGCGCACAGGCCGCTGTGTTGTCCCGTCCAGGTGCCGTAATCCGAGAGCAGTGGTAAACAGGCATTGTACGCCTCACGCAATGCATCGCTGTTACGCACACTGTTCAGGTGCGACACCGGAGACCACGCGCTGGACAGTTCATCGTCCAGTTCCTCGATGGGTTGCAGGAGATTGTCCCAACTGTATTCATCGGTGCTGGCCAGCAATTCATCAATACGCTGTTTATTGCGCTCGATCAGTTGCCGGATCGCGGGCTCGACGTGTGCCGGCTCAATACGGGAAAAGGGCGGCAGTGTGTGTCGCTCGAGTAAAGGGTTGGACATGGTGCGGGATTCCATTTGAATGTCAGTGCGCGATAGTACCTGAAACTTTCGCCGGGCAGTATTCGCACGCTAGGAGTTAGTCGCGCTGCGCAATGTCCAGTCCTGCAGCACGTGATAGCTCACGCCCTGCCTGCCCTGTCTCGACTCGAACAGCGCGAACCCGGTGTAGTCCATCGTAATCGCCGGCGCCTGCAGGGTGGCGGGAGGAGCGCTGTGGCACTGTCGAAACAGCGTGATGTGTGGCTGGAACGGGTTTCTGTCGCGCCTGGCGCCCGCTGCACTGCCTAGGCTATTGAGTTTCTGCGCCAACCGCGTGAGTTGTTCGGGCCATGTGTTCGGGCCCAGCCAGTAGATACCTGGTTTGTGCCAGTAGCCGGTACCATTGAGCTTTAGCGCCGCGCCGCTCACTGGCTCCTGCGCCAGCCAGTCGTCTACCGACAGGCACAATCGCTCAATGGCGGGATCGTCGAGTGCACCGATAAAGGCAAGGGTGATGTGGAAATTGGCAGGGGGTACCGGTGTCCCCGCGCACGCCAGCTGTCGGTCGCGCCAGTCAGCGATCTGCAGCGTGGTATTGGGCTCCAGTTCCAGGCCGAAAAATAGCCGCATCAGCTCTGGGGTTTCTTTTTCTTCAGGGGTGCGAAACCATCGTTCTTTGCCGTCGACTCAGCAGCGGAACCTGTCCGCCGCTTGCCGACGTTCTTCTGGTTGCGCGCCCGTGTCTTCTTCTTGTCAGTGGCAGATTTTGGTGTCTTCTTCTTAGTGCCCGCGGCCTTGCCCGACGATTTCAGTTTTTTCGGTCCGCTGTACCTGGCTTTCAGTCCGGGCAGTACGCGTCGCTCGAAGCGCAATGCGAGATAGCGTTCAATGCTGACCATCAGGTTCCATTCGGGGGCGCTGGCCAGTGAGACGGCCAATCCCCGCGCGCCGGCGCGGCCCGTGCGACCGGTGCGGTGCAGGTAGTTATCACCGCTATAGGGTATGTCGTAGTTCACCACCAGGTCGATGCCGCTGACATCAATGCCGCGCGCGGCCAGGTCGCTCGCACAGACGATCGTGACCTTGCCCTCGTGAAACTGGTGCATCACCTGCTTGCGCTCCTCGGTACTCATCTCCCCGTGCAGGGAGGCGCAGCGCAGTTTCTGGTATTTGAGCAGGTTGGCAAGGCGGGTTGCGGTGTTGCGTTTGTTGGCAAAGACCAGCGCACGGGTAAAGCCGCCCTGCGCCAGCAGTGCGGCCAGGAGTTTGTCCTTGTGCTCCTGGCTGTCCGCGAGAATAAGCTGGTGATCGATACTGCTGTGCGCCTGGCGCACCTGGCCCACGGTAACGGATTGTGGCGACTGCAACAGCGTTGTCGAGATGGCGCCCACACCGCGGTGTGACAGTGTCGCGGAGAGCAGCAACACCTGTTTGCCCTCAGGGCAAAACTCGGCAATCCTGATCACGTCATCGCGGAACCCCATGTCCAGCATGCGATCCGCTTCATCCAGTACCAGGGTCTGTAAATTGCGCAGGTCGGCGCTGCGCTTTTGGCAATGCTCCAACAGCCGTCCCGGCGTTGCCACTATAATTTCCGGATCCTTGCGCAACTGTGCCTTCTGGTACTTGAAGTCGGCACCGCCGGTGATGGCCTGTGCTTTCAGTGGCGACAGGGCCAGCAACTCGCGACACTGCTTAAGCACCTGGCGCGCCAGTTCGCGGGTCGGTACCAGAATGACGGCCAGCGTGCCCGTCTGCCTGATAGTTTCAGCGGCGAGAATTTTCTGTGACAGGGGAATAAGGTAGGCGAGCGTTTTGCCACTGCCAGTCTCGGCGCTCACCAGCAGGTCTTTGCCTGCAAGGGCGGGCGGTACAGCCAATTGCTGTACTTCTGTGGCTGTCGTGAGTGCAAGTGCATCGATACCCAGACGCAGTTGACGATCAAGCTGTAGTTCTTCGAACACGGTTTTGCGCTCCGCTGGCAAACTGGTTGATTGTGTCGGTTACCGGTTGTCTGCAACTGGGCATTCCGGTTCCGTGGAAGTGATTATGCAGTGAAACTGAAGCGCTGGTTCAGCGCCCGGCTCCACTCTATCTCTGCGGTGCTGTAAATTCCGGGGTATTATATCCCCTGATTGCCCGCAGCGGGTATATTAGCGGAACGAAGACCGTGTCCGTTGCAATCAGTGTCTTGGGATGAGTGGAGAGAGTGTGATGATACAGGCGGTGAGAATTCATAAGACGGGCGGCCCTGAGGTAATGGTGCTCGAAGAAGTAGAGCTCGATGCGCCAGCTGCGGGCATGGTGACTGTGGCGAATCGCGCCATTGGGCTCAACTATATCGATACCTATCACCGCAGCGGACTGTATCCACTGCCGCTGCCTACCGGTATTGGCCTGGAGGGCGCCGGCGAAGTGCAGGCAGTCGGGGAGGGCGCAGGCCTCAAGGTCGGGGACCGGGTGGCCTACTGTTCAGCGGGATTCGGCGCCTATGCGCAGGCGCTCAATCTTCCCGCGTCACGCCTGGTAAAAATTCCCGATGGCATCGACTATGAGCAGGCGGCCGCGTGTTTGCTTAAAGGCCAGACCACGGAGTACCTGTTGCAACGGACATACCCGTTGAAAGCGGGTGAGACCTGCCTGTTTCACGCAGCCGCCGGTGGTGTAGGAATGCTTTTTGGCCAGTGGGCAAACAGCATTGGCGCCACTGTCATCGGCACCGTTGGTTCCGAGGAAAAGGCCGAACAGGCGCGCGCCCACGGTTTTGCACATGTCATTAACTACCGTACCGAGGACGTGGTGCAACGTGTACTGGAGATCACCAACGGCCAGAAGGTGCCGGTGGTGTACGACGGCGTGGGCAGGGATACGTTTAGCATGTCGCTGGATTGCCTGCAGCCGAGGGGGCTGATGGTAAGTTTTGGAAACGCATCGGGCACGCCCGAACCCCTGGACCTGCAGACGCTGGCCAACAAGGGTTCATTGTTTATCACAAGGCCTACCATGTTGACCTATACCCTGACCACCGAGGAACTGCAGCAGTCATCAGATGATCTGTTTGCAAAGGTGCTCAGCGGTGCGGTGCGAATCGAAATCAACCAGCGCTATGCGCTGGCGGATGTGCAGCAGGCGCACCGTGACCTTGAGAGTCGTAAAACGACCGGGTCAACCGTGCTGATACCCTGACAGGAGCAAGAGACGTGTCGCAATGGATTGGACCTGTTGTCCTCAAGGGAAGTATGGTCCGCCTTGAGCCGCTTTGTGCAGAGCACGCGCAGGGCCTGTATAACCGGGGGCGGGTCAAGGCTGACTGGGCCTACATGCCGCGTGGATGTTTCGTTGACCTGGCGGATACACGGCATTGGATTGCAGACGCGCTGGCCACACCCGGCCATTTGCCTTTTGCTATTGTGGATACTGCCCGAGACAGGGTGGTGGGCAGTACGCGCTACCTCGCTATTCGTCCCGAGCATCGCTCGCTGGAGATCGGGTGGACCTGGCTTGGGCAGGAGTGGCAGCGTACAGCGGTCAACACGGAGACGAAACTGCTGTTGCTGTCACACGCGTTCGAGCGACTGGGTTGCGCACGGGTGGAGTTCAAGACCGACAGCCGCAACGAGCGTTCGCAGCGGGCCCTGCTGAGAATCGGCGCAACCCGTGAAGGCGTTCTGCGCAACCATATGATTGTGCAGAACAACTATTTGCGGGACTCGGTCTATTTCAGCATTATTCAATCGGAGTGGCCGGCGGTGAAGGCGCGCCTCGAGGCGCTCACCAGGCGCGCGGTGCCGGCCGGCTGATCAGGTCACAGTGGCCTGCACAGTCTCGTTGTCAGTGAAGCTGTCAGCGAACAGGGCGGAGGTCAGGTAGCGCTCGCCGGAGTCGGGCAGTATCGCCACAATCATTTTGCCCCGGTGTTCTTCCTGTTGTGACAGGCGATGGGCGACAGCCATCGCTGCGCCCGAGGAGATACCCGCCAGTATGCCTTCCCGCTGCATCAGCTTGTGGGCCCATGCTATCGCCTCATCGCTGGTCACCTGCTCCACCTGGTCGACCATCGATAAATCGAGATTTTTTGGAACAAAGCCGGCCCCTATGCCCTGGATCTTATGCGGAGCATGGCGCGGTTCCTCCCCGGCTGTTGCCGCAGTGATCATGGTGCTGGTATCGGGCTCCACGGCGGCGCTCAACACATTCTTGCCTCGGGTATTCTTGAGGTAGCGTGAAATACCAGTGATGGTACCGCCGGTACCTACCCCGGAGACCAGAATGTCGATAGCACCGTCGGTGTCCTCCCAGATTTCCGGGCCGGTTGTTTGTTCGTGGACCTCGGGGTTGGCAGGGTTTTCAAACTGGTGGGGACCCCAGTACTTCCTGGTATCGGACGCGAGAATCTCCTCCGCTTTTGCAATCGCAGCGGCGACGCCCTTGGCGCCGTCTGTGAGTATCACTTGCGCGCCGAGGGATTTCATCAGCATGCGCCGTTCCAGGCTCATGGTGTTGGGCATGGTGAGGATACAGTCATAGCCCTTGGCAGCGGCAACGAAGGCGAGGGCGATGCCAGTATTGCCACTGGTGGGTTCGACGATGCACATGCCCGGCTTGAGGCTGCCGTCACGTTCTGCGGCACTGACCATACTGGCGCCTATCCGGCACTTGACGGACATGGCCGGGTTGCGGTTTTCGAGCTTGGCGTAGATGTTGCCATCGCTGATGTGATTGATCTTGACCAGTGGAGTGCCGCCGATGGTTTCAGCATTGTCACTGTACAGTTTGCTCATGTCGGATACCTTCCTGTTCGCTGGATTCGGGTGCTGGATGGTTTACTAGAGTAGTATCGTCGCGTCTCGCTGTCCAACAACGGGCTCATTCGCTAGCGGTTAATTTGGAAATTTCTGCCGGTCAGGCTCTCTGCATGCGGCCAATGTCAATTTGGGCCACTATTGCCTGATTGTGCTTTGGGTGAGAAAACCGCAAAAAATATTTTTGCAGAGTAGGGAACCATTGGCAGAGACCGCAGTCATAAGCCGTACAGTTGATGTACCGCTGGTTTCCATCCAGGTCTCATACTTCTCGCGTGAATACCAATGAGCGCTAACCGGCCCCATGGGCCGGTTTTTTTTGCTTAATTTTTGGCCTGCTGTGTTGCCTCCACCAGCGAGTCCAGCGTTTGCGGCCCCACCAGCTCTGCAGCGACTGTGCCGTCGGGTGTCACGATAAAGGTGGTTGGCAGTACGACAGGCCTCGATCTTCCCAGTTGTTCCGCCGGGTCATCCTGCAGGCTGGCAAAGGTCACACCCAGTTGCCGCCGTTGCTGCTCAAGTTCCTCACCGCTGGCGCCGTCATAATTCACACCGAGAACGGTGACCTGGGCATAGTCCCGGTCCAGCGCGTTCAGTTGCGGTATTTCCTCAATGCAGGGCTTGCACCACTGTGCCCAGTAGTTGATCACGACCCACTGGCCGAGCAGGTTCTCCAGCGCCGGAGGGGGTGCAGCGGACTGCTGTTGGCCACACGCCAGGAGTGAGAGCAGGACGGGGAAAATAATCAGGTATTTCACTGTTCAAATAACTCTGCCAGGTTGATATTCAACAGCTCTCGCTGATCCTTGCGCTGTGTGAGAAGCAGGGAAAAGGCGGTGCGCTGCCAGTCGCTACTGAGCGCTGCGTCCTGGCCATCCAGCGACTGTTCGTTTTCGACCCACTCTTTCAGTTGCCAGAGGGGGACGGTATGGAGGTCCCGGCAGAGCAGGTATTGGCCCTTGCTATTCTCTGCGATGACATTCTCCCGCAGGAACATATCGCGCAGGGCGCCCCAGGTCACGCTGTCGAGGCCGCGAATAAAATCGTGCCTGCGTTTGAGCAATTCCATCTCGCGCACCGATTCGCCGGTCTGTTGTTTCTCCCAGAAGACGTACAACACATTGAGTGCCTTGATCACGATCGGCCGCTTGGCCTGGTCATCGCTCTCATAGGCCGTCAGGCTGTGCACCAGCACGCCCCCCATCAGTACGATGTTCCATGACAGGTAAACCCATAGCAGGAACAGGGGTACAGCCGCGAACGCACCGTAAATGAAAGTAAAGTTGGAGTCCGCTACCAGCTTGGTAAACAGGCCGCGTGCACCGTGAAACGCCAGCGTCGTGAACAGGCCGCCAATCAGTGCGTGTTTGAAAGGTACCGGGCAGTTTGGGACGGCGGCATAAACAAGGCTGAAACCCATGAGGCTGAGGAGAAGCGGGGAAGCCTGCACCAGGAAGGCCTTGAGACCGAAGATGTCGAGGCTTTCCAGGGCATCTGCGGCCGTTCCCAGGTAAGTGCTCATGGCAAATGCGAGGCCAATGGTCACCGGTGTCAGGGTCAGGACTACCCAGTACAGCATAAAACTCGACAGGGGGCTGCGGTTTTCCCGGGCGCGCCAGATGTTATTCAGTGCCTGCTCAATATTACGCAGCATGATTATCGATGTGACCAGCAGGAAGGCGATACCGGGGCCGGTAAGGTTTTTGGCCTGCCGGGAAAACTCACTGAGGTACTGCTCGATACTCGCACTGCTTTGCGGGACCAGATGCTTGAACAACAGCGCCTGCATTTGTTCCTCCGCACCCTGGAAGGCGGGGATGGCAGAGGCCATGGTATACAACACCGTCAACAGCGGTACCAGTGCGAACAGGCTCATGTAAGTCAGGGCCTGGGCATTTTCCGAGCAGCGATCCGCGAGAAACCTGTCGATCAGGTAACTAACCCGGTGCCATGCTTCGCGGAATGTGAGTTTGGGAAAATTCATGGTTGGCATTATCGCATGAACATTTCGTTTCTTGCACAAGCGTTTAGGAGAATGTCACTGGCAGCGTGTTGGAAAAGTCTCTAGCGAGTGCAAGACAGGGGGGAAGGCTAACCTAGATGAAAACTGAGGTATTTCAGCCTCATGGGAAGTGGCTTTGTAGGGCGGTTGCGGATAGAAAAAGTGTTTCTCAGTCGCTCCACGTGATTCGCTTGGTGAGAAACACTTTTTCTATCCGCAACCTCGGTACACACCATTCGACTAGATCATAAAAAACACTCCATTCATGCACCTAACAATCTTACGTTCGTCACAAGTCGTGCCGTAGCATTGGGATGCAGGGCTCG
>JAGRIK010000267.1 GCA_020443325.1 Halioglobus sp.
CACACACATATCAGTACCTGAATCAGGGTGCCGTCCAGCGCAAGCGCAGGGATGGTTTGATCTCAGGGATATGTGGAGGATTAACCCATACAAGGTAACTATTATGTCTCAAGTGCAAGTAAGCATGCGTGACCTGCTTCAGGCGGGCGCTCATTTCGGTCACCAAACGCGGTACTGGAATCCAAAAATGGATCGGTACATCTTCGGTGCCCGCAACAAAATCCACATTATCAACCTCGAGCACACTGTGCCAGCCTTCAACGAAGCGCTGGAACTGGTAAGGCGGCTCGCCGGTAACAAGAACAAGATCCTGTTTGTCGGCACCAAGCGCGCCGCCGGCAAGGTTATCAAGGAGCAGGCAGAGCGGGCTGGCATGCCTTACGTCAACCACCGTTGGCTGGGTGGCATGTTGACCAACTACAAGACCATTCGCGCCTCGATAAAGCGCCTGCGCGATCTCGAAGCGCAGCAGACCGATGGCACCTTCGTCAAGCTCACCAAGAAAGAAGCGTTGATGCGTACCCGCGATATGGAGAAGCTCGAGCGCAGCATCGGCGGTATCAAGGATATGGGTGGTTTGCCGGATGCGTTGTTTGTGGTGGATGTCGACCACGAGCGCATTGCCATCAGTGAAGCCAATAAACTCGGCATTCCCGTGATTGGTATTGTCGATACCAACAGCAACCCCGATGGCGTTGACTACATCATTCCTGGTAATGACGATGCAATACGCGCGGTCAAGCTGTATGTCACCGCTGTAGCGGATGCCGCTCTCGCGGGTAAGATTGAAGCCGGTGAAGCGGTTGCGGCAAACAATGAGTTTGTCGAGGAGGAGAAGGCGACTGCAGCGGAAGCCGCTCCTGCGGAAGAAGCCGCGCCAGCAGAAGCAGTAGTGGAAGCTGCTGCCGATGAAGCCGCTCCAGAGGTGACAAAGCCCGCCGAATAGTGCATGTGGGTAGACCCTGGTCCATTTGCGGCCCGGGCAACACACCCCTGGTATCACAGCCGGGGGTTTTCGTTTTTGGGGACCTCGTTCCCCGGTATTGAATAGGAGGAGTACCAATGTCAGCAGCACTGGTAAAAGAATTGCGTGAACGCACAGGCCTGGGCCTTTTGGAATGCAAAAAGGCACTGGCTTTGGTCGGTGGCGACGTCGAACTGGCCATTGAAGAACTGCGCAAGTCCAGCGGTATGAAAGCAGCGAAAAAAGCGGGCAGAACCGCTGCCGACGGCGTGGTCGCTGTACGCGTAGCTGACGACTGCAGTTTCGGTGTGCTCGTGGAAGTGAACAGCGAAACGGATTTTGTGGCGCGCGATGACAACTTCCTGGCGTTTGTCGGCACGGTGGTTGACGCGGCCTTTGACGGCAAGCAGTCTGACCCTGCGGCGCTGATGTCGGGTGCGCTGGAGTCAGCCCGTGAGGCGCTGGTCCAGAAGATAGGCGAGAATATCAGTGTGCGTCGAATTGAGTTGATGGAAACCGATTCGGGCGTGATCGGTGCGTACGTGCACAGCAATAACCGTATCGCCGTGCTGGTCAATCTCAAGGGCGGAGACCAGGATCTGGCAAAAGATGTCGCCATGCACGTGGCGGCCGTGAATCCGCAAGTGGTATCTGCTGCCGATATGCCCGAGGCGCTGGTGGCCAAGGAGAAGGAAATCTTTATGGCGCAGGCGCAGGAATCCGGCAAGCCTGCGGATATCATCGAAAAGATGATCGGCGGGCGCATCAAGAAATTCCTGGCGGAGAACAGCCTTACTGAGCAGGCCTTTGTGAAGGATCCGGAAATCACTGTTGGCAAGCTGGTGGCCAATGCCGGTGCGGAAGTGGTTTCTTTCGTGCGCTTTGAGGTCGGTGAGGGTATCGAGGTCGAGAAAGTCGACTTCGCCGATGAGGTTGCTGCCCAGCTCAAAGGCTGAGGCGCTGCGCAGGCGTTTTGCATACGGGGCTTCGGCCCCGTTTTTGTATCCCCATGCCGGAGTATTTACTCCGCCAGCGCGCCCGGTTGTTGCGAAATGAGCGGGAAATATCAATCGAAGCTACTAGGGAGATCGCCTGATGTCCTGTAAGATACGATCCAGCTTTTGGAGGGAGTTTTATGCCCCAGTTGGCAGGTGATAAAAAGTATAAGCGGATTCTACTCAAGCTGAGCGGTGAGGCACTTACCGGTAGCGAGAGTTTCGGTATAGACCCAAAAATCCTTGACTCAATGGCACTGGCGATCGGGCAGCTGGTCGGGATCGGCGTTCAGGTCGGGCTCGTCGTGGGCGGTGGAAATCTGTTTCGCGGAGCGGCCCTGCAAAAAGCCGGGCTGGACAGGGTAACCGGCGATCACATGGGTATGCTGGCGACGGTGATGAATGCGTTGGCCATGCGCGACGCCCTTGAGCGCTCCAATATTGCCACGCAGGCCATGTCAGCAATACCCATGACGGGCGTGGTGGATCACTACGACAGGCGCAAGGCGATCCGGGCGCTGATGAACGGCGATGTGGTAATTTTTTCTGCCGGCACCGGAAATCCTTTCTTTACCACAGACTCTGCCGCTTGCCTGCGCGCTATCGAGATGGATGCCGAACTGGTACTCAAGGCGACAAAGGTCGACGGCGTATACTCTGCGGATCCGATGAAAGATCCCAATGCAGTGAAATATGAGCGCCTCAGTTACGATGAAGTACTCGATAAAAAGCTCGAGGTTATGGATTTGACGGCGATCTGCCTGTGCCGCGACCATAATATGCCGGTGCGCGTGTTTGAGATGGAAAAGCCGGGCGCGCTGCTGAATATTGTCAGGGGCGGCGATGAAGGTACTTTGATCGAGTAGAAGTGGGGCAGCGGGAGGACGTTAAGAATGATCAATGATATTAAGGAAGAAGCGAGTGAGAGGATGGCTAAAAGCCTCGAGGCGCTGTCGCATAACTTTAACAAGATTCGCACCGGGCGGGCCCATCCCAGCCTGCTGGATGGCCTGAGGGTTGAGTACTACGGCTCGGACACGCCGCTCAACCAGGTCGCCAATATCAGTGTTGAGGACGCCCGCACCTTGTCACTGTCGGTGTGGGACAGGTCGATGATTCCCGCAGTGGAGAAGGCAATTTATAAATCTGATCTTGGGCTGAATCCTGTTACCGCAGGAGAGGTGATTCGTATCCCCATGCCCATGCTGACCGAGGAAACCCGCAAGGGCTATACGCGGCAGGCCAGGAACGAGGCGGAGTCCGCCCGTGTCTCGGTGCGCAATGCCAGGCGGGATGCGATGGCGATGCTCAAGGAGATGGTCAAGGAAAAAGAGATATCGGAAGATGACGAGCGTCGCGGCCAGGATGAAGTGCAGAAGCTGACCGATAGCTTTGTCGCCAAAATTGAACAGCTGTTGGCAGACAAAGAAGCCGACCTGATGCAAATATAGTTTCCCCAAGTGGCTACCCACGAAATCCTGACTGTCCCCAAAAAAGACGTGCCATCGGTCATTCCCCGCCACGTGGCCATCATCATGGATGGCAATAACCGCTGGGCAAAGCGCAGGAATGTCTCCGGGCCGACCGGGCACCGGGCGGGTGTAGAGGCAGTGCGTGGCGTCTTGCGCGCCTGCAAGCACCACGGTGTGGAGGTGTTGACGCTGTTTGCCTTCAGCAGCGAAAACTGGGGCAGGCCGGTGCCCGAGGTGCGTGCACTGCTGGCGCTTTTGTCGCGATACCTGCGCAATGAAGTCAGGGAATTACACGAAGACGGTATCCGGATACGCTTCATTGGCGAGCGCAGCCGTTTCAGCCGACGGCAGCAAAAGCTCATGGAACAGTCCGAGGCCCTGACCCGTGGCAACACCGATGCGACCGTCGTGATCGCCGTTGATTATGGTGGCCAGTGGGATATCGCCCGGGCAGCGCGGAAGCTTGCGCAGCAGGTGAAGGAAGGACAATTGCAAGTGGGGGATATCACCCCGGAGCTGATCGACAGCAACATCTCGATCAGCGATTTGCCGAGGCCGGATTTGTGCATTCGCACCGGCGGCGATGCCCGCATCAGCAATTTTATGCTGTGGCACTTCGCTTACACCGAGCTGTATTTTACCGACACACTGTGGCCGGACTTCACTGAAATCGAATTTGCCCGCGCGCTGGCTGAGTACAGCCTGCGCGAGCGTCGCTTCGGTGTGCGGGAACCGGATGGTCTGGTCACGGGCGGAAATGCCAATGCTTAAGCAGCGCATCATTACGGCGCTGATAATGGCGGGCCTGTTTCTGGCCGCGATAGCCTACGTGCCGGTACCGGGTTTGGCCCTGCTGTTTGGCATCCTGGTGGGATTGGGCGCATGGGAATGGGCAGGTATGGCGGGTTGGCAGCATCGCATCGCACGCACGCTTTACGTGCTGCTGGTACTTGCGGCGCTGCTGGCAGTCTATCTCTACTGCCAACTCGGTGAACAACCCCAGAGGTTGCAGGTGCAACCGCTGCTGGGTCTCGGCTGCCTGTGGTGGTCGTTCGCACTGTTGTGGGTAAAGGGCTATCCTCAGAGTGGAGTCATCTGGCGATCCGTATTGATGCGCAGTGCAATGGGATTGCTGATTCTGGTGCCGGGATGGATGGCTGCCGTTTACCTTCTGAGTTTCCCGCCCGGCGGATTGTTGATGGTGATCCTGGTCATTGTGACAGCGACGGCGGACATTGGCGCCTACTTTACGGGTAAACGGTTTGGCAGGCATAAATTGGCAGTGGCGGTCAGTCCGGCCAAGACCTGGGAGGGTTTCTGGGGCGGCGTGGCGGCCAGTTCACTGCTGGCGGTATTGTTGTGGAGCCAGCTGCCGGAGCGCGCAGCCCATATCGGCGTGGTGTCCGTAGTGGCGGTGATCCTGACTACTGCGCTCGCCTCGGTGATCGGCGATTTAACCGTGAGCATGGTCAAACGCGAGAGCGGGATTAAGGACTCAGGCAGCCTGTTGCCGGGCCACGGTGGTGTATTGGATCGCCTAGACAGCTTGTGCGCTGCAGCACCGGTGTTTGCACTCGGTCTGCTGCTGGTGGGTTGGTGATGGCGGTGGCTAAAAGACGCGTGGTCAGTGTGCTGGGTTCAACCGGTTCGATCGGTACCAGCACGCTGGATGTCATCGCGCGCCACCCGGATCGATTCGAAGTGTACGCGCTGGCTGCGCACTCCTCGGTTGACGCCATGCTCGCGCAGTGTCTCGCGTTTTCGCCTCGCTATGCGGTGATGATGGATGAGGCTGCTGCCACGCTCCTGCAGAAGCGGCTGCCCGCCGATGCGGTCACCGAGGTGCTGCAGGGTGAGAGCGGCCTGGAGGATGTGGTTACCGCACCGCAGGTGGACGTGGTTATGGCGGCCATTGTCGGTGCTGCCGGATTGCCTTCGACCCTGGCGGCGGCCAGCGCCGGTAAAACACTCTTGCTGGCCAATAAAGAGTCGCTGGTCATGGGGGGGCACCTGTTGATGCAGGCTGTGCGGGAGTCGGGCGCCTGCCTGTTACCCATCGACAGCGAACACAACGCCATTTTCCAGTGCATGCCCGTGGATGGCCGGGCCACACCCTCGGGCAAGGGTGTTAGCAAGGTGCTGTTGACGGCCTCGGGCGGACCCTTCCGCCAGTGGAGCCATGCGCAAATGATCGCAGCCACGCCGGATCAGGCCTGCGCACATCCCAACTGGTCCATGGGGCGCAAGATTTCCGTCGATTCCGCCAGCCTGATGAACAAGGGCCTGGAATTGATCGAGGCGTGCTGGATTTTTGATCTCGCGCCCGCAAGTGTGGATGTGGTGGTCCACCCTCAGAGTATTATCCATTCCCTGGTGCAATACCTGGATGGCTCGGTTCTCGCGCAACTGGGTAATCCGGATATGCGCACGGCTATCGCCTACGGGCTGGGCTGGCCGGAGCGACTGGAGTCAGGCGTGCCCCCGCTCGACCTGGTGGCCACCGCCCGGCTCGATTTTGAAGCGCCGGATGAGTACCGCTTTCCCTGCCTGCGCCTGGCGCGTGAGTCGTTTGCCGCAGGCGGTACCGCGATGGCGGTGTGCAATGCTGCCAACGAGGTCGCCGTCGCAGCGTTCCTGGACAACGGGATACGCTTTACCGATATCCCGGTCGTGATAGAGCGCACACTGGAACAGGTGGACAATGTTGAACCGACCAGCCTGTCGGTGGTCGAGAATGCGGATGCCCAGGCGCGACAGGTTGCGGCGGGTTTCCTGGTGGACTTTCGCCAGACTGGCGGGAGGGTGAAGCAAGTCTGATGGAACTTCTCAATACAATTTTGCTGACGCTGGCCACGCTGGCCGTGCTGGTGGCTATCCACGAGTTCGGGCATTTCTGGGTGGCCCGTCGCTGCGGCGTGAAGGTGTTGCGCTTCTCTATCGGCTTCGGCACGCGGCTCTACACCTGGCGCGATGCCCAGGGTACCGAATTCAGTCTCTCGGCGATCCCCCTCGGCGGTTATGTCAAAATGCTGGACGAGCGCGAGGGAGAGGTACCGGAAGCTGAACTGGATCGCGCGTTCAACCGCAAGCCGGTGTTGCAGCGCATAGCCGTTGTCAGTGCCGGCCCCCTGGCGAATCTGCTTTTGGCCGTGGTGGCTTACTGGTTCCTCTACATGGCCGGGGAGTCCGGCTATGTGCCGTTGATCAGCGAGGTGGCGCCCGATTCAGTGGCGGCGGTGGCGGGTCTGGAGGAGGGCCAGGAAATAGTGGCTGTCGATGGCGGTGAAACGCCCACCTGGCAGGCGCTTAATTTTCGCCTGCTCGATCGTATCGGCGACACCGGCACCATCCGGTTCGCGGTGAAATATCCCGATTCCGATGTGGTTTACGAGTCCGAAGCGGCCATTGAGCAGTGGTTGTCTGACCAGGAGCAGCCGGACCTGTACGGCGGCCTGGGTATCGAGCTCTACACGCCCCCGTTCCCACCCGTCGTAGGCGAGGTGGTGGAGCAAAGCCCTGCGGAGTCTATTGGTATGCTGCCAGGAGACCGGGTACTGCGCGCCGATGGCCAGGCCATGGCGTTGTGGATGGACTGGGTCGACTATGTCAAGGCGCGCCCAGGGCAGCCTATCGAGGTGGAATTCCAGCGCGGGGATGACATTCTGCAGGCGGTGCTGGTGCCCGAGCGGGTTGCCGGTGAAGATGGCGAGGAGTTCGGCCGGGTCGGTATCGCCGTGGCAATGCCGGACATGCCCCCCGAACTGCAGCGCCAGTTTTCGCGCGGGCCGCTGGAAGCACTGGGAGCCAGCGTTGTCCGCACCTGGGATCTGTCGGTGTTTACGCTCAAGTCGATTAAAAAGATGTTGATGGGCCTAATATCGCCAAAAAACTTGAGTGGACCTATTACCATTGCTAAAGTGGCGACCGCTTCTGCCAAATCCGGCCTGGAGTCCTATATCAGCTTCCTGGCGTTGCTGAGCGTCAGTTTGGGAGTCTTGAATTTGTTGCCAATTCCGGTACTGGATGGGGGCCACCTTTTGTTCTACACAATCGAGCTATTGGCGGGACGTCCGGTACCTGAGAAAATACAGGCGCTGGGCTACCAGTTAGGCCTGTTTATGGTGCTCGGGATAATGGTGTTGGCCTTGTACAACGATTTTACACGCCTCTGACCGGGGCGCGCGGTGGATAAAAAACTTACAGGATTTCTGCAACCTGCAGCTTCCAGGGTGATTGGGTAGACTTTGATTAGACATATGCCGAAAGTAATGGCGCTGGTGCTTCTGTTGGTCGCACCGCTCGTCGCCGCACAATCATTTGTCATTTCTGACATTCGCGTGGAAGGTCTGCAGCGGATATCCGCCGGGACGGTCTTTGCCGCACTTCCCGTGGGCGTGGGCGATGTTGTTGACGAGCGCACGATCAGGTCTGCCACGCGCAGCCTGTTTGCGACCGGCAACTTTGATGATATTCGTATTGGGCAGGACGGCAACGTGCTGGTTGTGGTGGTGACGGAACGCCCCAGCATCAGCGAGATCAACATCGAGGGCAACAAGGCGATCGAAACAGAGGCCCTGCTGGAGGGCTTGAAAGGCGCCGGTCTGTCGGTGGGGCAGGTATTCCAGCGCTCCACGCTGGAGGGCATGCAGCTGGAATTACAGCGGCAGTATGTGTTGCAGGGGCGCTACGATGCCGCGATTGAGACAGAGGTTATTCCCGAGCCGCGCAACAGGGTCACCGTCAATATCGATGTCGACGAGGGCACCGTTGCGGCGATCAAGCATATCAATGTCGTCGGTAATAAGGTCTTCACCGACGAGGAGCTGCAGGACGAATTTGAGCTGCAGACCACCGGCTGGCTTTCCTTCTTTACCAATGATGACAAGTACTCCAAGGAGAAGCTGACCGGCGACCTGGAAACACTCACGTCCTATTACATGGACAGGGGCTACCTGGAGTTCCGTATCGACTCCACACAGGTCTCTGTATCGCCGAACAAGAAAGAGGTCTACATCACCGCCAATATCACCGAGGGCGAGAAGTTCACCATCAGCTCCGTCGATCTCTCCGGTGACCTCGTGTTGCCCGAGGCCGACCTGCGCCGCTTTTTGCTGGTTTCGGAAGGGCAGATTTTCTCGCAGATCATGGTGACCAATTCAGAGGAGTACCTGACCCGCCGTCTCGGTGATGAGGGGTACAACTTTGCCAAGGTGACGGGTATTCCCGAGGTCAACGACGAAGAAAACACCGTGGCGATGAAGTTTTTCGTCGATCCGGGTAAACGCACCTATGTGCGCCGCATCAGCTTCAAGGGCAACCTGAAAACGGCGGACGATGTGCTGCGCCGCGAGATGCGGCAGATGGAAAGCGCACCGGCCTCAGCCGCTGCAATCGAGCAGTCGCGGGTACGCCTGGAGCGTCTCGGCTACTTCAGCAAGGCGACTGTGGAGACACCCGGGGTGGCCGGGCATGACGATCTCATCGACGTGGATTACACCGTTGAGGAGCAGTCCTCCGGCAGCATCGGTGCCAGCATCGGCTTCGCGCAGGACGCCGGGGTCATCCTGGGCTTGAACCTGCAGCAGGACAACTTCATGGGTACTGGCAAACGCATCGGCATTGGCCTGAACTCCTCCAAGTACCAGGATTTCTACAATTTCAGCTATACCAACCCCTACTACACGGAGGATGGGGTGAGCCGTGGTTTCAACGTGTTCTATCGCTCCACCGATCTCGACGAGGTCAACGTGGCGAATTACAGCACCAATACACTGGGTGCAGCGCTTAACTTCGGTTATCCCATCAAGGAAACAGAGCGCCTGGGCTTCAGTTTTGGTGTGGCGAATACCGATATTAATACGGGGCAGTACGCCGTGCAGGAGATTGAGGCCAGCCCGCGCCTGCAAGACGGTGTGCCGTGGTTCCAGAGCACACTTCAGCCGGATGGCACATACGCCGGCGTTGAAACACTCGAGCCCATCAGTACTGCCCAGGAGTTGGGATATGTCGTTGTCCCGTCCAGCGAGGGCTTTCTCGATGAAAACGGTAATGAATTCCTGAACTACACAATGACTGCCAGCTGGACCCAGTCGACCCTCAACCGCGGCCGCATGGCGACGCGAGGCGCATCGCAAACCGTGGCGCTGGAGGTTGCCGTGCCGCTCTCAGATCTTGAGTTCTATAAACTGACCTACGCGGGCGAAATCTACTTCCCAGTGCCCGTATTGGAGAACTGGACGTTCCGGCTGCGCACCGAGTTGGGTTATGGCGGTGGTTACGGCGACACCAACGGGCTGCCATTTTACGAGA
>JAGRIK010000268.1 GCA_020443325.1 Halioglobus sp.
ACCATGCGCGCCTGTTCGCCTTCCAGTGCCATGCCCAGGTGACCCAGCGCGAGCAGTATACCGCCGAAAATGACGGCCTTGCGCATGCCGAGATAGCGATCGGCCAGCAGGCCGCCCAGCACGGGCATGGCGTAGACCAGTGCGGCATAGCCACCGAGTACTTCGAGCCCGTTGGCATCACTGAACAGGTGGTACTTGGTCAGGTACAGCAGTAACAGGAACTTCATGCCGTAGAAGGAGAAACGTTCCCACAACTCTGTGGCGAAGCAGACAAAGAGTCCGCGCGGGTGACCGAGAAAGCCAGTGTCGGAGGGCAGCGGCGAAACCGCTGCGTTGGCAATGGACATTATTATTCTGAGCTCCTTTCGTCGAATGGGCGGCAGCAGCGCTCCATTATAGGGATTAATGCGCGGGTGTCGCTGCCCTTTTTCGGGGTGCGCACGGCGCGCCAACAGGTTATGCTTGCGCGCTTGCGAAAAGGCCAACCACCGCACTGCGAATGACAGCCGAGAACACTATCAAAATCACGACTGCCACACACCGATTCATACGCGCGCTCTCGCTGCTGGCACTGCTGGCCCTGGCGTCCTGTGGCGAGCCGCCCTGGAACAATCCCAATCCGCCGCCGCAGGATGACCTGATAACCTATCAGTCGATGATTTCACCCACGCCGCCCAAGCATCTGGACCCGGCACTGTCCTATGCCGCAGACGAATCGCTGTTCATTATGCAGATCTATGAGCCGCCGATGAGCTATCACTTTCTCAAGCGGCCCTACGAATTGATACCCGGCGCGCTGGAATCCGACCCGCAGGTCACCTACCTCGATGCAGAGGGGCTGCCGGTGGAAGAGGATGACGAGGCCGTGGCCTTCACCCGCTACACACTGCGTTTGCGCGATGACCTGCGCTATCAGCCGCACCCTGCGTTTGCACGGGATGCGCAGGAGCAGCCGCTCTACCTGTTTGCTACTGCCGCCGAGGGCGAGGAATTCAGGCAAATACCCGATTTCCCTGAGACGGGTGATCGGCCTGTGACGGCCAACGACTATGCCTATGCCATCAAGCGTCTTGCCGATCCTCTCAATGCATCACCGATGCTGGGGTTCATGTCGCAGTATATTGTCGGGATGAAGGAATTTTCCGAGCGCGTGGCGGAACTGCCCAGGGATGCCTGGCTGAACCTCGATGAGTATTCGATGGATGGGTTGGAGGTGGTGGATGATCTCACCCTGAACATCACCATCAAGGGCCGCTATCCGCAGTTTGTGTACTGGTTGGCGATGCCATTTTTTTCCCCGATTGCGCCGGAGGTGGATCGCTTTTACCAGAATCCCGGCTTCGCCGATCGCAACCTCACGCTGGACTGGTGGCCGGTGGGCTCCGGTCCGTTCATGATGGTAAAGAATGATCCCAACAGTGAGATCGTGCTGGAGCGCAACCCCAACTACCACGAGGACTTTTTTCCCACTGAGGGCGCCCCCGGCGATCTTGAGGCGGGCGACCTGGAGGATGCGGGTAAGCCCGTGCCCTTTATAGACCGCGCGGTGTTCCGCCTTGAGAAATCAGGCCTGTCGCTGTGGACCAAATTCATGCAGGGTTTCTACGATCGTTCCGGTGAAACGAACTCCAATACAACGGGCGTTTTCGACCAGGCGTTCGTCGTGCGGCCAGACGGGGTGGAAATGTCGCCCGAACTGGCGGAGCACGAGATTACGATGTCGCCGGACGTCAAGCCGGGTGTCTACTACTACGGATTCAATATGCGCGACCCCGTCGTCGGCGGCTACACCGAGGATAAGCGCAAGTTGCGACAGGCCCTGCAAATAGCCTTTTTGACCGAGGAATATCTCAACGTATTTTACAAGGGCAATGGCATCGCCGCACAAAACCTGATTCCGCCCGGTATTCCCGGCAACCTCGAAGGCGAGGCGGGCATCAACCCCTATGTGTACGATTGGGTGGACGGTGAGCCACGGCGCAAGTCCATCGAGTACGCCCGCCAGTTGCTGGCGGAAGCCGGTTACCCCAATGGCCGTGACGCCCGTACCGGTGAGCCACTCAAGATTTTTATCGATGTGCAGTCGCAGGCCATCAGTAACACATCCATGAACTGGATCGATCGGGTGTTTGCCGATATTGGTGTGCAGGTGGAGTTTCGCCCGGCCGACTTCAATCGCACCCGCGAAAAGTTACTGACGGGCAACACGCAAATCTATTCACACGGCTGGCTGGCAGATTATCCTGATCCGGAGAATTTCCTGTTTCTTCTGTATGGCCCTGAGAGCCCGCTGGAGTGTGATTGCGATGGCGCCAACAACTCCAACTACGCCAGTGAGGAGTACGATGCGTTGTTCCGGGGAATGCGCGTGCTGCCGGCAGGGCCGCAGCGCGATGAACTGGTAGCGCGTATGGTAGAGCTTTACCGCCGTGATGCGGTGTGGCTGAACGCCTTCTTCCCCAAGCAGATCTTCCTCAACAATAGCTGGGTCTACAACAACAAGCGCCACGGCATTTCCAAGGCCACGCTCAAATATACGCGAGTGGATGAGGACGAGCGCGAAGCGAAGCAGAGGCAGTGGAACCAGCCTGTCACCTGGCCACTGTATGCCGCTGTACTGTTGCTGGCCAGCCTGTTGTTGCCGGGCATTGTCGCGTATCGCCGGCGCCAGAACGCCACCGCCAGGGATATTGGGGAGTAAGCATGCTCGCATACATTGTACGGCGATTGTTCTACGCGATTCCGATCCTGATCGGCGTGAACCTGCTGACGTTTATCCTGTTCTTCGTGGTGAACTCGCCCGATGATATGGCCGTTTCACAGTTGGGACACAAGTACGTCACTCCCGAGGCTGTCCAGGCCTGGAAGCGTAAAAATGGCTACGATCTCCCGCTGTTTTTCAATTCGCAGGAACGCGGCGGCGACGCACTGACAGAGACAATCTTCTTTACCAAGTCGGTGAAATTGTTCGCGTTTGATTTTGGTCGCTCTGAAAGCGGTCGCGATATCACCACGGATGTTTCCACACGCATGTGGCCCAGTCTTGCCGTTGCGCTGCCGACTTTTGTGGTCGGTATCTGGGTCAATATCTGTGTCGCGTTGATGGTCGTGATGTTTCATGCCACACGGCTGGACCGCTGGGCCGTGTTCGTATTCGTGGGCCTGATGTCAATTTCCTCGCTGTTTTACATCATCGGCGGGCAGTACCTGGTGGCCAAAACCTGGAAGCTGGTGCCTATCTCCGGTTTCAATGGAGATATACAGCCGTGGAAGTTTCTACTGCTGCCGGTGCTGGTAGGCGTTATCGGTGGAATCGGTTCGGGTGCGCGCTGGTATCGCACGCTTTTCCTGGAAGAGGCCAACCAGGATTATGTGCGTACCGCCAGGGCCAAGGGCGCCAGCGAACTTCGGATTCTGTTTCGGCACATCCTGCCCAACGCGCTGATACCGATATTGACGGGAGTGGTCATAGTGATTCCCACCCTCTTCATGGGTGGGCTGCTGATCGAATCGTTTTTCGGTATCCCCGGCCTCGGCAGCTACATGCTCGATGCGATCAACTCGCAGGATTTTGCCATCGTGCGCAGTATGGTTTTCCTCGGTTCCATCCTCTATATCGTGGGCCTGATACTCACGGATATCTCCTATACCTGGGCTGATCCCAGGCTGCGGTTGAACTAGCCCATGAAGCCGCTGCTATTGTGGTCAGATGTGCTGATATACCTGCTGGTGTTCTCGCTGTGCGCGTTTTTCCTGCGCCTGCGGCGCGACCCACAGATACGCGAGTACTGGCGCCAGGTGTTCAGCACCCGCGTGGGCATGGTCACCATGACGATCATCCTCGTGTATGTGGGGATTGCATTACTGGATTCGCTCCATTTTCGCCGCGCGCTGGAGCCCGTCGCCGGCTCGCCCCATGGCGAGGTCTTCTACGGCAGCAAGGTCAGCAGCGTACTGGATGTGATGATGGATGGCATGGGGGAGCGCTTCGAGGCCACCTATTCGGCACCGTTTGCGCTCGACTCCTTCGAGAAACAGGATATGAAGGATGATGCCGGCCATACCTATCGGGGTTTTCCCCCATTGGAGCACGCCGGACATCACCTCTCTAATGCGGAGGAACGCTGGGCTGATGTGCTGGCCAAATCCGCCACGGCGCTGATGTGGGGCGTGTTGTTCTCAGTGCTGCTGATCGGGCCGCAGTGGTTTTTCCTGCGTCGCAGCCCCTTTCCCTGGTCCGCTTCCTGGGTCACCCAGGGGGTAGTGATCTGCCTCTCGGTGTGGCTGGTGAGTATCAGCCGCTATTACCATGTACTCGGTACAGACCTGGGCGGCGCGGATGTGGCCTACCAGAGTATCAAGGGTATACGCACAGGCGTGTTGCTGGGCACACTGGCGACCCTGATCATGTTACCCATCGCCGTCTCGCTCGGGGTGATGGCGGGCTATTTCAAGGGCTGGGTAGACGACGCGGTGCAGTACCTGTACACCACCCTGAGCTCCATCCCCGGGATTTTGTTGATCGCCGCCTCGGTGCTGTTGTTTCAGGTGTATATCGATTTGCATCCGGATTTCTTTTCCGTTGGCCTGGAGAAAGCCGATGCCCGTTTTCTCGCGCTGTGTTTTATTCTCGGGGTTACCAGCTGGTCGTCGCTGTGCCGGTTGATTCGCGCGGAAACGCTCAAGATCAGCCAGCTCGGCTATGTACAGGCGGCGCACGCCTTCGGTGTCAGCCACCAGCGCATATTGATGCGCCATATCCTGCCCAATGTCACACACATCATCCTTATTACGTTTGTGCTGGATTTCAGCGCGTTGGTGCTGGCGGAGGCGGTGTTGTCCTACATCGGTGTGGGTATCGATCCGAATATGGCCAGCTGGGGCAACATGATCAACGGTGCGCGCTCGGAACTGTCGCGCGAGCCCGTCGTCTGGTGGACGCTCAGCGGCGCCTTCTTCTTCATGTTTGTGCTGGTGCTGGCGGCCAACCTGTTTTCAGACCTGGTGCGCGACGCGTTTGATCCGCGCTCCGGTGCCGGGAGGTCGGCTACATGAGTGCGCTTTCTCCCCCCGTTATGCAGGTTGCGAATCTCAGGGTGGACGTCGGTGAGACCGGCGAGGCAATACTCAAGGGTGTGAGCTTCGAACTGCGCGCTGGCGAGATATTTGCACTGGTCGGGGAGTCCGGCAGCGGCAAGTCAGTGACATCGCTGGCCGCCATGCGCCTGCTGCCCAATGCGCTGCGAATCACCGGCGGTGAAGTGCGTGTGGGGAACGAGGACTTGTTCGACCTGTCCGAGGCGGATATGCAGTCCGTGCGCGGCGAGCGCGTGGCGATGATTTTCCAGAATGCGATGAGCGCGCTGAACCCGGTGCAGACCGTTGGGGAGCAGGTCGCGGAAACGTTGCGCTTGCACACCCGGCTGGCGGGAGATGCGTTGCGCAAGCGTGTCGTGCAATTGTTTGCAGAAGTGGGCATCCAGGACGCCGATGCGCGCTATGGCTTTTACCCGCACCAGTTGTCGGGTGGGCAGCAGCAGCGGGTGATGATCGCGATGGCGCTGGCCTGCGAGCCCGATATCCTGATCGCCGATGAGCCGACTACCGCGTTGGATGTCACCATCCAGGCGCAGGTGCTGGCACTGATCCGCGGACTGACGCGCTCGCGCCAACTGGCCGTGTTATTGATCACCCACGATATGGGTGTAGTCAAAAATACCGCTGACGAAGTAGCGGTGATGTACCGCGGTGAGATCATTGAGCGCGCGCCGGTGGACGCATTCTTTCGCAACCCGCGCGAGGACTACAGCCGTCGCCTTATCGCGGCACTGCCCGACCTCTCGCACTTCCACGAAAGCGCCGCGGAGGAAGCACTGCTGCAACTGGATGACGTGAAGGTGTATTTCCCCATTCGCAAGGGCGTGCTGCAGCGCGTCGTGGATTATACCCGGGCAGTAGACGGTGTGACGCTGAAGATCGGCCGCGCAGAGACCTACGCGCTGGTGGGAGAATCCGGCAGCGGCAAGTCGACGCTGGGGCGGGCAATACTCAATCTCGAAACGGTCGCCGGGGGGCAGATCACCTTCCTCGGTCAACCGATTCACAGCCTGGGTCGCCGTGCGATGCTGCCCTATCGCAAAAAAATCCAGGTGGTGTTCCAGAATCCGTATTCGTCCATGAACCCGAGGCTCACTGTAGCGCAGATTATCAGCGAGGGTATGGATAGCCTGGGCATGGGCCTGACCGAGACCCAGCGCGAGGACCGCATCGCGGCGTTATTGCAACGCGTGCAGCTGGACCCCGCCTTCGGAAGGCGCCATCCGCACGAACTGTCCGGAGGCCAGCTGCAGCGTATCGCAATCGCCAGGGCTCTGGCGGTGGAGCCGGAACTGATTATCTGCGATGAGCCCACCAGTGCACTCGATGTCTCGATCCGGGCCGATGTGTTGGCGCTGTTGCAGGAACTGCAGCGTGAGTTTGGTGTGTCGTATCTCTTTATCACCCATGATCTTTCCATCGTTCCCAGTCTGGCGCACCGCGTGGGTGTGATGCAGGCGGGGCGCCTCGTTGAGCAGGGGACCGCCGAACAGATACTTACGCGGCCAGAACACCCCTACACCCAGGCGCTGCTGGCCTCTGTTCCTAGGGTGGATTCTCCGTAGCGGGGCGTCGTAGCATCTTCTACCAGTGTGTTGAAGAACCTTGATCTGTCATCTCGGCTAGTTTTCGCCTTGAATAGCAGTGAGATGAACTTTTTCGTTGCGCTGTCGGGGGGGTAGTCGGGGTCGACGGGCTCGCACCCCGGCAGGCGTTTCAGTCGCTCCACG
>JAGRIK010000269.1 GCA_020443325.1 Halioglobus sp.
ATTATCATGGCCGTCAAACCGCAGGTGATGGCCGAAGCCGCGGGCAGTATCGCTGCGGCCGTGCAGGCGCACGGCTCGCTGGTCATCTCGATCGCGGCGGGTGTGACAATTGCCAGCATGCAGGCCAGGCTCGGTCCCGATGCCGCCATTGTGCGCTGTATGCCCAACACCCCCGCCCTGGTCGGCTGCGGTGCCAGCGGGCTGTTTGCGAATGACAACACGTCGGGGCGACAGCGCGAGTTTGCACAGTTGGTTCTATCTGCGGTGGGCGTTACATGCTGGGTGGATTCCGAGCCCGAGCTGGACGCCATTACCGCCCTGTCGGGCAGCGGGCCGGCCTATTTCTTCCTGTTAACAGAAGCCATAATCGACGCGGGCATCGCGTTGGGGTTGAGCCGCGAGACGGCCACCCTGCTCGCAACCCAAACCGGTTTGGGCGCAGCGCGCATGGCGCTTGAGAGCGATGTTGACCTGGTGGAACTGCGACGCCGGGTGACCAGCCCTGGCGGCACCACAGAGCGCGCTATTCAAAGTTTTGAAGCCGATGACCTGCGAGGTGTCGTGGCCAGGGCCATGCGCGCTGCCTCTGACCGGGCCGTCGAAATGTCAAAGGAAATGGGTTAATACCGATGGGCGCCGTGTACGCGATTTTAATTTACCTGGTTCAAACTTTACTCAGCCTTTACCTGGTGGCGATGTTACTGCGCTTCCTGCTTCAGCTGGTCCGCGCGGATTTTTATAACCCGATCTCACAGTTCGTGGTGAAGATTACGAATCCTCTCGTGATCCCGGTACGGCGGGTCATTCCCGGTTACGCTGGTATTGATACCGCCTCTCTCCTGCTGGCCGTCGCGCTGCAGATCGCCGGGATTGCCGTGGTTTTCCTGATCCGGTTCGGTGCCATTCCCCCGCTGGTACCACTGCTGCTTGGTGGCGTTCTGGGCGTTGTCGCGCTGCTGGTGCAGATGTATTTTTTTGCGTTGCTGGCGATGATTATCTTGAGCTGGGTCGCACAGGGCAGCCGCCATCCCGCCATCTTTCTCCTGTACCAGATCACCGAGCCGCTTATGGCGCCGGTGCGTAAATTGCTGCCGCCGATGGGCGGACTGGATTTTTCGCCCATTCTCGCCTTTATCCTGATTAATATCGTCCAGATTGCCCTACAGCATATGGCCGCGGCGTTGGGCGTACTGGGATTCGCGCCCTGGTTAAGCTAGGGAGTTGAGCCAGAGAATGAATCCCCAGCACTCCGTCGGCATCGTCACACCCCAGGTCGCGCACTTCGATGCGCCCCTGAAGCTGGCTTGTGGTCGCGAACTCACCAACTATGACCTTGTGTACGAGACTTACGGGGAACTCAACGAACAGCGCAGCAATGCCGTGCTGATCTGCCATGCCCTCAGCGGCAACCATCACGCGGCGGGCTACCACAGTGCGGACGACAAGAAACCCGGGTGGTGGGACGAATGCATCGGCCCGGGAAAGCCTATCGATACCACGCATTTTTTTGTCGTCTGCCTGAACAACCTGGGTGGCTGCCACGGCTCCACCGGCCCGAGTTCCATCAATCCCGCAACCGGAAAACCGTGGGGGTCCGATTTTCCACCGCTGCGCACGCGGGACTGGGTACACAGCCAGGCCCGCCTGGCAGATTACCTCGGCATCGAATGCTGGGCGGCCGTGATCGGGGGCAGCCTTGGGGGCATGCAGGCCATGCGCTGGTCGCTGGAGTTTCCTCAACGCATCCGGCATTGCGTCGTCATTGCCGCTGCGCTCAAACTCAGCGCCCAGAATATCGCGTTCAATGAGGTGGCCCGCCAGGCCATAGAATCGGACCCGGATTTCGTCGATGGCAACTACCTTGAGCGCAGTACAATGCCGGCGCGGGGCCTGGCACTCGCACGTATGATTGGGCATATCACCTATTTGTCAGACGATGCCATGGCGAACAAATTCGGGCGCGACCTGCGCTCTGGCAGCCTGGACAGAGGCGAGGTTTCCAATGCGGAGTTCCAGGTACAAAGTTACCTGCGTCACCAGGGCAGCCAGTTCTCGGGCAATTTTGACGCCAACACCTACATCCTGATGACACGCGCGCTGGATTACTTCGACCTGGCACTGGAGTACGACAATGACCCTGTTGTCGCTTTCCAGCACGCGAAGTGCAGCTTCCTGGTAATGTCGTTTTCGACGGATTGGCGGTTCTCGCCCGAGCGCTCCCGCGAAATCGTCAACGCCCTGATTGCGGCAGACCGGCCCGTCACCTACGCCGAAATAGAAGCGAAAGAAGGACACGATGCATTCCTCATGCCCATTCCTCGCTACCTCGATGTCTTTCACGCCTATATGCTGCGCGTGAGGGGGGAGAACTGATGCGCCTGGACCTCTCCCACATTCAGCGCTGGATCGCACCTGGATCGCGGGTGCTCGATCTCGGCTGTGGCGATGGTGTCTTCCTGGAGTTCCTGCGCGACCAGCGACAGGTCCGGGGTACTGGCCTCGAGATTGACCAGAAATACATTACTGCCGCCATCTCCCGGGGGATCAATGTCATCGAACAGGATATGGACGCAGGCCTCGCCAATTTCCCCGACCAGAGCTTCGATACGGTGGTGTTGGCGCTCGCCCTGCAGGCGGTGAAGTACCCCGAGCGGGTGCTGGATGAGGTGCTGCGCATTGGCCGCGAGGGCATCGTCACCTTCCCGAATTTCGGCCACTGGCGCTGCCGCCTGATGCTGGGATTGCAGGGTCGCATGCCGGTATCCAGTTTCATGCCGTATACCTGGTACAACACACCAAACATCCACTTCTGCACGGTAAAAGACTTTGAGAACCTGTGCCGGGACAAGGGTATTCGTATTGTATCCAGGGAAGTCGTGGGTGAAACCCGGGACCAACCGATGCTCTCCAACAAATGGCCCAATCTCTTCGCCGCCACTGCAATCTACCGGATTAGCCGATAATATGCGCCTGCCAGACCCCACCAGAATCCTGTTTCTCTGCCTCGCGTTTTTCGCCGGCCTGGCGCAGGCGCAACAATCAGAGACGTTCGGCCCCTTTGAGCTGCATTACAGCGTGGTCAACACCACATTCCTGGACCCGAAAGTCGCCGCTACCTACGGTATCACCCGCGGGGAAAAGCGCGCGATTCTCAACCTGGCCGTGCGCGAGAACCTGCCCGACGGCAGCGAACCGCGCGCGATGGTGTTGCAGGGCCGCACCTGGGACCTGATACAAAACCAGACGCTGGAGTTCCAGGAAATTCGCGAGGGCGAGGCCATTTACTACATAGCGGAGTTCACTTTTATCAATGAAGAGTGGCGCTTTTTTGAAGTCGATTTTCGCCCCACCGGCGCGCAGCAGACTTACACGTTCAAGTTCAAGCACCAGCTCTATGTCGAATGATGGCTGACCCTGTGCGCGCACAATCTGTGGTGCTGGCCAGTGGCAACGCTGGCAAGTTGCGGGAACTGGGTGAAGTACTCGCACCACTTGGCGTTACACTCATACCACAATCTGAATTCAACGTGCCCGAGGTTGAGGAAAACGGCCTGAGCTTTGTCGAGAACGCCATCATCAAAGCGCGGGCCGCCGCCGAGCACAGCGGTTTACCGGCGATTGCTGACGACTCCGGCCTGGAAGTGGATTTTCTCAATGGCGCCCCCGGCATCTACTCCGCCCGCTATTCAGGCGCGGGCGATGAGGCCAACAATACCCTGTTATTAAAGACGTTGGGGGACACCCCCGAGGCACAGCGCAGCGCCAGGTTCCAATGCGTACTGGTTTACATGCGCCACGCCACCGATCCCACGCCGCTGGTTTGCCAGGCCAGCTGGGAGGGTTTTATTTTGTTCGAGGCCAGGGGTACTCACGGCTTCGGTTACGACCCGCTTTTTTATGTGCCGGAGCATCAATGCAGTTCCGCGGAGTTACCGCGTGAGCTGAAGAACCGTATCAGCCACCGGGCGAAAGCCAGCGCACTGCTGTACGAAGCGCTGCGTCAGCGCTGATGCAACTGCCTCCACTGGGGCTTTATATCCACCTACCCTGGTGCGAGCGCAAATGCCCCTACTGCGACTTCAATTCGCACGAAACCCGCCGCGTCCCTGAAGCAAAATACATTCGCGCCCTGTTACAGGACCTTGAGGACGACCTGCACCTGTTGCAAGGACGCGCCGTCGAAACCCTGTTTATCGGCGGCGGCACGCCCAGCCTGTTTTCGGCGAACGCAATTCAGCAGCTCATGCGGGGAGTCGCTGAACGCGTGCCTCTCGCCCCAATGCTGGAAGCCACCATGGAGGCCAACCCCGGCAGTGCGGAAGCGGACAAGTTTTTCGCGTTCAAGGAAGCCGGGATTACCCGCCTGTCTCTTGGCATACAGAGTTTTAACGACACCCACTTACAGGCGCTGGGCCGCATACACACGAGCGACCAGGCCCATGCGGCAATCGTGTTCGCACGCGGTGCGGGCTTCGACAGTTTCAACCTGGACCTGATGCACGGGCTGCCCGGGCAAACACTGGCAGGTGCCGAGAGTGACCTGCACACCGCTATCGCCTGCGCGCCGGCGCATCTTTCCTGGTATCAACTCACCATCGAGCCGAACACGGTGTTTCACAAGCGGCCGCCGCTGCTCCCGGTTGAGGATGACCTGGCAGATATCCAGCAGCGCGGCGAACAACTGCTCGCTGAGAGTGGCTATGCGCAGTACGAGGTGTCCGCCTATAGCGGGCCCGGCTTCAATTGCCGTCACAACAAGAACTACTGGTCGTTTGGCGATTACCTGGGCATAGGTGCCGGCGCACACGGCAAGATCACCTTTGCGGACGGGCATATTGAACGGTGTGCCAAGCGCAGGCAGCCACAGGACTATATGGCGGCGGAAACCGGCAACTTTGTCGGCAGTCACCGCACGCTGGAACAGAGTGAGATTGTCGGCGAGTTCATGATGAATGCGCTGCGATTGAATGAAGGGTTTACCGTGTCGCAGTTCGTCTCTCGCACGGGGATTAATGCTGCCCGTTTGACCCCACAGCTGGAGTTGCTCCAACAACGGGGCCTGCTGCACTGCGACTGTGGTGTTGTCAAAGCAACCGATTTGGGCCGACGGTTTCTGGATAGTGTCGTTGCCGAATTCTTTTCCGATGCACCTTGATTACATTCTGCCTCTTCGCGACATATCTGTCCGGGGCTGCGAGAGGTGAATGCTCATGTTTCACCCGTACACCGTGCAGCACGGCAGGTTCGTTTTGGTACAAATTCGCTGCATTTTTTTACCGTCCAATCAACCTCGGACCGGGATTTTAATGCATTAAGCATTTCAGTAGGATTACCACCAGAGAATCGCCTCCCAGGGTAGCACTCCCAGATACGGCTCAAAAGCATTGCCAGGCTGTTCGGGCTCAGCAAGAAAAACTATTTCAGGTGAATGATTTTTATGAAGTGGAAATTGGTGCTACTGCTGCTTGTCCCCATCGCCTGGTATGTCTCTGGATTTTTCGATAGCGATAAGGTCGACCGCCCTAATATTATTCTTATTATTGCTGACGACCTGGGGCCACAATTAGGTGTCTACGGCGACCCCAATGCGCATACGCCGAACATCGATCAAATTGCGCAGGAGGGCACGAGATTTAACGCGGGCTACGTGACTGCTGCGTCCTGCAGCCCTTCACGAGGCAGCATTTTTACCGGGCTTTACCCGCATCAACACGGAATGATGGGGTTGTCGCATTTTGGCACGCAACGCATGCACGACGACGTACCCAAGCTCCCCAATGAGCTAAAGGCGTTGGGCTACCGAACGGCAATCATCGGTAAAACACACTACGAGCCGAGTAATCTGTTCGAATGGGATACTGAAGAGGTCGATGATCAGAAAGTAATTTTTGACCGGGATGTTCTCTGGATGAACCAGCGCGCCATGGACTTTGTGGACGAGGACTCGGATCCCTTTTTTCTGGTGATGAGTTACGTCGACCCACACCGTGGCGATTCTGATGATGGCAGCCGTTATGGCCCCAGGCGGAATTTCAAATTCCCGAGGACTAAGCTTGGGCTTCCACAGAAAGCGACGCCCCCCTCCGAAATCGAGCCCTTTCCATTTCTGGGCCTTGATTCTCCCGGAATTCGCAAGGAACTGGCCGATTATTACGGGGCTGTCGACAGGCTCGATATCGGTGTGGGAGACCTGAGAAACCAGCTTGTAGCGCGAGGGTTATGGAAAGATGCATTGGTCATCTTCATTGGCGACCATGGCCCCGATGTCACGCGCGGTAAAATGGCGGTTTATGAATCCGCGGTCCGGATTCCATTTCTGCTAAAGGCACCGGGTGCTGAGAAGGGGGTCGTGCGTGAGGAACTTGTCTCTACAGTGGACCTTTTCCCGACCCTGCTTGATGCGGCGAAGTCTGGCCAGGCGAACTCTCACGAAGGGCGTTCCCTGCTGCCGCTAACGATGGCTGGCGCTTCACCGGATTGGCGGCGTTATATGTTTACCGAGTACATTACGCATGTGCCGGACCAGTTTTACCCGAGGTATGCTGTTAGGGACAATCGATACAAACTGATTTTTAACGTGCAGGGTGGCGAGGTGGAAAACCCCTTGACGCCAATTAACTATTGCAATGCGTGGTGGGAGTCGCGAAAGCCTCGATACCGGAAATCACCCATCAAAGCGGTGTACGACCGTGTTGAGAATCCCCCGAAAATTGAACTCTACGACCTTCAGGAAGACCCGTATGAGTGGCACAACCTCGCGGATGATCCTGGGCTCGCGGAGGTGAAAGAACGTCTTGTACTTGCGATTCAAGAGTGGCGGCAGTCGACAAGGGATCCACTGCTCGACCCCGCAGAGTTCGAAAAGGAGCGAAAGAAAATGGACGGGAAATACTAGGCGGCTTAGACGTGCGGCCGACGGTTGGGGATTTAGCACATGCGGTGGTCTCAGTCCCGAGAAAATATCAGGTCCCAGACGCCATGACCAAGCCGCTCGCCACGCAACTCAAATTTTGTCAGTGGCCTGTACTCGGGCCGCTCAGCAAACTCACCCTCGCTGCCGGTGTTCGATAATTTTTCGGCGGCACTCAGCACAACCATCATCTGGTGCGCATAATCTTCCCAGTCAGTGGCAAGATGCAGAGTACCTCCCGGCTTGAGCTTACTGGCCAATAACGCAACAAAGCCCGGCTGGATCAGGCGGCGTTTATTGTGGCGCTTTTTGTGCCACGGATCGGGGAAGAAAATCTGCACGGTATCGAGGGAGGCATCGGGAATGCAGTCGCGCAGGATTTCAACAGCGTCATGGCAATAGACGCGAATATTGCGGATATCGTGCTCGGCAATGCTGTGCAATAGCCTGCCGACGCCGGGGCGGTGCACTTCAATGCCGATAAAGTTGGCGTCCGGGTTCGCCCGCGCCATTTCCGCGAGGGATTGCCCCATGCCAAAGCCGATCTCCAGAATACGGGGACCCGGTCTGCCAAAAACGGTATCGAATGGCAACGCCTCGCAGGCGTGCTCAAGGCCCCAGCGCTGCCAGCCCTCATCATAGGCGCGCCGCTGCCCCGGTGTCATGCGACCGGTTCGCAACACATAACTGCGTATGCGCTGCCGCTTATCGAGATCAGTCATGGAGTACGCTCGAATCAGTCCAGCAGTTTCCAGCCCGTGGCGGCCAGGCAGGCCCATCCGGCGATAAAGGCCAGGCCGCCAATCGGAGTGATGGCACCCAACCAGCGAACACCTGTAATACTCAGGAGATAGAGACTACCGGAGAAAATAAAAATACCGAGCAGGAATAACCAGCCACTGCTTTTCAGAAGCACGGTGTGTGGCTGGCCGAGGGCAATGATGCCCACGGCAAGCAGCGCGAGGCTGTGATTGAAGTGGTATTGCACGGCGGTTTCAAAGACGCCCAGCGCGTAGTCATCCAGCTTGCCCTTGAGTGCATGAGCACCAAAAGCGCCAAAGATCACCGCCAGCATGCCGCTGAGTGAAGCCAGGGTAATGAATAGTTTCGCCATGGTTGGAGTGTACCCCGGAGGCAGCTAAAGCGCCTCCGGGGTTGATGCGTTACGCCGCGATAGCCGCGCGCAATTTTGCCATCGCGCTTTGCTCGAGCTGGCGAATGCGCTCTGCGGAAACGCTATACTGCGCGGCCAGGTCATGCAGGGTTGCTTTTTTCTCTGCCAGCCAGCGCTGCGACAGGATATCGCGGCTGCGCTCGTCCAGATCAGACAGTGCGCTGTGGAGCTTCGCCTCGCTGCTGTCCTGCCAATCGTTGGACTCGAGGATCTGCGCAGGGTCTGCACTGTGATCTTCCAGATAGTACTGGGGCGCATGCCAGGCTTCATCGTCATCGGTATCGGTGGGCTGGTCGTAACCGAGGTCGCGGCTGCTCAGCCGTCCTTCCATGCGCTGCACTTCATTCACATCCACACCCAGGTCTTCGGCGATCGCCTGCGCTTCTTCCGCACTCAACCAGGACAGCGACTTTTTCGCGCTGCGCAGGTTGAAGAACAATTTGCGTTGCGCCTTGGTGGTCGCGACTTTCACTATCCGCCAGTTACGCAGGATGAACTCGTGCATTTCCGCCTTGATCCAATGCACGGCAAACGACACCAGTCGCACCCCTTTCTCGGGATTGAAGCGCTTGACGGCCTTCATCAGGCCGACATTGCCTTCCTGGATAAGGTCCGCTTCGGCCAGGCCGTATCCCGAATAACTGCGGGCGATGTGCACCACAAAGCGCAGGTGCGACAACACCAGTTCACGCGCCGCCTGTAGATTCTCGTTGTAGTAAAGATCTTCTGCCAACTCGCGTTCACGTTCGATGCTGAGTATCGGAATACTGCTCACCGCCTGCACATAGGCCGGCAGGTTGGCACCCGGCACCATCTGATCGATAGGCATCAAGCTCTTTGTCATTGTTAGACCCTCACAATTGTCCGGTGCCGATTTTAGCACTCAATACTTTAGAGTGCTAATTTCCTAAAAGTTCAATGCGAAAAGAAATACGCATTATATTTCCTTTATAATCAATAACTTAGTAAATATTGGCCAAAAACAACCTGGCCTTACTGGGGTTCGATATGAACGAGGTGGCGCGATACTGCCAGCCAGGCGCCCGCCAGCCCCAGTAACCCACCGAGAATCACCAGGTTTAAAGCGCCCATCACGCCCAGCCCGCTCAGGTAAAAAGCGCTCTCATAGAGCAACGCCAGATCGCTAATGGGATCTTCGAGAAACCACAGCGCGGAGGACACCAGGATTGCCGCCAATACACCCCCGCCCACGCCGTACCACAGACCGGTGTACAAAAATGGCCGCCGCACAAAGCCATTGCTGCCACCCACCAGTTTGACGATAACGATTTCATCCCGACGGTTTTCAATCGCGAGGCGAATCGTATTGCCCAGGATCAGCAACACCCCGACAACCAGCATGCCGCCTACCGCCAGAACAATGCGACGACTGAGTTCCATCAGCGTATTGAGGCGCTGCAGCCACTCCATATCCAGCACCGCCTCCGCCACAACACTGTTCTCTTCCAGTTCTGCCCGCAACGCCGACACCGCTGGCTCGTCAAGGGTGACAAGCGGTGTTACCAGAATCAGGTTCGGCAGGGGATTCTCCTGCAAATTCGCCAGTACATCTGCAAACCCGGAGAGTTCGCGAAACTCGTTCAGTGCCTCCTCGCGGGAGATAAACCGCGTCCCGGCCACGTCTTTGTGCTCCGCCAGTTCGGACGCGAGCTGTTGCGCCTCCTCCGTGGCCGCGCCATCCTGCAAAAAGAGCGAGATTTGCGCGGGGCTCTCCCAGCCATCGCTGACCTGGCTCACATTATCCAGCGCCACGTTCAACCCGACCGGCAGCGCGAGGGCGATACCGATGACCAGCCAGGTCAACAGGCTGCTTCCTGGATTTTCAATGACCCGCACCAGGCTGTCCGCGGCGGAGAGACGGTGGTGCTGTAGCCAGCCGGAGAGTTGGTTCAGCAAGCCGGTGCGACTGGGGCGGGCGCTAGCCTTACGCTGCGGCGTTTTCCTGCGGCCTATCACTGCGCGCCCCCGCTGATGAGGTAACCCTGCTTGAGGGTGATGATGCGGTGGCGCAAGCGGGAGATGAGCGCCAGATCGTGGCTGGCGATTAACACCGTCACGCCCACCTGGTTGAACTGCTCAAAGAGATTCATGATCTCCGCAGACAGGGTGGGGTCCAGGTTTCCAGTCGGCTCATCCGCCAATAATATCCGCGGCTTGCCAACCACCGCCCGGGCAATACCCACACGCTGCTGTTCTCCCCCGGACAGCGCCTTGGGCATCGCCCACTCGCGATCAAGCAGGCCCACCTTGTCGAGGGCTGCGCGCACGCGCCTCCCGATCTCACGATGCTCGTAGCCTGCAATCACCAGGGGGAGCGCGACGTTATCAAAGACCGTTCGATCGAATAAAAGCCGGTGATTCTGGAACACTACACCGATGTTGCGACGGTGCTTTGGTATGCCGCGGGAGCGCACGGCAGCCAGATCCTGCCCATTGACGATGACCTGCCCTCGCGTGGGCCTGTCCATGAGCATGATAAGGCGCAACATCGTACTCTTGCCCGCTCCGGAATGGCCGGTGAGGAAAACGAAGTCCTCGCTGCCAATATGGAGATTGATTTCGCGCAGGGCATCGTGCCCTTCGTCATAACGCTTGCTGACCCTGTCGAAGGTGATCATACCGGGGCATTGTCGTTGTCAAAAAGGGCTTTGATAAACTGTTCTGCCTGGAACGGCCGCAGGTCATCCACCGCTTCACCCACGCCGATAAACCGAATCGGCAGCGCCAGTTTTTTGGCGATCGCAAAAATAATCCCGCCCTTGGCCGTGCCATCCAGTTTGGTCAGGGTGATGCCGGACACGCCGACCCACTGTTGAAAGTGCTCCGCCTGGGCAAGGGCGTTCTGCCCTGTGCCCGCATCCAGCACCAGCATCACTTCATGCGGCGCCGACGGGTCAATCTTGCCCATCACACGAACGACTTTCTTCAGCTCTTCCATAAGATTGTCTTTGTTGTGCAGGCGACCCGCTGTGTCGGCGATCAATACATCGACCTCGCGGGCGCGTGCCGCCTGCAGCGCATCAAACAGGACGGAGGCGCTGTCCGCGCCGGTGTGCTGGGCCACCACCGGCACATTATTGCGCTCACCCCACACCTGGAGCTGCTCGACGGCTGCCGCCCGGAATGTGTCACCGGCAGCCAGCATCACGGACTTGCCGCTTTCCATATAGTGCTTCGCCAGTTTGCCGATGGTGGTGGTCTTGCCCACACCGTTAACACCCACCATCAGGATGACGTAAGGCTTGTGGCCCCGAACATCCAGTGGCTGCTCACAGGGTTGCAGCAGCGCCAGCAGTTCCTCGCGCAGCGCGCCGTGCAGCGCCTCTGGCCTGGTCAACTCCTTGCGGGATACGCGCTGTGTCAGGCGCCGGATAATATCCAGAGTGGCGTCCACGCCGACATCGGCCATTAACAGGCGGGATTCCAGTTCCTCGAACAGCTCGTCATCAATTTCCTTGCGACCCAGGAATAAATTACCCAGCCCCTGCACCAGGTTATCGCTGGTGCGCCCCAATCCCCGTCGCAACCGCGAGAAAAAGCCCAGTTTCTCTTCCTGCGCGGTAACGTGCGCCGCGACGGGCGGCACCTCGGCTTCTGGTTGCTCCTGGGGAGCCTTTTCCGGTGGGACAACAACCGCAGGAATTTCACTCTCTGGCACCTCGACCGGCGGGGCCTCTACCTCCGCGCTGTCTACCTCTCGGATATCCACCTCTGGAATGCGGTCTGCTGGAACCTCGACCACAGGCGTTCCCTCGGGTGGTACTTCAGTCCCGGGTACTTCTGTCGCCGCAACTTCGGCCGCCTCTTCGAGTTGTTCGCTGTCGGCCGCAGTCCCGGTCAAGGGCTCATCGGACTCGGCGTGTTTTTTGCGTTTCAGTCCCAATCGGGAGAGGAAACCGGTCTTTTCCTTTTCCGGCTCCGGCTCCGGCTCTGGTACTGGCTCCACTAAAGCCTCTGCCACCAGGGTCTCTTCGACTTTTTCAGGCGCACTCGCAGGCGCGTCCACCGTCGGGAGTTTTTCGGGTATAGCCGCCGCAGCTTCATCCCGCTCCCCGCCGTCGGCAACTGGAGCGGATGTCGGTTCAACGGCCTCATCGACCTGCTCAATGCCCGTAGTTGACCCAGATGAAGGCTCTTCGGCCTCCACCTGTTTTTTACGTTTAAAAAATTTCATAAGTGTCGTGCTAAAGTGAGCGAATAACGCATGCCTGAGAAGGCGCCTATCGTAACACCCTTGGATAACGCGAAGAAATGTCAGGAACGGGGAGCCGTGCGGGAAAGCAGCGACAGGTGCGCATCATCGGCGGGCGGTGGCGCGGCCGCAAGCTGGCTTTTTCTCCCGCTGAAGGGCTGCGGCCGACCGGTGATCGCATCCGCGAGACCCTGTTCAACTGGCTTGCTCCCCATATTCAGGGCGCCCGTTGCGCAGACCTTTTCGCCGGGAGCGGTGCGCTGGGACTGGAGGCGCTATCAAGAGGCGCCAGTCACTGCGATTTTATCGATTCCGCCGGGGACGCCCTGTCACAGATAAAACAGCACCTGGCGACGCTCCGCGCGCAGGACCAGGGCAGCTGTCACGCCACCACGGCGCAGCAGTTCCTGCGACAGGCCGGCAAGCCCTACGATATTGTCTTTATTGACCCACCTTTTAACAGGCAGCTGGTCGAGCCCGTCTGTGCAGCCCTGGCGCTCGGCGATCTGCTGACCAGCGCTGCATTGATCTATGTCGAAACCGCTGCGACCGAGCCTTCACCCCTTGTTCTGGCGCACTGGCTGCTGCATCGCGAGAAGGTTTCCGGCGGGGTGGCTTACCGGTTATTCCAGAACGCGTCGCCCGGAGATTCTGCCTGACCCGGCTCCAACCTCGATGAGCCGCGTTGTCGCTGCCGAACAAATTGTTTACCATCCGCTGTCCCGCCCTCACAACCGGTCACAGCTATGCGAACCAACACCGTTATCTATCCGGGCACTTTCGATCCGATTACCAATGGCCACGTGGACCTCGCCGAGCGCGCTGCGCGCCTCTTCGACCGGGTGGTGGTGGCGATTGCCCACAGTGAAAAGAAAACTCCACTGTTTTCCCTTGAGGAGCGGGTATCCCTGTGCGAGGTGTCACTGGCACACCTGGACAACGTCGAGGTGGTGGGATTCAGCAACCTGCTGACCGACTTCACCAAAAGCCAGAACGCGCGCTGCGTGCTGCGCGGCCTTCGCGCGGTTGCGGATTTCGAGTACGAGTTTCAACTCGCCAACATGAACAGGGCGATATTGCCCGAGTTTGAGAGTATCTTCCTCACGCCCTCAGAGCACCTGTCCTATATTTCATCTTCCCTGGTACGGGAAATTGCCGCCCTGAACGGCGAAATAAGCCCGTTCGTTCCCGCGCAGGTGGCTGCTGCGCTGAAAAATCGATTTGCGAAAAACTGAGCCTGCCCCGGTGCCGGGACAGGCGTCGTGTCAGGACCCGGCGTCTTCAGAATTTCTTTCGTTCATTCTCTTGATCGCTGCTGCATCCTTGCCGGTATAGCCTGTATTCCGGCAACCGAGGCAGCGCATAAACGTCGCTTCTGCCGGCCCGCCAATCAACGTGCCTGCCGCTTCACTGGCGTTGCCTGCCAGCAGGGTGAACGGCAGGCTGACGAGCCATACTGCTGCACCGCCAACGGTCAACACGGCACCGATGGGCCTCGCGACCAGCAAATCCCCCGCCATGGCCCATTCATTGGGACTCTCATCGATGGCCTCTTGTGCCCACAACATTTGCGGCAACAGTAGACAACTCACCAGCAGGGCGACCGTGGCCCGACGCGCCCGTACTCTTATTTTCATAACCACACTCCCGGGTTTCTACCCGTTCCCCTTTTTCAGTTAGTGTAGCCTGTTCAACGCTGGCAGGTCACGCAGTAGACACTGCTGCGCTGGCCCAGGCGCAGCTCCCGCAACTCCGTTCCACACGCCTTGCAGGGCTGCCCCGCGCGGCCGTAAACATAGAGCTGCTGGGCAAAGTAACCGGGCTTACCATCACCGCCTACAAAATCTCGCAGCGTAGTTCCTCCTTGCTCTATAGCGGAAGTAAGTACTTGCTTAATATTGTCTGCAAGGCGCTCGTAGCGCGCCAGGGAGACGCGGCCAGACGCGCGGCGTGGATGGACACCCGACAGGAACAGCGCCTCGTTAGCGTAAATATTACCAACACCAACAACCACTTTCCCGTCCATGATGAAGCTCTTGATCGGGCCTTTGCGCCCCCGCGATCGGCGGTACAGCAGTTGCCCGTCGAACCCCGCTGAGAGGGGTTCGGGCCCCAGGTTGGCGAGCAGCGGGTGGACCTCCCCGGGCGCCAGCCACAAAAAGCAGCCAAATCGCCGCGGGTCGTGATAGCGCAGGCAAATACCGCCATCGAGCAACAGGTCGATGTGATCGTGCCGGCCCGGCGGGTCTGCAGGCGCAACCACCCGCAGCGACCCGGACATCCCCAGGTGCACCAGCAAACTACCCGACGCGGTGCGAAAAAGCAGGTACTTACCCCGGCGCTCCACCGCAGTAATCACCTGGCCCTGAAGCGCGACTCCCAGGGCGTCCGGCACCGGCCAGCGCAGACGGGGTTCGCGCACCGTCACACCTGCAACAGTGCGACCCTGGCAATGCGGCTCAACACCCCGGCGGGTGGTTTCTACTTCGGGCAACTCGGGCATAACAGGTTGGTTTCTTTTATCGTCTCGTGCAAAAAACTGACCCTTTAAGCAAAAAACCCCGGCTATGGCCGGGGTTTCATGTGCTGTGCTTGAGGTCTGGCAACTACTTGATTTTGCCTTCCTTATACATAACGTGCTTGCGCGCAACGGGATCGTACTTCTTCATTTCCAGTTTATCCGGCGTGGTGCGCTTGTTCTTGTCCGTGGTATAGAAATGACCTGTACCAGCAGAAGAGTTCATTCTGATCTTGTCTCTCATCGCAATTCTCCTTTAAACCTTTTCGCCGCGAGCGCGGATATCTGACAATACCTGCTCAATTCCAAGCTTGTCGATAATACGCATGCCCTTGCTTGATACCCGCAGGGTGACAAAGCGCTTCTCGTCCTGCAACCAGAAGCGATGCTGGTGCAGATTGGGCAAAAAACGGCGACGGGTGCGGTTTTTTGCGTGTGACACGTTATTTCCCGTTATCGGACGCTTGCCGGTAACCTGACAGACTCTAGCCATGATAGTTTGCTCTCCCAAAAATACGCGGGATTTTCAGTAAATGTGATATTGCCTGTAGGTCAGAATGAGACCCAGGCCGCGCAGAGCGCGACTTTATACCAGAACACCAGGAGCATAGCAAGCGGGGCAAACGCGGTTGCGAACGAACCTGAAGCTTGCCGAAATGTAGAGAGCCTGAGAGGCGGAGTGTCGGGCGAGACCGTGTGGCGACAGGACGTCGCCACCCGAGTCTGCACATGGATGTGCGCTTTTTGACGCGTCTCGCCCGACACTCCGCCTCTCAGGCTCGTGCAGGCTAGAGCGATCAGGTCCAGGTAAGTCTGAAATAGAGGGATACCCCCTGAGTGCTGGCGCCGCACTCATAAAAGCCCTTCCCCGGCAAAAGAGTACTCCCGCCCACTGCCGATAATAATATGATCCAGCACCCGAATATCGAGCAGGGACAGCGCAGCGCACAGGCGCTCGGTAATCCGCCTGTCCGCACTGCTTGGTTCCGCCACCCCCGAGGGGTGATTGTGCGCAAATATTACCGCTGCCGCACCGTACTGCAGCGCCCTGACCGCGACCTCACGCGGGTAAACAGCGGCGCCGTCCAGGGTGCCGAAAAACAGGTCTTCACAGCGTTGCACCCGGTGCTGGCTGTTCAGGAAGAGGCAAGTGAATACCTCCCTGTTGCGGCTACCCAGGTGGTATTGCAAAAAGCGGCGCGTATCGCTCGGACTGCTCAGGACATCGCCCTTGCACGCGGTCTGTAACGCCTGGCGACACGCCAGTTCCATCGCAGCGCGCAAACGGGCGTACTTTGCCGGCCCGACACCAGGGCAGTCCAGCAGGTTGTCCTGCGGTGCGCGCATCAGGCCCCCGATGCCGCTAAACTCCGCTAGCAGGCTGCGCGCCATCTCCAGCGCGCTGCAATCCCGATAACCCGTGTGCAGCAACACGGCGAGCAACTCCGCATCCGACAGCGCGGCCGCACCGCGCTCCAGCAGTTTATCGCGCGGGCCCTCCCCCGGAATCCAACGGGCAATACTCATAGCGCTCCTCCCTGAGCTCCAGCCCGCGCAGTGTCAAATACTGCGCCACAGTGTTATCTTTCCCCCCCGTTATCCTCCCAGATAGAGCGAGCAAATGGCACATCTTTTCAATCGCAATGTCCTGCTCGGTGTCAGCGGCGGCATCGCCGCATACAAATCCGCCGAGTTGGTCAGGGAGCTGCAGGAGCGCGGCGCGCAAGTCCGGGTCATCATGACCCGCGGGGCGCAGGAGTTTATTACCCCACTCACGCTACAAGCCCTTTCCGGTCACCCGGTGCACACCGAACTGCTGGATGAGCGCGCCGAACTCGGCATGGGTCACATCGAGCTGGCGCGCTGGGCCGATTTACTGCTGATTGCGCCGGCGACTGCCGATCTGGTCGCGCGCTTGAGTGCCGGTCGCGCCGATGACCTGCTTTCCACCGTGGCCCTCGCAACTGCCGCGCCCCTGATGCTGGCGCCAGCCATGAACCAGCAAATGTGGAAGGACCCAGCGACGACAGCCAATATCAATACCCTCGTGCAGAGGGGTGTGCAGATCGTGGGCCCGGCGGCGGGCCTGCAGGCCTGTGGCGATGTCGGTCCCGGCCGGATGGAGGCGCCCGCGATCATTGCCGATGCAGCAGGCAGCCTGTTTGCGACGGGCGAGTTGGCGGGGAAGCGCATCGTTATCACCGCCGGTCCCACGCGCGAGGCTCTCGATCCGGTGCGTTACATATCGAATAACAGCTCGGGGAAAATGGGCTACGCCCTCGCACAGGCCGCCGTGGATGCCGGCGCAATTACCACAATTATCAGCGGTCCGGTGAATCTGGCCGCGCCAAAGCATACGCAGGTGCTGTCCGTGCACAGCGCCGAGGAAATGCTGGAGCAGTCACTCCGGTTATTACCGGAATGCGATATTTTTATCGCCTGTGCAGCGGTGGCTGATTATCGCCCCGTCACAATCGAGGACCAGAAAATAAAGAAGGGGCCGGAAGAAGTGACGCTGCAACTGGTGCGCACACCCGACATTGTTGCTACCGTGGCGAAGAGTTCGCCGAAGCCCTACACCGTTGGCTTCGCGGCAGAAACCAACGACGTTCTGGCCTATGCCAGGGACAAGATGCAGCGCAAGGGACTGGATATGATCGTCGCCAACGATGTGGGCGACCCGTCCATTGGCTTTAACAGCGATGAGAATGCGGTGACGGTTCTGTGGCCGGACGGCCAGCAGGCGCTGGAGCGCGCAAATAAAAATACGATTGCGCGACAGATCGTACACCTGATTGCCCAACAGGCCTGAAGACGAGACCGACTATTCGGCTCCCCATTTCACACGCTGGTCTAATCGGCCAGCGACATCAGGGGCAGATGACTCAACTAAAGGGAATATGCCCGTTTGAGCAGCCTCTACTATGTAATATCATCGCACCATGAATGCGCAGACTGGCTCAGTGAATGCTGAAGTTTAAAAAGAAAAAGAAAGCCGCCGAAGATCAAGACGGGAAGAAGGCTGTAACCAACAGCCCGCAGGGGATCAACGCCCGCGGCAACGCGTTGCAAAAAATTGGCGGTATCGCACTTGCGGCGGTTTTGCTTCCGCTGCTACTGGCCTTTACCTACCTGATACTGCTGCGACAGCCGTCTCTCCAGGAGCAGCAGATTGATCGAATATCATCGTCCTTTGCCCTGGAACAGGCGACAATCATCCACCGCCTGTTCTCCCAGCTGCAGACTCGTATAAAGAGTGCCGCAGCGTCACCACTGGCCCTTTCAGCCATAGCAAGCACATCCGGGGATGACCTGCCGCTGGTGGAGAAGGCCATGCTGGATTATTTTCCGGAAGTGACCAGCCTGAGGATAATCCCGATCGGCGATATGGGCACCGCAGACTTTTCCGAGGGTAACCAAGGCCTGCGTAACCATATCGAAGTCGACCTGGTGCGACGCAGCAGCGAGGGAGAGGAGACACAGCCCGAGGCTTACAAATTTGAGGATCGGTGGCTGACCTCCATCGCCGCCAGAGTGACTCACCCGCGTATCGAGGATCGCTGGGCGGTAATCCTGGTAACGCTGGACAACCAGGAAATCTCCCGCCAGCTGAGCCCCATGGGAGAATCGCAGGGCCGGTTCGCGCTGGAGCAGTTATTCGTGACCCCCGGCGGACAGGATCGCGTGAATACCATTGCCGAGAACGGCAGCGCTTCAGTCGGGCCTGCCACGCGCTACGCCGACATCCCCGGCACACCGTGGCGCGTATCGTTCAGCCCTTCAGACGAGCTGATGGGTACACTGAGTATCGACCCGATTCCGCTCTATACGCTATTGGCGCTGATGGTGCTGGCAGCATTCGCCTCGATGTCCATCGTATTGATTCTATTTCCCAGAAAGCTCGATGCGGAAATCGAAATGGTGGTCGCTGCTGCGGACCAGAAAACCCCCCTGAACCTGACCGTTCCGGAGCTGGTTCCCCTCGCCAAACAGTTGCGTCGTGCCACGCTGCGCGCCCTGCGTCAAAACGGTTCCAGCCCGATCGCGAAACCCATCCAGAAAGAACCGCCGCGTGAACTGCAGAGCGCTGATCTCACCAACCCACTTTTCCAATCCAAGAGTATGCTCGACGATGACGAGAGCCTGGACCTGGACCTGGATGACGAGGTTGTGGCTGAAGCGCCGCCGGCCAGCGAGGCAACGGATTTCCCCGAGCATGTATTTCGCGCCTATGACATCCGTGGCAACGCCCAGACTGAACTTACCGATGAACTGATAACGAGCATTGCCCGGGCCATTGGCAGCATCGCGGGCGAAATGGGCGAACAATCGCTGATCATAGGATGTGACGGCCGGACCTCCAGCCCCCGCATCAAATCCGCACTGGTGCGCGCCCTGATGGAAACCGGCAGGGATATTATCGACATCGGCCTGGTACCCACTCCCCTGCTGTACTTTGCCACGCGGCACCTGAACTGTCGGTCGGGCATCATGATCACGGGCAGCCACAACCCGGCCGACCAGAATGGATTGAAGATTGTGCTGAACCAGCAAACCATCGCGGCGGGCGGCATCCGCCAGATTCGCGAAAGGATAAGTGCCGGCACATTCAGCAAGGGCAGTGGCCGCATGATCCGCGAGGATGTTGTGCCCGCCTATAAAGAGGAGGTGCTGCACGATATCGCGATCGCCGTGCCGCTCAAAATTGTCATCGACGCGGGAAATGGCGCTACCAGTGAGCTGGCACCGAGACTGTTTGAAGAACTCGGCTGTGAAGTTGAGCGCCTGAATTGCCATATAGACGGGCGTTTTCCGGGCCACCCGCCCGATACCAGCAACGAGGAAAATCTCGCGGAGCTGTGTCGCGTGGTGGTCGACGTGCAGGCGGACTTTGGTGTGGCATTCGATGGCGACGGGGACCGACTTGCCGTGGTAACTCCCAGCGGGCGCATAATTCGCTCCGATGTATTGCTGATGCTCTATGCCCAGGATGTGGTGTCACGCAATCCCGGCGCCGATGTCGTATTCGATGTGAAATGCACCCGCCACCTCTCCGAGCTGGTTACCCTCAACGGTGGCCGGCCTGTCCTGTGGAAGACCGGCCACGCCTTTATGAAAGAAAAGATGAAGGAGACCGGCGCGCTGCTGGGCGGCGAGTTCTCCGGCCACATGTTCTTCGGCGAACGCTGGTACGGATTCGACGACGGTATGTACGCCGCGGGGCGCCTCGCCGAAATCCTCAGCACACACGGCGAGAGCCTGGACGAGTCCATCGACAAGTTCCCCGCCACGATCAACACCCCGGAGATCATTATTCCCGTGCCCGATGACTACAAATTCGCGCTGGTGAAGAAAATCATCGAAACTGCGGACTTCTCTACCGGGAAAGTGAACACAATGGATGGCCTCCGGGTGGACTTCAGCAACGGCTGGGGCCTGGTGCGCGCCTCCAATACGGGGCCCGCGCTAACCGCCCGCTTTGAAGCGGACACCCAGGAGAACCTCGAGATTATCCAGGATGAGTTCAGGGAGCATATCGCCCTGATCGATCCCGACATCGAACTCAATTTCTAACCC
>JAGRIK010000270.1 GCA_020443325.1 Halioglobus sp.
GAAGTCGACGGCATTTTCTGTGATCGTCGCATGACTTTTCAGAGTCGACTAATCCGCCACGGGGGTGTGTTTCCGATCCGGGTGTTACGGCTGTTTCGTTACGGGCACGGGGAATGCGAGAACCGCTGGATGGACGAACACATCAAGGTGGCCGGTTCGACACTGGATTTCAAGGGCGAGCTGATTGACGACAACCTGAACTCGCTGACCTGGTGGACAGAAAAACACAACAAGTACGCCAGCCGGGAGGCAGTGGATCTGCTTAACCTTGAATACCGATTTATACCCCACGATTCCGTGGCCAGCTTGCGCGGAGGCAATCAGGCCGGGATTAAGCGCTGGCTAAAGGAAAAAGTCTATGCGCGTTTGCCGGGTGGTTTTCGAGCCTTTGCGTATTTCTTCTACCGCTATGTGATTCGGCTAGGGTTTCTGGATGGGCAGGCCGGTACGGCTTTTCACTTTCTGCAAGGCTTCTGGTACCGGTACCTGGTGGACGCCAAGGTTGCAGAGGTGAGGCGGCACATGCTCGAGAAGAACTGTGATGTGACTGCAGCAATCGAGCAGGTACTGCGGATTCGGGTCTGAGATGTGCGACTGGATTCAAGCTGCGGGTTGCAGGTATTGAAGTTGCTCGTCAAGTGTCGGTGAGTGCGATTGTTTGAACTGGGCAAGGTTGTCGGTTGGTTGTTGTCGCCACTGACGCTGGCGCTGACGTGCTGGACCCTGGGCCTATCACTGGCTTGGGGTCGTCGATTGAAGCTTGGCCTCGTCTTCTGTGCATTCGGCGCCATATGGCTTTGGGCGATCTCTGCGCCGTTGGTGGCAAATGCCCTGGTTCGCCGGTTGGAACGTCAATATCCGGCCGTGCTGGCGGAGCAACTGCCAGAGGCCGACGCCATTGTGGTTCTTGGCGGTGCATTGTCGGGCGCCAGCCCACCCGAACGTCCCACGTTTGATTTCGGTTCCGCTGCCGACCGGGTGTGGTTCACCGCGGCCTTGTACCGCGCCGGGAAAGCCCCCTGGGTGCTGGTCTCGGGCGGCAACCAGCCTGGCGACGATGGCATGCAGGTGGAGGCCGAGGCCATTCGTTCGGTGTTGATACGCCTCGGCGTGCCGGATTCCGCAATACGCGTGGAGGGCCTTAGCCGTAACACAAGCGAGAACGCCAATGAAAGCCTGAAATTGATTCGGGCCATTGGGGCAAAGCGTGTGTTACTGGTGACCTCGGCCATGCATATGTCTAGGGCATTAAGGAGTTTCCAGGTCGCATTACGTGATTCCGGGATCGCGGTGTTGCCAGCCAGCACGGATGTGGAGGGCTTGCCGGATTCCCTGCACCCACTCGGCCGCTGGCTGCCCGATGCCAATTCGTTGACCCTCAGCAGTCGAGCTATCAGGGAATATGAGGGGCTGTTCGCCTTATTCGTGAAGGATATGCTGTGACACTAACGATTTCCGTTATCACCGCGGTCTCCAACCGGGTGGATACTATCGGCCAGACCCTGGCCAGCGTGCAGGCGCAGACCTGGTCGCATGTGGAACATATCGTCATCGACGGCGCTTCCACGGATGGTACGTTACGCGTGCTTGAGGCACAGCGGAATCGACTGGCGGTACTGGTCAGCGAGCCGGATGGCGGGATTTACGATGCGCTCAACAAGGGTTTTGCGTGCGCATCGGGCGATGTGGTAGGCGTGATGCACTCCGACGATTTCTATGCCCACGAGAGGGTACTGGAAAAAGTGGCGTCGGCCTTCGCAGATTCGACAGTGGACGCTGTGTACGGCGACCTGGACTATGTGGCCAGGGCAGATACTGACCACGTCGTTCGTCGCTGGCGGTCGGGGTATTGCAGCCGGGCGCGCTTGCGCCGGGGCTGGATGCCCCCACATCCCACGCTGTATCTGCGGCGCCGGGTAATCGAGGAATGGGGCCTCTTCGATATTTCTTTTCGCATCGCCGCCGACTATGACGTTATATTGCGCTATCTATGGCAAGGGAAGATCAGGGCACACTACATCCCGGAGGTGTTGGTGAAGATGCGCGTGGGGGGGGAAAGCAACCGGTCGCTGGCGCATATCGTGCGCAAGAGCCGCGA
>JAGRIK010000271.1 GCA_020443325.1 Halioglobus sp.
ACTGGGGTACGCTGATATTCAATTACGGTCGCAATGAGGTGCGCAACTTTTTACTGGCCAGCGCCAACTACTGGCTGGAAGAGTTTCACCTGGATGGTCTGCGCGTCGATGCTGTAGCGTCCATGCTCTATCTGGATTACTCCCGTGAAGCCGGCGAGTGGGAGCCGAACAAGTACGGTGGCCGGGAAAACCTGGAGGCGATCGATTTCCTGCGCGAACTGAATGCGCTGACCCTGGGGAACCACCCCGGTTCGCTGATGATTGCCGAGGAGTCCACGGCCTGGCCGCAGGTCACCCGCCCGACCTGGGTCGGGGGGCTGGGCTTTTCCATTAAATGGAATATGGGGTGGATGCACGATACGCTCAACTACTTCTCGCAGGACCCGGTCTATCGACAGTACCACCACGACCAGCTCACGTTCGGCCTGATGTACGCGTTCTCGGAGAACTTCCTGCTGCCGTTTTCACACGACGAAGTCGTGCATGGGAAGAAATCCCTGCTGGCTAAAATGCCGGGGGACGAGTGGCAGCGCTTTGCCAATCTGCGCCTGCTTTATGCCTATATGTTCACTTACCCCGGTGCGAAGCTGCTCTTTATGGGCTGCGAGTTAGCCGAATCCGGTGAGTGGCGGCACCACGGCCAGCTCAGCTGGGATTTGCTGCACCAGGCACCCCACCAGGGGATACACCAGGTGGTGGCGGACCTGAACCGCCTGTATCGCGATGAGCCCAGCCTGCACCGCCACGGTTTTGATCGCTCCGGCTTTGAATGGATAGACTGCCACGACTCGACCCAGTCCGTGCTGAGTTATATCCGCCGCGATGGCGACGACGACTTCAGTATTGTGGTGCTGAATTTCACGCCCGTTGCGCGGCCCGACTATCGTATCGGGGTACCCTGCAGCGGCAGGTATGCCGAAGTATTCAACTCTGACTCGCGGTTCTATGGCGGCAGCGATGTAGGCAACCCGCTGGGGATGGCCAGTGAAGCGCGCGCGTGGATGGGTAGGGACGATTCGCTTGTGCTGACACTGCCACCGCTGGGCGCGCTGGTATTGCGGCCTATGGAGGACGATTGAACGCAGTGAACAGAGTGCTGTTTGTCGCCAGTGAGGCCTACCCGCTGATAAAGACCGGGGGGCTGGCCGACGTCGCGGGCACGCTGCCCGAAGTGCTGCGGCAGGGGGGGCTTGATGTAAGGCTGCTGCTGCCGGCCTATGCCGATTTGTTGCAGCGCCTGGAGTCCCCGCCCGAGGTGTTGGCTGAGTTGGCGTTTGACGGCCATGCTGTGCGCATTCTCCAGTGCGTGTTGCCCGGCACGTCATTGCGCACCTGGCTGGTGGCACACCCGCTGTTTTCCGAGCGTGCAGGGAACCCCTACCACGATGACGGTGGCAATCCCTGGTCCGACAACGCCGACCGGTTCATGCTGTTGTCGAGGGCGGCGGCCCATATCAGTACCTGTGACACTGCGCTGCAGTGGCGGCCTGACATCCTGCATTGCAATGACTGGCACACCGGCCCTGCCATTGCCCTGGCGCATCTCGCACAAAAACGTCCGCGCACGGTCTTCACCATCCACAACCTGGCGCACATGGGCATATTCGATCGGGGTGTCTTCGACCGCCTGGGTTTGCCGGGGCAGTTCTGGCAGGAGCAGGGCCTCGAGTACTATGGCCAGTGCAGCTTTATCAAGGGGGGGCTGGTTTTCGCTGACGAGATCACCACGGTCAGTCCCACCTACGCCAGGGAAATCTGCGAGTCACCCGGCGGTATGGGATTGGAAGGCTTGCTGAGTCAGCGCCGCGATCACCTGCTGGGAATACTCAACGGTATCGACAGCCGGACATGGGATCCCGCGCGTGATCCTCACCTTGTCCAAACGTATGACGCTGGATCACTACAGCATAAGTCGCTCAACAAGTCCGCCCTGCAGCAACAGCTGGGGTTGCAGGTGCGAGAGGATTGCCCGTTGCTGGGGTTTGTCGGCCGGTTGGTGGAACAAAAGGGCCTGGAGCTGATACTGCCGGTGATTGAGCAGTTGCTGGACAGCCCGGCCCAGGTTGTCATTCTGGGTACCGGTGAAGCGCGCTATGAAGAGGCGTTGCAGGCGCTGGCAGCGCGGCGGCCTGACGTGCTCTCTGTCGTATTGGCTTACGATGAAACGTTGGCACATAGAATTGAGGCCGCCGCCGACATATTCCTGATGCCGTCGCTGTTTGAACCCTGTGGGCTCAACCAGCTGTACAGCCTGCGCTACGGTACCCTGCCAGTGGTACGGGCGGTCGGAGGGCTGGCGGACACGGTGGTAGATGCTACCGACCAGGCCCTGGACGCGGGCACGGCTACGGGTTTTGTGTTCGCGCTGCCACAGCCGGACGACCTGCTGCACGCGACCGGGCGCGCAATTGCCGCGTGGCACGACCAGCCTGTCTGGCGAGCCATGCAACTCACCGCCATGGCCCAGGATTTTTCCTGGCAACGCAGTGCCGAACGCTATCTGGAACTCTACCGTTCCACAACTGAATGACGAGGTAATATCCGCTATGCCCGGTTCTCTGTTCCCCATTGAAATTCAACCGCGTATTCCCGCTGAACTGGAAGGCCTGCAGGAAATGGCCAACGACCTGATGTACAGCTGGGACAGGTCCATCCGCTCACTGTTTTATCGGCTCGACCGGGATCTCTGGGAGGCGTGCGGACACAACCCGAAGGCATTCCTGCGGCGGGTTTCGCAGCGGCGTATTAACGAGGCGGCGGCGGATCGCTCCTACATGGAGGAATACCACCGGGTGATTTCAGCCTACGACACCTACCGGGATCACCGCGGTCGTCCGGAACTGACGGAGTTGTTCGATCCTGAGGAAGACCTGATCGCCTACTTCTGCCTCGAGTTCGGTTTTCACGAGAGCTTCCCGATCTACTCCGGCGGGCTCGGTATCCTGGCAGGGGATCACTGCAAAGCGGCCAGCGATGTCGGGCTGCCATTTGTCGCCATCGGGCTGCTCTACCAGATGGGTTATTTCACCCAGACGATAGACGGCCACGGCCACCAGCAGGTCACACATACTCGCACACACCCGCACGACCTGCCGGTGGTACCGACCCTCACAGAGAGCGGCCAGCATTTGACGCTGGAGCTTGAATTCCCGGGCCGCATACTCAAAGTGCGAGTCTGGACCGCGCAGGCAGGCCATATCAAGTTGTACCTCCTCGATACGAACATCCCCGACAACTCCGAGGCCGACCGCGCAATCACTCACCAGCTCTATGGTGGTGACCGCGAGATGCGCCTGCAGCAGGAACTGGTGCTGGGTGTGGGCGGCGTTCGCGCGCTGCAGGCACTGGGGCTGCGACCGACGATATGGCACATCAATGAGGGACACGCCGCGTTCCAGTTGTTGGAGCGGTGTGCCTCGCGCATGCGCCAGGGGCTGGACTTCGACAGCGCGATGGAACTGGTCGCCGCCGGCACGGTTTTTACAACGCATACACCGGTACCGGCCGGTCACGATATTTTTGACCATCACCTCGTCGCCAAGTACCTCTCGAAAATGGCGGAATCGCTGGGCCTGCAGTTTGAGCAGCTGTATGCGCTGGGCCTCAACACCGGTGATGGTTTTAACATGACCTGCCTGGCGCTGCGCTGCAGCCGCTTTCACAACGGCGTCAGCCGAATACACGGCAGCGTGGCGGCAGAGATGGAGGCAAAGCTGTGGCCGCAAATTCCCCATGTGGAAAACCCGGTCACGTATGTGACCAACGGTGTCCACCTGGAGACCTTCCTGGCGAGGGAGTGGGTCAGCCTGTTCAACCTGCGTTTTGATGACTGGCAGAATGAACTGCTGAACGAGCAGTACTGGGAGCGTCTCGATGAAATTCCGGATTATCACTACTGGAGTGTCCGCAAGGCCCTGAAAGAGGAATTGCTGGAACGCGTGCACGATACGGTAACCCTGCAACAGCGCCGCAACGGGACCAGTGACGCTGTCGTCAAGCGCATGCTGCGACATGTGGCTAATCCCGACAAGGACGTGCTGCTGATGGGCTTTGCACGGCGCTTTGCCACTTACAAGCGCGCTTTGATCCTGTTTGCCGATCCGGCGCGGTTGGCCCGGCTGCTGGGCGATCCGGATCGCCCAGCGGTAATCATCTTTGCGGGTAAGGCACACCCTTCGGATGAACCCGGTCAGGAACTGATCAGGCGAATCCATGAGTTTTCCATGCGGCCCGAATTCATCGGCAGGATTCTGCTGCTGGAAGGTTATGACATGGCGCTCGCCCGGAAATTGGTTGCCGGGGTGGATGTCTGGCTCAACACGCCGGAGTATCCGCTGGAGGCCAGTGGCACGTCGGGGCAAAAAGCGGGACTCAACGGGGTGATCAATCTCAGTGTGCTGGACGGCTGGTGGGGAGAGGGCTACAACGGCTCCAACGGTTGGGCCATCACACCGCGGGATGGTCGCTTTGACCACGATCAGCGCCAGAGTGAAGAGGCCAGCGACCTGCTGGATACGATCGAGCACGAAGTGATCCCGACCTACTACCGTCGCGATGGCGGTGGCTTTTCCAGGGACTGGGTAGAGATGTCCAAGGCGTCCATGAAGTCCACCATACCGCGTTTCAACGCACAGCGTATGTTGCGCGATTACGTGAACAAACTGTACAAGCCCGCGCAAAGGCAGCGGCGCAAACTGGAGGCCAACGATGCGCAACAGGCCCGCCAGTTGGCCCAGTGGAAAAGCAAAGTGCGACTGGCCTGGCCCGGCGTGACGATGCAGCTGATGTTCCAGCCCCCGGCCCACCTTTATTTTGATGAGCAGATGCAACTGAAAGTCAGGGCAAACCTGAACGGCCTGGCAGCAGAGGATGTGAAGCTGGAATGCCTGTTCGGGCGCGCCGGGCCAGACGGCGAATTCGAAGTGGGGCAGGCGGCTGAACTTGTGGCAAACGGCACCGAGGATGGCTACACAGAATTCCACATCGAGCTTGCGCCAGAGCTTGCGGGGCTGCAGTACTACAAAATGCGTATGTATCCGTACAACGATGCCATGAGTCATCCATTTGAGCTGGGTTGCATGATCTGGATATGAATAATTGGGGTCAGAGTAAAAACTTGCTATAAGTTGCCACTGGCTTACGGGGTTTTTACTCTGACCCCAAATTGTGACCCCAAATTGGCATGAGGGGGTCGACAGATATGCGTCTGACTAGAACGCTATATATCGCTTGCTGTGCAATTGTCCTGTGTTCTTGTGCGTCTAGTCACGATCTCAGGGAGGATGGCTTCAACCCTTTGGTGGTGGCATAAGCGTTTCAGAAATTGAACCGGGCTCATACCTGGTCACTGCGCAGACCAACTTTTCGCCGGTTCAAAACTGCGCCACCGCGCGCAGTCCAAGCTTTTCCACGAATGGAATAAAGTCTCTGTCACTGAAAAGGAGTGGCAGTGCGTTCTCAATACAAAAAGTGGCGATGATTACGTCTGTAGTTTTTCGGATTGTTGTGCCTTTTTTTCTGAGTGCTCGATAGTTTTCTGCACTGCGCAAGGCCATGTCATGGCCAAACATCTCATAACGATCCAGAGTCTGTAACAGTGACTTTGCCCGCCTGAAGTCTCTGTCATTCTTGAAGCCCTGGAGAATCTCTAAAAATATTAGGTCGCCAATGGCTACCGTTCCTTCTTCAAGCGCAGAGTCCAGTGAATCGACGAAGCGGTTTTCGACGCCATTGAAATAGTCGATCCATACGCTTGTGTCGACGATGATCACGCACCGCCTCTCATTTCGTCGAGGTTGCCCTCCCACTTGAGTTTTCCCTTCAGTTTTCTAATTTCCTGCTGTTTGTTTCGCCTGATAAGCAGTTTCAGTCCCTCTTCCACGGCTTCTTTCTTGGTATTGAACCCGGTAGCTTTAAGTGCATCTGCCATCAATTGGTCGTCAATTACAATGTTGGTTCTCACAGCGCTCTCCGTGTGTATAAAAATAAAATATATACACACGATAGCACTGCTACGGAAACATGACAATCCGGGGAGGCTTGAGACGCCGATAGTGGAGGTTGATGAGGAAGGGTGCGGCGTTTAAGGAAAGGTTTGCCCTATTGCGGCCAAAGCCAGTGGCTTCCAGCGGCATTTACCCGCAATCTATGACTCACTCATCGTCGTCCTCAGTGACAGCATGAATCGCATGACGCCAGCGGAAGTTTTTGTCATCAAACAATCGCCGGGATTTCACTGCGCCCCAGCTTCCAGCCTCATAGGTGTCCAGTGGGCCCTTGTCCGCAGCCCAGGCGCGCAAAATGGGTTCAACCACGCGCCAGGCCCACTCGACCTCATCCCAGCGCAGGAACAGGGACTGATCGCCTTCAATCACATCCAGCAATAAATCCTCGTAGGCATCGGTATAGCCCTCGTCTGCGTCCAGGAAGCCGGCGTCAAGGCTGGCCGTGCGTGTATGCATTTCCAGGCCGGGTTCCTTGACCGTCATCTCCAGTCGCAGGCAGGCATCGGGTTGTATGCCCAGCACCAACCAGTTCCTGGTGTCGACGTTGACGCCCGAAGCCCTGAAGAATGTTTGCGGTAACTTTTTGAAGCAGATGGAAACCATCGACTGCGACTTCTTCAGGCGTTTGCCGGTGCGCAAATAGAAGGGCACTCCCTGCCAGCGCCAGTTGTCGATATAGACTTTGAGCGCGGCATACGTCTCTGTGGTCGAGTCGTCGGGTATGCTTTCCTCTTCCAGGTAACCGCAGACGGCTGTGCTGTCGATATGCCCCGCAGTGTATTGCGCACGGTGGGTATGGTGTTGCACGTCACTCTCGCTGAGAGGGCGAATTGACTTGAGGACCTTAACCTTTTCATCGCGCAATTCCTCTGCGCCCATCGAGACGGGGGGCTCCATTGCGATGAGCGTCAGGAGTTGCAGCAGGTGGCTTTGAATCATATCGCGCAGGGCGCCGGACGCATTGTAGTAGCGGCCGCGTGTACCAATGCCCAGTGTCTCGCTGTGCGTGATCTGTACATGGTCGATGAAATTTCGATTCCAGAGCGGTTCCATTAGCAGGTTGGCAAAACGGAATACCAGAACATTTTGCACCATGCCTTTCGCCAGGTAGTGATCGATACGAAACACCTGCCGTTCTTCCAGGCGCCGACGGACCTGCGCCTGCAGGGTCTGGGCACTTTCCAGGTCGAACCCGAACGGCTTCTCAATCACCACCCGGCGCCAGCCCTGTGTTTCGTCCAGTAACTTGTGGGTGGCGAGTTGGTCGACGACAGCGCCGAAATCCTGGGGCTTGATGGCCATATAGTAGGCCACATTATTGTGCTGATGCGCTTTCAGGTGTGCAGACAGGCTGCCGTACATGTCCTCGTCATCAAGATCGCCATTAAAATACTCAATCCGGCTGCAGAAGCGCTGCAGTGTTTCTTCATCAAGCTGGCCGCGGGCTTTCTCCGTCACCCATGCAGTGACCTTCTCCACACAGCTTTGCGTCGTCCAGCCGCGGCGTCCACACGCGATGATCCGCATGTTATCCGTCAACTTGCCCGCGCGATCCAGATGGTAAAGCGCTGGCATCAGCTTGATCTGCGAGAGGTTGCCGGTGGCGCCGAATATGACGAAGGTGCAATCCTGGCTCATAGCAATCTACCGTTCTTCTCAGGCATCGTAGGCTCCCGAAATGGCCGAACCATCAAGTCCTGCCCAATCGGTGTGAAATCGTTCGCCGCGCGGCGCATCAGTCCGCTCATAGGTGTGCGCACCGAAGTAGTCTCGCTGCGCCTGGATCAGGTTGGCAGGGGATTCGCCGGAGCAGTAACCGTCGAAGAAGGCCAGCGCAGATGACATCGCCGGCACCGGGATGCCGGCGTCAATGGCCATCTTCAGTGTTTCACGCCAGCCGGGCAGGGCAGCCAGGATCTGTTCGCGGAAGAAGTCATCCAGCAACAGGTTCTCCAGTTCGGGGTTTTTCCCAAAAGCCGATGTGATGTTGCCTAGGAAACGACTGCGTATGATGCAACCACCACGCCACAGCATTGCGACCGCCCCGTAATCGAGGGACCAGTTAAAATCTGCAGAGGCCTGGCGCAGTAACATGAAGCCCTGCGTGTAGGAAATGATCTTCGCCGCGTACAGCGCGTCATGGATGGCGGCGATGAGTTGTTCACGCTCGCCTGCAATGGGTCGCACGCTGTTGCTGTAGAGTGCATTTGCTCTCACTCGTTCCTCTTTTCTGGCGGAGAGGGCGCGCGCGAACACGGCCTCCGTGATCATCGTCAGCGGGGTGCCGTTATCGAGGGCGTCGGTAGCCGTCCACTTCCCGGTGCCTTTTTGCCCGGCGGCGTCGAGAATTTTGTCCAGCAGTGGGCTGCCGTCCTGATCCTTCACCGCAAAAATCTGGCCCGTGATCTCTATCAGGTAGGAATCCAGTACACCCTTGTTCCACGTGTTGAATACATCCTGCAGTTCCTCCGCACCCAAACCCAGTCCGCGGTGCAGCAGGTCGTATGCCTCAGCGATCAACTGCATATCGCCGTACTCAATGCCGTTGTGAACCATTTTCACATAGTGTCCGGCGCCTGCCGGTCCCACCCATGAGCAACAGGGCTGTCCATCTACGTTAGCGGCGATCGCCTGGAAGATATCTTTCACCGCAGGCCACGCTTCGACATCACCACCTGGCATAATCGAGGGCCCGAACCGGGCGCCTTCCTCACCGCCGGAGACGCCAACACCGAGATAGCGAATCTGCTTTTTCCGCAGCGCCTCGTAGCGAACATTGGTGTCGGGAAAATGGGAGTTGCCGCCATCGATAATAATGTCGCCGGGTTCGAGGTGCGGTAGCAGGGCGTCGATTGTGTCGTCGACAGCAGCGCCGGCGCGCACCATCAGCATGATTCGTCGGGGAGTCTTCAGCGCGGACACCAGATCCTGCAAGGAATGACAGCCGGAAATATTCTCGCGGTTGCCACTGCCCGATACAAAGGCGTCCACTTTCTCAGTGGAGCGATTGTAGACCGCGACCCGGACGCCATGGTCACTCATATTGAGCACCAGGTTCTGTCCCATGACCGCCAGGCCGATAAGGCCGATATCAGACTTTGGCATACGCCCTCCTGCTGAGTGATGTCCAGCGGTACATTACCACAGGCTGCCGGCGAGTTGCTCCAGCTCGCTCCCACGTTTACCCACACACTAAACTTGAGCTTGATCAAGTAAATGCCGACTAGTGCCTGTCGACGGCGCTTGTGGTTTGACTCTGCCATGGGCGCGGCCTAGATTTTTCCTATAGGGTTTTACCCGGCTTCCGGAACAGCACTTTGCATGGTGGTACTCACCGCAGTGGCAACAATTGGCGGGCTGACTTTTTTGCTCGCGAGCCTGTTGATCCTCGCCAATCGCAGGCTCCATGTGGAGGAGGACCTGCGGATCGATGTGGTGGAGGAAATGCTTCCGCATGCCAACTGCGGCGCCTGTGGTTATCCCGGCTGCAGGCCGTTTGCCGAGGCGCTTGTGGGCGGTAGTGAAGCGCCGGGTAAATGTTCGGTGAGCAGTCCGGAGGGGCTTGAGGAGATCGCCGCGTATCTCGGTGTCGCAATAGGGGAGCAGGTCAGGATCATTGCTCGCCTGGCGTGTGCGGGGGGTAGCAATGTCGCACGCAACCGCGCGCACTATGTGGGGGCGCAGTCCTGCGTTGCGGCAAGCCTGGTTGCCGGCGGCGGCAAGAGCTGTGCCTGGGGCTGCCTCGGGTACGGCGACTGCGAGCGCGTTTGCGACTTTGATGCCATCCACATGGACAGCCACGGTCTTCCGGTAGTGGACAGTGCACTTTGTACCGGCTGTGGCGATTGTGTGGATATCTGCCCCAAGGATCTTTTCTCGCTGCATCCCGAGGATCACCGCCTGTGGGTCGCCTGTAAGAACCTGGAGCAGGGCGATGTGGTACTGGCCAGTTGCGAGGTTGCCTGCACGGCCTGTGAACGCTGTGTGCTGGATGCGCCGGCAGGATTGATCAGTATGCGCGACAACCTGCCAGTCATCGACTACAACCGGGCCCATGATACACGGGTGCCGATAGAACGATGCCCCACCGGTGCCATCGTCTGGATTGATGACACCGCCGGGTCGGTGCGCGGCGCGGCAAGCAAAAAAATAGTGCGCCACTCCGCGCTTCCACTCGCGCCCAGCTGACTGCGCCGGGCTGCAGCCGTACAGGACAACGAGGACAAGATATGGGGAATCGAGACACCAGTTACAAGTATCCTGGCCTGCGCGCGGCGATGGACGGCAATACGGCGGTCATCATGTGTGAACGCGAGTCCAGCGATGCGGCTGGCGCGTATCCGATTACGCCCTCCACCCAGATGGGCGAGTACTGGGCCGAGGCCGCCGCCCAGGGGCATATCAATATGTCCGGGCGACCGTTGATTTTTATCGAACCGGAAGGTGAGCATGCCGCGGCGGCTGTGACGGCCGGGCTGTCGATGACCGGTTTGCGCGCGGCCAACTTTTCCTCGGGGCAGGGCATCGCGTACATGCACGAATCGCTCTACGCCGCGGTGGGCAAGCGGCTGACTTATGTGCTGAATATCGGGGCGCGGGCCATGACCAAGGCCACCCTGAATGTGCACGCGGGGCACGATGACTACCACTGCGTGGATGACACCGGGTTCTTCCAGCTGTTCGCCGCCAACGCGCAGCAGGCGGCGGACCTGAATATCATCGCGCACCGCATCGCCGAACTCGCCCTGACGCCGGGCATCGTCGCCCAGGACGGTTTCCTCACCACACACCTCATCGAATCACTGCTGATCCCGGAACGGGAGTTGATCGCCGAGTACCTCGGCCGGCCGGATGACATCATCGCCACGCCGACGCCCGCACAGTGCATGATATTCGGTGATATGCGGCGGCGCATCCCGGAACTGTGGGACGTCGACAACCCATTGATGTCGGGGCTGGTGCAGAACCAGGATGCCTATATGCAAAGCGTGGCCGCCCAGCGCCCGTTCTTCTTCGATCATATAGGCGAACTCTCTGCGCAGGCGTTCGACGAATTCAGGGAGTTGACCGGACGCCAGTACGGCCCGCTGGGCAATTACCGGACGGACGATGCACACTACCTCATCGTCGGCCAGGGCAGTCTTATTCCCAGCGCCGAGGTGGTCGCTGATTACCTGCGTGAGACGCGCGGTATCAAGGTGGGCGTAGTGAACCTGACCATGTTCCGCCCCTTCCCCGGCGCCGAGCTGAGCCGTGTCCTGAAGGGCAGGAAAGGTGTGGTGGTGCTGGAGCGCCTGGACCAGCCGCTGGCGGCGGACCTGCCGTTGATGCGCGAGATACGCGCTACGCTGGGCAAGGCCATGGAGAACGGCCGTGACAAGCGTGAGACGCCTTACCCCCAGTTGGAAACCTACAGCAGCCTCGCTGATATGCCGCCGCTGTATTCGGGGTCTTTCGGCCTGGGCAGTCGCGACCTGCAGCCCGAGGGGCTGATAGGGGCCATCGAGAATATGTTGCCCGACGGTGCGCGCAAGAAGCAGTTCTACCTGTCCATCGATTTCCTGCGCGATGAGCCCTTGACACCCAAGCAGGACATTTACCAGGACACGGTCGAGTCGGCATATCCCGGGGTCAGGGCACTGGCTGTTCGCGGTAGTGAGAACCCCAACCTGATGCCCAAGGGCAGCGTCACCATGCGCTTTCACTCGATCGGTGGTTGGGGCGCAATCACCACCGGGAAGAATCTCGCGATGACCCTGTTCAACCTGCTGGGTTATCACATCAAGGCCAATCCCAAATACGGCTCCGAGAAAAAGGGCCAGCCGACAACCTACTACTTATCTGCGGCGCCCGAGCCCATTCGCATCAACTGTGAGTATTTCTATGTAGACCTGGTGCTGTCCCCCGACCCCAATGTGTTTCACCACACCAACGCGCTCGCGGGCCTGAAGGAGGGCGGGGTGTTTATCATCCAGAGCGAGCGCACGTCCCCGGAACAGGTGTGGGCGGATATCCCCGAGCACTACCAGCAGCTGATCGTGGACAAGCGGATACGGCTCCTCTACCTGGACGCTTTTAACATTGCGCGGGAAGAGGCCAGCGACACCGAGCTGCAACTGCGCATGCAGGGGATCGCTTTCCAGGGCGCTTTTTTCGCGGCCTCCCCGCTGGCGGCGCAGGCCGGGTTCAGCGAGGAAAAATTGCTGCAGGCCATTCGCAGCCAGCTGGAGCACAAGTTCGGTGCCAAGGGAGCGCGGGTGGTGGAGGACAACGTCCGCGTGGTCAAGCGCGGCTACGATGAGGTGCATGAGATCACCAATATGGAGGTGGGCGTGCAGACCGCCCGCTTGATCGGTGCGAGCGCCGAACCCCAGCTGCCGGTGATGGTCAAGCGACTGCCACAGGGCAAGGCGCCCAGTGCTGATATCCACCGCTTCTGGGAACAGACCGGTAACTTCTACGCTCGCGGGATGGGCAGCGACAATCTCACCGACCCATTTATTGGCCTGGGCGTTATGCCTGCCTCCACCGCATTGTTTCGCGACATGACAGGTATTCGCTTTGAACACCCACAGTGGATTGCCGAGAACTGCACCGCCTGCGGCAATTGTTACACCGTATGCCCGGACACCGCGATTCCCGGGCTGGTGAACGAGATTGGCCAGATACTGGATACCGTGGTCGACCGGGTGAAGAAGAAAGGTCACGCCGTGCAGCACCTGCCGCGGGGTGTGCGACAGCTGGAGCGCAACCTGCGGGCGCTGCTGGGGCAAGCTGCGGAAACCGACCCGGTCGGGGATTTACTGCAGAAGGCCATTGTGGAGACAGTGAGCAACCCTGAAGTACAGGAGCAGGACAGGGCGGAACTGAAGCGCGAATTCCAGTGGTTCAACGACGCACTCGACGGTTTCCAGTTCGCACTGAGCCGGCCCTATTACACGCTGCCCGAGAAGAAGGCGCCCGGCAGTGGCGGATTACTCAGCATCACCGTCAACCCGTATACGTGTAAAGGCTGCATGGAGTGCGTGGCCGTCTGTGACGATGCGGCCCTGGTGCCGGTGCGCCAGACGGGGGAGTCGGTACAACAGTTACGCGACCAGTGGAACTTCTGGATGGACCTGCCCACGACACCGCAACACTATATCCGCGTCGACAACCTGGAGGAGGGCATCGGGGCGCTGGAGACAATACTCCTGGATAAAACCGTCTACGGCGGCCTCGCCAGTGGTGACGGCGCCTGCCTGGGATGCTCGGAAAAAACGGTGATACATCTGTTTGTTGCGACCGTCGATGCGCTGATGCAACCCAGGGTAAAGGCGCATATCGCCCGCCTTGAAGACTTGATCAGTCGCCTGGAGAAACACATCCAGCTGCAACTGGTGCAGGAGGTTAATGTCAGCGATACCGATGCGCTGGCGAAGATCCTCAGCCGCACTGTAGACCACGACCTGACCCTGTCCGATATCGCCCGTCACGTGGAGGACACGAGCGGCGGCAAGCCCATCGATCCCGTATGGCTGAAGCGTGTGACCGGCCTGTTGTCGCGCCTGAAGGATCTGCGCTGGCGCTATATCGAGGGCAACAGCGGCCTCGGTCGATCCAGTATGGGGATGCTCAATGCCACGGGCTGCACCTCCGTGTGGGGCAGCACCTATCCCTTCAACCCCTATCCTTTCCCCTGGTCCAACCACCTGTTCCAGGACAGTGCCTCCCTGGCGATGGGCGTGTTCGAGGGCCATATGGCGAAAATGGCCGAGGGCTTCAAGGTGATTCGTTCGGCGGAACTGGAGCTGGCGGGCCAGTACCGGGAGGCGGAGCACGAGGAATTTTTCACCTACTTCAACTGGGAGCAGTTCACCGATGAGGAGTTCCTGCTGTGCCCGCCTGTGGTGGCGGTAGGTGGTGACGGCGCGATGTACGACATCGGTTTCCAGAACCTGTCGCGAGTGATGATGTCCGGCAAACCGATCAAGATACTGGTGGTGGATACACAGGTGTACTCCAACACCGGCGGGCAGGCCTGTACCTCGGGTTTCATCGGCCAGGTCTCGGATATGGCGCAGTTCGGCAAGGTCAACAAGGGTAAGGAGGAGGTGCGCAAGGAAATCGGCCTGATCGCAATGGCGCATCGCACCACCTATGTATTGCAGGGCACCATCGCTCACTCGAACCATATGATCGAGGGCTTCATCCAGGGTTTAATGGCAAAAAGGCCGGCCCTGTTCAACCTGTATACCTCCTGCCAGCCGGAGCACGGTATCGGTGACGATATGGGGCATCACCAGGCAAAACTGGCGGTGGAGTCGCGCGCCTATCCGCTGTTTCGCTACGACCCGGACCGGGGCAGGACGCCGCAGGAATGCTTTGACCTGGATGGTAATCCCGCAATGTACGAGGATTGGCCCAGCTACAGTCTCAATTACCGCGAGGGCAACCACGAGAAAACCCTTGAACTGCCCATGACGTTTGCCGACTTCGCGATGACGGAGGCGCGTTTTCGCAAGCATTTCCGCATGGCACCGCCGGACACCTGGCACGACAATATGGTGCCCCTGGCGGAATTCATCCAGCTTGCCACTGACGAACGCGAGGGCAAGTTTCCGTATATCTGGACGGTGGACAAGCGCCAGCACCTCAGCCGCCTGCTGGTGGATGAGACCATGGTCAGGTCCAGCGAGGAGCGCCGGGATTTCTGGGTGATGCTGAAGGCGACGGCGGGTGTGAAACCGAAGGCAGTCGATACCACTGCGGAGATCGAGGAGCGCACCCGGCGCGAGGTTGTGCGGAAAATCGCCAGCGGCCTGATGCGACTGGTTGAGGGCGATGGCGAGTTGTCCGCGGAACGGGTGGAGGGCGCGGGTGAGATGGCGGATGCAACCAGTGCCGTCGCTGCCGGTGAGGAGGCGGCGCCCGGTTCGGGCTATATGGCACCGTGGATCGATACACAGGAGTGTACGGCGTGTGACGAGTGCACCAATCTGAACCCGGCGATCTTCGCGTACAACGAGGCGAAGAAAGCGGTGATCAAGGATGCGCGAGCCGGGCCCTACCGCGATCTGGTAAAAGCCGCGGAGAAATGCACTGCGCAGGTCATTCACCCCGGTTTGCCGGCGGATCGCAGCGAGCGGGATATCGACAAATGGATTGCCCGGGGTGAGAAGTACAACTGATGTTGCGTGCACGCCGCCAGGAGCGCTGCTTCGCCCACGGCATTCACCCGCCCGAGGCCAAGGATGACACCCGGGACCTGCCGATCAAGCAGTTTCCGTTTGCGCCGGTGATGATCGTGCCCCTGTTGCAGCATATCGGCAAGCCGGCACTGCCCGTGGTGCGCGAGGGGCAGGAGGTCGCGCGCGGCCAGGTGCTGGCCGAGCCCGACGGTTTTATGTCGGTGGCCATGCACGCACCTGCCTCTGGCGTCATCCAGCGTATCGCGCTGGCGCCCGGGATCAGCGGCAAGATGACGCCCGCTATTTTCCTGCAGCCCTTTGCGGGTTCCAGCCAGGAGGTGGGCGAGGGCGTTCCCTGCGAACTGGCGAGTGCGACGCCCGCAGAGATTCTGCTGGCGATCCAGCAGGCCGGCATCGTGGGCCTGGGTGGCGCCGCATTTCCCACGCATGTGAAACTCAAGGTGCCCGCGGATAGCCGGATCGACACCCTGGTCATCAATGGCGTGGAGTGCGAGCCCTACCTGACCACGGATCACCGTGTGATGATCGAGCAGCAGGCCGATATTTTTATCGGTATTCGCTACCTGCTGAAGGTAACCGGCGCGGAGCGCGCGATCATCGGGGTGGAGGCCAACAAGCGCGATGTGGGTGCAGCCCTTCAGTCAGCCTTGCCGGCAGACCTGCCTGCCAGCGTGGAGATCGTCGCGGTGAAGTATCCCCAGGGTGCGGAAAAAATGCTGATCCGTGCGCTGCTGGATCGCGAGGTGCCCTCGGGCGGTCTGCCCAGCGATGTCAGTGTCGTGACGGTCAACGTGGCCACCACGGCCGAGATCGGCCGGCTGCTGCCGCACGGCCGCGGCATTCAGGAACGGGTGATCACAATCGGCGGCCCTGGCATCCGGAAAAAAGGCAACTACCGTATCCCCATCGGCACACCACTGCGTTTTGCGCTGGAGTATGCCGGTATGGCGGAGCGAGTGAGCCGCGTATTCCTGGGCGGGCCGATGATGGGGCAGGCACTGTCCAGCCTCGATATACCGATCACCAAGGGCACGTCAGGGTTTATCGCATTTACCGATGCCCAGACGGCCCCGCAGCCTGAATACCCCTGTATTCACTGCGCATACTGCGTCGATGCCTGCCCGCTGTTTCTCAATCCCTCCCAGCTGGGGCTGCTGTCGAAGGCGGGCGAATACGAGCGGATGGCGGACGAATACCACCTGATGGATTGTTTCGAGTGTGGCGCCTGCTCCTATGTCTGTCCCGCGCACATACCGTTGGTGCAGCGCTTCCGTGCCGCCAAGGGGCTGGTGCGGAAGCGGCGGGGGTCCGCATGAGCCAGCGCGGGCGCACGCTTGAGATCCACACCTCACCCCATATCAGCGGCGGTGCCAGTGTCGATGTGATCATGAAGAATGTGGTCTATGCACTGCTGCCGGTCGCGGCGTTTGCGGTGTACAGCTTTGGGCTGGCCGCCGCTCTCACGCTTTCCGTGGCGGTGCTGTCCTGTGTCGCGACAGAGCACCTGCTATGCCGCGCCGCCGCTGCCCCAACCACGGTAAGCGACTGGTCCGTTACCATCACCGGCCTGTTGTACGGCCTGACCCTGCCACCGGCACTGCCGCTGTGGATGGTCGCCTGCGGTGGTTTTATTGGTGTCGCGATGGGTAAGTTCCTGTTTGGCGGCCTGGGATATAACGCGTTCAACCCGGCACTGGTGGGAAGGGCGTTCCTGCAGGCGGCGTTCCCCGCAGCGCTCACGAGCTGGACGGAGCCATTCGCACCTGACCGCTTTGCCGCAGTGCCGGCCAGTACCTTTACCGCAGCGTTTGCCGCGCCGGTCTACGATGGTGTCAGCGGCGCCACGCCGTTGGCGCTGTTCAAGTTCGAGGGCCAAACCACCGGCACGGGCGAGTTGTTGCTGGGACTCACCAGCGGCTCCACCGGGGAAACCTGTGCCGTGTTGATCCTCGCAGGCGGCGTCTACCTCGCGGCGCGCAATATGCTCAACTGGCGCATCCCAGCTGCAATCCTGGGATCGGTTGCACTGCTCGGCTGGGCTGCGCATACGCTGTCGCCGCTGGACTATCCTCCTGCGGGTTTTATGGTGTTTTCCGGTGGCCTGATGCTCGGGGCAGTGTTTATGGCCACCGACATGGTGGCCTCACCCATCACCCACGCGGGCTGCGTGATCTACGGTGTCCTGATCGGCGCGCTGGTGACAGTGATCCGGTTCTGGGGGGGGATGCCTGAGGGGGTGATGTACGCGATCCTGCTGGCCAATGCTGTCTCACCCCATATTGACGGTCTCATACAGCCCCGGGTCTTCGGGACGGGGAGGGGCTGACCGATGCAGGCGCCAGGCCAGACCGATAATCCCCTTCGCGCTGCCAGTTGGCCGATGTATCGCGCACTGGTAGGGGTGGGGATGCTCTGCGGGCTGCTCATTGTGTCTGTGTATGTGCTCACATTGCCGGCGATTACGCGCAATGAAACGAGGGCGCTGCAGCAGGCGGTGTTCCAGGTGCTGCCGGGCGCTGTTGCCAGGACGTCATTTGTGTTGACTGCCGCGGGCCATTTTCGCGAAGCCGCAGAAGGGGATGATCCGGCGCGGATGGTCCACGCGGGCTACACCGCGGAGGGGCAGTTGGCGGGTATCGCGATTGAGGGCCGGGCCATGGGTTACCAGGATGTCATTCGTATCCTCTATGGCTACGCCCCACAGCAGCAGGTTGTCGTCGGCATGCAGGTGCTGGCCAGTAAGGAGACTCCGGGGCTGGGCGACAGGATCGAGAAGGACGCCGGTTTTCGCGCCAACTTCACCGCACTGGATGTCACGCTGGCGGCGGACGGTGTGTCACTGGAGCACCCGGTGGAGGCGGTAAAAAATGGTACAAGAACGGCGCCCTGGCAGATCGATGGGATCACCGGTGCGACAATTTCCTCGAGCGCCGTGGCCGGTATCCTAAACCGCAGCAGCGCGCAGTGGATTCCGGTTATCCACCAGCGCCAGGCAGACTTTATGCGCCCGGAGGCCACTGATGACCAGCGTTGACAGGGTGCAGCCGGCTGTCTCCGCCGATGACTTCATCAAGGGGCTGTGGCGGGAGAACCCCGTGTTTGTGCAGGTGCTCGGTATGTGCCCCGTACTGGCAGTGACCAACTCGGGTATCAACGCGCTGGCCATGGGCCTGGCGACGACGTTTGTGCTGGTGCTATCCAATACGCTGGTATCGTTACTGCGTCGAGCCATTCCGAGACAGGTGCGTATTGCGACGTTCATTCTGATCATCGCGAGCTTTGTGACGGTGGTGGATTACCTGATCCAGGCGCTCAGCCTGGAACTCCATCGAGCGCTGGGCGCGTTCATCTCACTGATCGTGGTGAACTGCCTGATCCTGGGGCGGGCGGAAGCGTTTGCCTCGAAAAATACCGTGTTGCGCTCGATCCTCGACGGCCTGGGTATGGGGCTGGGGTTTACGTTCGCACTGCTGTGCCTGGGCGGCGTGCGGGAAATTCTCGGCAGCGGTGCGCTGTTTGGCATCGCGTTGTTTCCCGCCGGCTTTCAGCCGTGGATCGTCATGCTCCTGCCCAGCGGCGGTTTTTTCACGCTGGGGCTGTGGTTGCTTTTGTTCAACTACCTGCGGGCGCGCAGGCTGGAGGAGCGGGGCGAAGCGCAGGGGGTGGTGCCGTGAGTGGAGACCCGTTGTGGAGTATTTTTCTCAATGCCAGCCTGGTGAACAATTTTGTACTGGCCTATTTCCTGGGAATCTGCCCCTTCCTCGGTGTCTCTGGAAAACTGGTGACCGCGACCCGCATGGGCGGCGCAGTCTGTTTCGTGATGTTGGTAAGTTCGCTCTGCGCGTATGGTATTCACCACCTGCTGGTCGCGATCAACGCACCTTACCTGCAGTTGATTTCTTTCATCGTGGTGATCGCCTCCACCGTGCAACTGGTAGAGATGTTCATCAAGAAGACGAGCCCGACCCTGTTCCGGGCGCTGGGTATTTTCCTGCCACTGATCACCACCAACTGCGCGATCCTGGGCCTGGCCCTGTTCCAGACCAACAAGGGCTACGACCTGCTGCAGTCACTGGTGTACGCACTGGGCGCCGGGGTCGGCTTCACCCTGGCGCTGGTGTTGATGGCGGGGATCAGGGAGAAACTCGAGTTGGCGAGTGTACCTGACATGGTGCGCGGTACTGCGCTTACGCTGATGGTAGCGGGTGTGCTGTCACTCGCGTTTATGGGCTTTGCGGGACTGGGGGCATGACGTTGTGTTAACCACATTTCTCACGGCCATCGGCGCGATGATCTTTATCAGCGTCAGCTGGCTTGCAGTGCAGCGATTGTGGCTGCGCCAGTTTCCCGAACGCAGTGGCCCGGAAGGAGATGCACTTTCGGGACGCAGTGGTTGCCACGGCTGTGACTGCGCCCCCGACGACTGCCAGCGCAAGTGAGATTGCGCTTACCAGAACACATAATGGAGATTATTCGACATGCGCCTTGAAGACTTTGATACCGGTACAACCTACGATGCCCGCGTGATATCGACCCAGCGCATAACGCCTGTTGCATCCAGTGAAGAAGTGCGCGAGATCGTGCTGGAGGTAGAGCGGGATTCCTTCGATTACCAGCCCGGGCAGAGTATCGGGGTGATCGTGTCGGGCGATCATCCCCAGGGACACAAGCACCATTTTCGGCTCTACAGTGTGGCGGACACGCCCCCGACTGCCGATGGGGATAAACCCCGGATCGCACTGTGTGTAAAGCGCTGTAATTATATCGACGAGTACAGTGGTGAACGTTACGAAGGCATTTCCTCAAATTACCTGTGTGACCGCAGCGTCGGTGACAGTGTCACCATCAATGGCCCTTTCGGGATTCCCTTTGCGGTGCCCGACGACCTTGAGACCGATCTTCTGCTGATCGGCATGGGCACCGGAATCGCCCCCTTTCGAGCGCTCGTGCGCCATATCTACGAGGACATAAAGGACTATAAAGGCAAGGTGCGGCTGTTCTACGGTGCCCAGAGCGGGCTGGAAATGTTGTACATGAACGAGGAGAAGGACGACTTCAGCCAGTACTACGACCGCGATACCTTTGAAGCCTTCAAGGCACTGAGTCCCCGGCCCAACTGGGCTGACCCCATCGCGATGGATTACGCGCTGGAGGAGCGCTCGGAGGAAATCCTGGCAATGCTGGACAGTTCCAGGACCCGGGTATACGTGGCGGGCCGTGCCGATATTCTCGAGACGCTGGACCGCGTCTTCAGTCACATGATCGGGTCCAGCGAGCACTGGGCCCGGCGCAAGGCCGAGCTGAAGGCGGGGCAGCGCTGGGTAGAGTTGATTTACTGAATGCCGACCGGCATCACCGCGTCTAGATGATAACGGGCGGCAGCCAGCACATGTAAAACGGCACTGAAATATTGTTGCCCGCCAGGGCATCCAGTGTCATGTGAATAGGCACCGGATCAGCGATCATTCCCAGGTGGCCAACAACGCGAAACGGGCACATTTGTCCCAGCTCAATATTGGTTGCCCCCGGCCCGAGTTTTGCGTTGTCATATTTCACGACCGGGATGCCGAACGGCCCCTCGTCCCAATACCACACCAGTTCGTCGTTATTGGTATAGAACGCGTAGTACTCCACGTTGCCGGGTGTCATGTCACCCGCGTTGAGGTCCGTGAGGAAATCTGAGCCGATCTGCATTTGCACGCAGGGCGCCACCTCATCGCAGGTGACACCGAATGCGCCGAGTACCGGCCCGATAAAGAAATCCAGCAGCGGGATGGAGTCGACGCCGCTATTTGGCCCCGACAGAGACACCAGCTTGCGGACATAGGGCTCACCACCGAACGTCTTGATATAGGAGCGCGCAGCCAGGACACCCTGTGAATGTCCTACCAGATCGACCTGCGAGGCACCCGACCATTCCAGCACATCATCGACAAAGAGCTTCAGTGCGCCAGCCGAAACAAGCACGTTCATCGTGCCGGGCAGGTCCCCGAGTTCCTCGGCGCCCTTGAGTTCCAGGACGCAGTGCGTATAGCCTTTCGCCTGTATGGCGTTGCCCAGGAACAACTCATTGGCAATCGCCGGGCTGAAGGTGCCTCCGACAATAATTACCGGGGGGCCGCCTTTGCTGCCTGCGACGCACGCTTCGGCAATGGTGGGGTTATCTTTACAGCCGCTGAGTACAGCGATTGTGAGCAGCAGGCTGGCGAATGCTCTGGTTCGGGATAACGTCATGACGAGTGCCCTCTTATTATTTGTTGTTACAGTGTATTCGCTGTCAACTTATGAGTCCAGTGCCAAACCATGACGCGTTAACGGCATGCCAGCGCGATCCTGGCCCGAGGTTCGGGCCATTTTAACGCCTGCGCAAACTGTGGATAATGGCGCCTGCTTTCCACGGTAGGGTGCGACAAATGAGCAACAGCGAACAACTGGTCCGCGACTACTACGCGGCATTCAACGCGGGTGATATGGACGCGTTCCTCGCCCTGCTGGCGGAAGACGTGGTGCACGATATCAACCAGGGTGGTCGCGAAGTGGGACGCGCCGAGTTTGCCGCGTTCATGCAGCGCATGAACCGCCACTACCGCGAACAGCTCACCGATCTTGTGGTAATGACCAGCGCGGACGGCACGCGTGCGGCGGCCGAGTTTGTCGTGCACGGCGAGTACCTGAACACCGACGAGGGCTTGCCCGAGGCGAGCGGCCAGCGCTACCAGTTGCCCGCAGGTGCGTTCTTCGAACTGCGCAACGGCAAGGTGGCGCGAATCAGCAACTACTATAACCTGCAGGACTGGATCGCGCAGGTGGTTCCTGGCCAGGGGGCTATATGAGCGCTATGCTCCGGGTCAAGGCCGTCAGCGGCCGCGCAGTGACTGACTACATCGGCGATGTGGCGCGACTGCGTATGGCGGTATTCCGCGAGTTTCCGTATCTCTACGACGGCAGTTCCGAGTACGAGAAACAGTACCTGCAAACATACATCGATTGCGATCAGTCTGTGGTTGTTCTGGCGCTGGACGGTGCGCATGTGGTCGGCGCGTCCACCGCGATTCCGATGGCGTTCGAGACTGAAGAAATCCAGCAACCACTGCTGGCCGCAGGATACGACCTCGACAAGGTGTTTTACTGTGCGGAGTCGGTGCTGTTGCCCCAATACCGGGGCAAGGGCCTGGGCTGGCGCTTCTTCGACGAGCGCGAAGCCCATGCCGCGCGGCTGGGCGGCTTCGCGGTAAGCTGCTTCTGCGCGGTGGAGCGCCCGGCCGACCACCCGCTGCGGCCGGCCGGATACAAGACACTGGAGAGCCTGTGGCACAAACGGGGTTACCGGCAGCAGGCGCTGCGCGCGCACTTTCTCTGGAAGGATATCGACCAACCGGGAGAGACGGACAAGGCCATGGTGTACTGGATGAAGAGGCTCGATTCTTGAGATCTTCAAGCGTTTTATACTGTCCTGTGGCGGAGAGCTCGGAGAATAGTTACGGAGAATCTGCGAAGCTATCCGGTAGCGGATCGGGTGTCCACTTCTAATCAGTGGCCACAGCGTATTCGCTGTTAACTTCCAGATCCAGTCCCCATTAATCCTGAATAACGCGCTAGCCAGTTTCTCGATTACATTCAAGCCAGCCGACACTTTCGCTGCCGTCGTCAAACGTGCAGCGGATCAACGACCGCCGGTATTCGCTGCGGTGGGGCGTTGCAAATGTATGGGTAATGTCGATTTCAGTGCCCGATATAGTTTCAATGTTTCCCTGTATCCTACGTCCGCTTTCACATAGCAGGTTGAAACTGCCGCTCACGGCCTGCGTTGGGTCTGCGGCGTTGAAGGTCAGCGCAAGTTCGGTCTCGGCGAGCGGTTCCATCGCCTCGCCGTGCCCGTGGTAATAGCCCATGCTGATCACTGGCCACCCGGGGATTTCTACCTGGGTCGCCAGCATACTGAAGCGCTCGTTGTTGACTACAAGAAACTGCCATTGCATATCCCAGGGTCGGGGTCCCCACGAGTGATCGCGCTCACCCCTTGCGGACATGGCAGTCGTTTCCCCGTCTATGGTTACGTTGCCCTGCACCTGCGTCGGTTGCTCGTAGCGATCGGTACTGAAGTGTTCTGCGCTGTGGCTGTCAACGGCGCCGGCACCGCGGGAGTAGGGTGGGCCAATCGCGTTGATCGCGAGGTCCAGCTGAATCGGCTTGATCTGGCCCTGTCGGGGACCGCAGATCACGCGGGCAAACCCGCTGACGGTGAGCCGTCCCCTGCGCAGGGCTTCCAGCGGCTGGTATTTAAATGCCAGGCCCCAGCCTTCGTATGAAAACGCACTCCCTGGTGTGCCGGAACTGTCCTCACTTCCCAGTTGTAGCGATGAGAACGGCAGCCGGTACTCCTCGATAACAAGCCATTCACTGCCGTTGTAGAGATACAGCCAGAACAGGATACGTTGTTGAACCGGGTGCCAGCCTATGCGGCAGTGGCCTGCGTTACTGCCTGAAGCATCGTACCAATCGAAAAAATAGGACTCATTCCAGTCGGCGTGATCGGCGCTGAAGGGGTGGTGGAATTCATCTTCCGGTTGGATGCCGAACTGTGTCACGTCATAATCTGTGCTCATTTTTCTTCCCTTATTGTTTGGCAGGCTGCTTCGCGCAGTCACTATGTAAGCGTTTGATCATAGCCATACCGCAGCGTCGAAGAAAGTTGCATGCATACGAAAGTGCCATGTGTATAGCATCATAGGCAGTATCAGTCGACGCCATACCAAATAATACAAGCCAGCCTGATTGTTTTTTATCCTCATTCAGTTAATATCGTGCGTCCGAGCCAATTGGCGTACATAACACGAACGAGAGGGAATCATGGATCTCAATTTGAAAGGTAAGAACGCGATTATCGTTGGCGGCGCCAGGGGTATTGGCAGGGCATGCGCCGAGTTGTTGGCCGCAGAGGGTGCCAACGTTGCGCTTTGTGCCCGTAATCAGGAGAACATCGATGAGGCCGTTGCGTCACTGGTCGCCAAGGGCGTCAAGGCTACCGGGGCGGTAGTGGACGTTACCGACGATGCCGCTTACCGCGCATGGGTAGCCGCAGCGGCAGCCGAACTGGGTGGTATCGACATCTTTATCGGTATGGCCAGCGCCGGGGGCGGTGTTGTAGGCGAGGAGGGCTGGCGCAACAATTTTGAGACTGACATCCTGGGCACCACGCGTGGGATCGAGGAAGCACTGCCCTTCCTGGAAAAATCGGGTGCCGGTTCTATCATCCTGATGAGCTCGACTGCCGCCGTCGAGACCTTCCTGATGCCGCAGCCCTACAATGCGCTGAAGGCCGCACTGATTACGTACGGCGCCCAGTTGAGCCAGTCCGTGGCCGCCGCTGGGATTCGCGTGAACACAGTATCACCGGGGCCGACTTTCGTGGACGGAGGCAGTTGGGACATGATCAAGAACCACGCTACCGAAATTTACGATAGCACCCTCCAGTCATCCCCCACAGGGCGACTCGGTACCCCCGAAGAAGTGGCCAATGCGGTCGTCTTTCTCGCCAGCCCCGCCGCAGCGTTTATCACTGGCGTAAACCTGGTGGTCGACGGCGGCTTTACCAAGCGCGTGCAGTTCTAGCCCATAAAAAAAGCCCGCCGGGATCGCTCCCGGCGGGCTTTTTATTGCGAGTAACCCAGGTCT
>JAGRIK010000272.1 GCA_020443325.1 Halioglobus sp.
CGCCTGGCAAGCCTGAAGTACGCGCCGGGAAATACCTTTGAGCACCAGCCCGGCATTATGCTGGGTACCCTGGCGCTCAACCTGCGCTTTACCCGGGCGGCGGGACAGAGGCGTTAGACCGTGCCCAGGCGTGGGCCGCGTCACTGCTGACCCAGCGTACAGCGTTGTGCACGAGTTGGCGAAAATGCGGGTTGGCCATCGCGCTGGCATCGTCGCCGCCCTGTAGATAGACAATCGGGCTGTTGCCCCAGCGCTTCGCCCAGCCGACCAGGCTGGAACCCGGAGGGTGTGACCACCCCTCGCGGCTGTTCATCTGTCCGGCGACCGCACTGGCCGCCGAATAAAAATGTTCTTCCCCGAAGGTGTAGTCGCTGCGCAGTAGCGGGATAACATCGTCCTCAAATACCGGGCACAGGTAGAGTTCGTCGGTGATTTCAAAATGCTCTGGCAGGCCCTCGGTCACCGGGTGGGTGCCGACCGTTGTCACACGGTGGGTAACCTGGTGGCGGTACCCGGAGTCCGGCCAGTGCTCACCGTGCAATTGCGCTGGGCGGTAGTGAAAGCGACCGCCCACGATGTCAGCGTAGAGCGGCCAGGCCGGCCACGCCGCGAGGGCGTGATGCATAAACACTATGCCCATGCCGACGTCCAGCATCGCGAGGTAGTCTCTTACGAATTCGGGGCTGGGTGGCGCCAGCTCCGGCGTATCGCCGGCGGTGAAATCGACGCCGGGCATGTCATAGCAGAGGATCGCATCGAAATCGTGCGCTGCCTGTGGCCCCAGGCAGCGCTGTGCAACCGGCTGTTCGACGTGGCAGACATCGAATTCCTCCAGGGCGCTGACCAGCTCGGCAAAAGCCTCTCGATCATAGGGGTGGCCGCGGGCAATGGTCAGTAATCGGCTGGGGGTGTTGTATTTAATGATACTCATGCCAGGGCCTCAGGTGTTAAGCACGACAGTTGTTCATCTCTCCAGGTGAGCGACCCTGTCCTGCATGTAGAAGGGCGTATCCGCTGTCATATCGAAAACCGGCTCACACGCCTCGGAAATGGCGTTCATGAGCATCAAAAGCGATTTCATATGTGGGCCAATAACTGGTTTTCCGGTATTCATCAGGCTTACTGCGATATCGCGCTGCGGATCGGCCCAGCACATGATGTTGGCGTAGCCGAGGTGGCCGAATGCGTACTGTGTGTCCCGCCCGTAGATACCCACGGGAGAGCCGCCCAGCATAAAACCGGCGCTGTAGCGCATGGGAAGCATAAGCGACCTGTCCAACTGGAAACCGCCCAGTGGGCGGGTTGCCTGGTGGACTGTCAGCGGGTCGAGAATACGAACGCCCTCCCACTGCCCATGATTCAGCAGCATCTGGTAGAACCGGCTCACTTCCTCGGCGGTCGCGTACAGGTTTGCCGACGGGATAATGGCATCGTAGAAGCGGGGGTCATTGGTCATATCGACCGCCGTGTCTGGCGTCGCGCCCAGCACTGAGGCGAGCGCGCGGTTGATCAGCGCGATATCCATACCGGTTGCTTTATTCATTGCGACATGCGCCTGGTCCCGCTTGTTCAGGCCAAAGCGGAAATAGCGCATCCCCATCGGTTTGCTGATATACCGGTGCAGATACTGTTGTGCGTCCAGCCCGGTGGTGATCTTGATCAGTTCGTTGAAAATGAAGCCGGAGGTGAGGGCGTGGTAGCCCTGCACGCGCGCGTGCGGATCGGTGGAGGCTGCATCGCAGATCATGGCCAGCGCGGTATCGTGGTCGTAGAGCAAATCGAGTTCGGTGCCCTCCGGGATTTTCGCGATCCCGCTGCGATGAGTCAGCAATTGCAGCACGGTGATGCTGCCCTTGCCCTTTGCCGCGAATGCCGGGAGGTAATGGCTCACGGGGTGCAGAAGGTTGATCTTGCCCTGTTGCGCCAGCAAATGCATAAGTATTGCAGTGACGGCCTTGGACGCCGAGAACAGGCAAATCGGGGTGTCGAGCGAGGCGACCTCGTTGTCGCGGCTGTATCCGAGGCTGCGATTGAGTACGATCTCACCGCTGCGCCGCAGGCACAGCGAGAGCATCGGGTAGACGCCAGTGCGGTAGAGGGCCTCAAACGCATCGCGGATTCGCGCCACCGCTTCCGGGCTGAGATCGGCCTTTGCAGGCTTGACCTCAGCAGCATGGTCAATATCAGCGATGCCGGACAGATCCTGCGGAACTTGCTCTGTCCTCAAGAGTCTGTGATATAAGCTGTCACCTGATTTTCAACGTTTGCTCAAATGGCACCTCAACGGTAAGAATTTGGACTACTAATGATATAGCACGGGAGCGCTAAACCCTTGATCTGACGCAATATGCGAGGCCGGGCGCCATTGGTTATGGCCCAAAGGCGTCGAGATCCACACGAAAGATCTCAAAAGGAATTTCCAGTGGGAGCATCAGCACAAAGTTGACCACCTCGCTCTTGATCACATAGAGCCCGGACTCGGCCACCGTCGCCGTGGACAGGCCGCTTATCTGCGGGACATTGACGACTTGTCCCGCGCTGAAGTCCTCGTTGGGGCGCACGCGGCTGACGCTGCTGCCCGAGACGGCGTAGAGATCGCCCGCCAGCATCGCGAGGCCGTCGGGTGAGGGGAGTGTATCGCCGCTCAATGCGACAGTCGCAATGGTATCGCCGTCCGGCAGGCTGACGCGGAACAGCGTCGGCAGGGCGAACTTGGCAACGATCAGCGCGCTGCCATCGGCGGTGATGTCAATACCGTTGAGGCCGAGGCTGAGGCCTGTGATGTCGGTAAATCGTGGGTCGGTGGCAAAAATCGCACCGGTGCCGGTGGCTGCATCAAGCCGATAGATGTTGGGGTTGGCCGGATCGGTGACGTAGGCAATGCCCGCGCTGTCCAGTACCAGGTCGTTGCACGCGCCGTTGGCAAATATAGCACCGAGGAAAAACTCCATGGTCAACTCGGCGGTGTTGAGGTCAAACAGCCAGACGCGGCTGTCGCCGCCATCGACCTGCTGCGCGCAGGCCCACAGCAGCCTGCGCTCGGCGTCGACTTTAGTGCCTCCCACCAGGGCCCGGTTATCGGCTGGATGGAAAACGGACTCGCGCCCCTCGGCATCGATGCGAACAATGCCGCCACCCTGCAGGCTGGTGGCGTAAAACATACGCTCTTTCGGGTCGAATGCGACACCTTCCGGAATGCTGTCGGGACTGCTCAGCGTATAGCGCTCAGACAGTGGTACCAGTGGTGCCGCGGTCTCGTTGGAATTGCTGGTATCGCTGCAGGCCGCTGTTACCGCCATGGCAGTGGCTGCGGCACAGGCGATCAGGAAAGTGTTTGTTCGCATCTCAGTGGGTTCCCGTATACAGGCGGTTGCAGATTGGTTCTGAACGGCAGATGGCGAGAGGCTACCAAGGTTCTGCGCCAATCACAAAGGCTGTCAGCCCCTCGTCGAGTGCTGGTAGCAACAGTGCGGCCTAGCCTTGCGTGGCCTGGTCGACCATCAAATCATAGCGCCATGCTTCAATCGTCGCACGGTGCTGGCTGAATATCCCGTTCATCGTGGCGAGGTCTGCAGTGCCGAGGGCGGCAATCTTCTTATCATTGAGATTGGTAATGGGACGGTTGAGCGTGCCGTCGATGGAGTGAATCTCAAAGCTCGCTGTAGGGTCGATGTCGCTCAATTCTGGCAGGAAGCCCGCCAGCCGGGTGCAGGCCTGTGCGGGATCCTCTACCAGTGATTCATAGGTCATTACCAGTGCGTCGTCCAGCTCCCTTGCGTTGGCAAGCTGCACTCGCAGGCACATCATGGAGAAGTTGGCAGCGCGCGTTGCAGTCCAGTTGTTGTGCCGCATCAACCCCTCGGCCTGCGCATAGGGGTTCCTGACCATCACGACGAAGCGCACGGGTTGAAAATGCTGCTGGATATCGCGTGTGCGGATCATATTGGGCGGGCTTTTCTCCAGCAGCACGGGTTTACTCTGGTCCCAGTAGGTTTCCCAGACCTTCTTGATCTCGGGCCAGGGCAATGCCGTTTCGGCTTTCCAGGGGCTGTCCCGCATGATGTCTTTCAGTTCAGGCAGGAACTGGCCCTCTGAAGGCAGCGAAGCCACATTCGTCGACGTGGACAATAACTTCCACAGCAGCGTGGAGCCGGAATAGGGGGGGCAGAGCAGGAACAGGTAGGACGACATGAGATGGGTTGCCATCGGTGTATTGAGCGGGAAGTTGTTATAGTCTGCACACTAGCAGAGCATGGCAGCATGTTCCAGAGCCCCGTAGGGGCAGGTTATCGTGTAAGGAGAAAGTTATGGTGGGTGGATTTGGTATTGGTGCGATTTCATTTCTGGTGCTGGCAATCGTTACCGTGCTGGCAGGGGCCAAGATGGTTCCGCAGGGGGCAGCCTGGACGGTTGAGCGTTTTGGGCGCTACACCAAAACCCTGAAGCCCGGGCTGAATATCATTGTGCCCTACATCGACAGGATCGGGCACAAGGTCAATATGATGGAAACGGTGCTGGATATCGAGCCGCAGGATGTTATCTCCAGTGACAACGCGATGGTGACAACCGATGCCGTGTGTTTCTACCAGGTGCAATTTGCGGAGAAAGCGGCCTACGAGGTCAACGATCGCGACCGCGCGATGCAGAATCTGGTGATGACCAATATCCGCGCCGTGATCGGATCGATGGAACTGGACGCGATGCTGTCCAATCGCGACAAGATTAATGCCGAGCTGTTGAACAAGGTTGACGAGGCCACGACGCCATGGGGTATCAAGGTGACCCGTATCGAGATCAAGGATATTGCGCCTTCGCAGGATCTGGTGGAATCGATGGCACGACAGATGAAGGCCGAGCGAGAAAAACGCGCCACGATTCTTGAAGCCGAAGGGCAACGCCAGGCTGCGATCCAGGTCGCGGAGGGACGCAAGCAGGCACAGATTCTGGCGGCTGAGGGTGAACTGCAGGCGGCCATGCGCCAGGCGGAAGCGCGCGAGCGACTGGCCGAGGCAGAAGCAAAGGCCACACAACTGGTCAGCACCGCGATCGATGAGGGCAACGGCCAGGCGATAAACTATTTCATCGCCACTAAATACACGGAGGCCCTCGGGCAACTGGCGGCTTCCTCCAACAATAAGGTCATGATGATTCCACTGGAGGCGTCCAGCCTGATAGGCTCCCTGGGTGGGATAGCCGAGCTGGTCAAACAAACCAGTTCATCAGACGATACTGCGGCCTGAACGGGGGTATTGCATGGAACTGTTTGATCAACTGCATGCGTGGCACTGGTTTGTACTGGCGGTCATTTTGATCGTTCTGGAACTGACAACTACCACTGGTTTTGTGCTCGGCATCGCATTTGCCGCGCTGGCACTGGCGGGTATCCTGTTGCTTGTTCCCGACCTGTCATGGGACTGGCAGTTCCTGTCCTTCGGTGTGCTTTCGGTGGTGATGACGCTGTGCTACCGGGCGTATTTCAGGCCGGATAAAGACGCCAGCGACGACCCGCTGCTGAATGACCGCGCCGCGCAGTTGCTGGGTAAAACATTCGTGCTGGGCGTTGATCTCGACCGCAGTGGCGCGGACATGCTGGGAGATACCCGCTGGGCGCTGCGTTCGGCAGGCCTGATCAAACAGGGTAGTCGCGTGCGCGTCACCGCTGTGGAGGGGATGGTGCTGATCGTTGAGGAAGCGCAATAGATTAGTATCGCTGAACACTACCGGCGAGCGCATCTCGCTCTCCTACCCCGAAAGCGTTGTTAAAGAAATCAAAAGGATTCTCGAGTGGGCCAACATGCGCGGCGACCGACCCGTAACTTTCGCCTGCAAGCGGACATTGATGTATCTTTGGTAGCGTTCTAATAAAAGAGAGATAAAGCTATGACCATAGAGCAGCTCGGTAATATCGGAGAGTTTATTGCTGCAATAGCAACAGTTATTACTCTAGTCTACCTCGCCTTCCAGCTCAGGCAGAATACGCGTGCATTGAGGGCTACCGCATTTCAAAGTGTGGTCTCTGAAATGGGGAAGAATGTCCAATGCATGATGGATAATGGGGATCTGGCCGAGATCCTTCTTAAAAGCACCACCGATCCCGAGAGTCTGGCGCCGGTAGAAAAGCTAAGGATCAATGCGGTTTATGTGAGCTCATTTAGAAGATTGGAATCGGTTTACGTCCAGTACCAACTTGGCACGATGGAGAAGGAGCATAAACGGGGATTCGAAGAATCGATGATACCCATGCTGCAATATTCGTATGGCAAGGCGTGGTGGAGCGAAGCAAAAATATCCTTCTATGAACCGTTCGTTGTTCATGTAGATGAAGGAATCGCCAGCGGTAAATTCTCGCAAATGTCACCCAGCATGCAATTGAAAGCATCTGATGGGTGACATTCATTGCCTGGGAAGTAGATAACTCGTTACCTGAGTAAGCAAGGGCCCACCCGATGATGGGCCAATCCAGTGCTCTGGACGCCTAGCAACCAATGCTTACACAGGCGTCGCCGAGACCATCGCCATCGCTGTCCGCCTGGTCAGGATTGGCGGTGATCAGGCAATTATCCACAGAATCACCCACGCGATCCCCATCGAAATCACTGTGATAGGCGGCATCGTAATTTGGGTCATGGGCGTCCATGATCGATTTGGCAATCACCTTCAAATCTGTGGAGCCCCAACTCGGCCCATAGGTGTAGGTGGAAAGATCCACGTCATAGATTGCGTTAAGCCACACCAGCCGGCCCAGGTCGCGCAGGATATTGCCCGGGTGGCCCAGCGAATCGGTGAAGATAGACGTTGCGGCGGCTCCGATGAGATTTGGCGCAGAGGGGAGATTATTGGCGGCCAACAGGTTGCGCAGTTCCACCGCACTTTGGCCGTATGGAATGGTGTAAATGTCCACGTCCGGATACAGCGCGCGCAGGGAGTCGATAAATGCGTGCCAGCTCGTCGCGTGGTATGTGAGCCACGTGCTGGCGTACGTAGCGGCGTCGGTGCTCCCGGGGTAAGGTGACCAGGGTAGTGCGATGAAAAAACGCGTTGTTGGATTCTTCGCCAGGGCGTAATCGATCCAGTTCTCATAGCCCTCGCTGGTAGGGTAATCCGGGTGGTAAGTCATGCCGAACAATTCCACATCACCCCCGTCAAGGATTGCCCTGATCTGTGGACCCTTGGTGGCATTTTCCCACAGTGCCAGCGGTGCACCGGTGGCGCCACCGCTGAAAACGACAGTCTGGGTGTGGCCTGCGATGCCTGCCGCCGTAATGTAGTCAGGCATACCATCGGCAAAGGGCTTGAAAAAGCTGTGCCCGATGAACAGTGAGTTGAAGCCCGGGTTGGGCACCACTGCGGAGGCGTTGTGGGAAGGTAGCGCCACACAGAGAAAAACAGCGAATAGGATTTGAATCGGTCTCATGGTTCAGCCTCAACAATTTATTATTGCTCCTGATGATACCGCAGTTGTGAAAAAAATGTACGATCCCAGGCCGCGACACGCGGCGTCCAGTATGTATTTCTATCCAGCGGCTTTAGGAGCTTGCTGATCGAAAGACCGATAATGGAGTAGCAACGAGTCCACGGGGTGCGACGTCCAGAGCATCACCTTTTGGATGGGGGCAGGCCTAAATGCAATGGGTGCTATCTACAAACAGGGCGGGATTGCTATATAGACCGTTCTACATACTTAATTGTTTCGCGTCTGACCAGTGCCATTGACATACTATATATAATATATATCCTTTACAGGATATGTGGGAAATATTTGAACATCGCCGAGTAGCAAGAATTGCAGCGCGTCTGCCGGAAGATGTATTGCAACGCTATGAAAAGTGGAAAGACATTGTTCGAATTTCCGGTCCGGAGGGGCTCAGGTTGATTCGGGGGTTTTATGATGAGCCATTGCGAGGTGAATTGAAGGGGTATCGGTCCTCCAGATTAAGCCTCCAATATCGCGTGATTTATAAAATTGATCGTGAGAATGTCTATGTTCAGGTTGAGAAAGTGACTCCACATGATTACAGGAGAAACTAAAATGAAAGATTATCGTAAAGCAAAAAAGACAATTGAGGTTTCAGTTGGTGATTCGGTCAGAATTCTTCGGGAACTCCAGGAGTTAAGCCAGAACCAACTGGCCTCTCTTACCTCCATTCCGCAGTCAACCATATCCGCTATCGAGAACGGTCGTGTGAATTTGGGTATCGAGCGGGCTAAGGTATTGGCTAGGGCGCTAAACTGCCATCCAGCAGTCCTCGTGTTCCCTGGCTGGGAACTTGAGAATACAGCCGCATAACAATACGCGGAGGTCGCACGCGATGATAAAAGAAATTCAACGGAAGCTCAGCCTCGTTCTCCTGTTGACAGGATTAGTTGGGTGCAGCGACGTCAGTGACTCCCAGGTTCCGCCGGAGCGAGAGCAGATTGGATTCGAAATTATTGAGATTCAGTCTCCCAAATCTTTCCGTGCATGGATCAGTCCCGAAATTACATACCAGGAGTTTGAGGCGCTTGAGGTGCCTCCGGGCTGGATCAAGAATCAACCGCGCGAGTCTACGGAGACTCCGGCGGATATGGTCAGGTTTATCAAGTCGCCAGATGCGACGATGGACGGCGATATCCTTGTGGAGGAATTTTACGGCTACAAGTGGTTTCACGCGGCTACTGTTACAGATCCCAACGTCGTCCTGGATGAAGAAAGATTGCTAAGGGGTAACCGCGTTCGAAAGTTTCACGAAATCACCTACAACGCGGGCAGACGCCTGATTTTACTCATTTCGCCAGAAGGCGCTGTCTACCTGCGCGTAGGAAGGGATGCCAATAGAGTGAATGACGAACCTACCATCCCCAACTTATGGCGAATTGAGGAATACGTAACACCGGAAAAACTGGTCATAGAGCTGTTCGGGGAGACGCTTGTCATCCGCACAGATAACGAGGATTCCTTTCAAGGCCCTGTGCCAGAGCTTGAAAATGCACTCTAGACCGAGTGGCCCAGGAAATCCCTTCGCGGGCGCCAATGGCTGATGGTTTAGCTGTGCGGCTTGCGTTTCCGACGGCTGTAGCCAATGGCAGCGAGGCCCATACCTAGCAGGGGAAGGGTTGCAGTGGCCGGAACGGTTCGTTGAGGTCCAAACGACGCGACATTGACCGAACCTTCTGCAAGTTCGCCGTCCGGTTTAAAGATCCCATAGCTGGCGTAGTCAAAATAATCAGGATGGTAAGTCACGCTAAACTGTTTATCGGTGCCAGGCGGAGTCTGCAAACCTGCATTAACGAAGAATAATACTCCGTCTTCAAAAGCGAGGGTCGGAGAGTTTGGGTACTGGTGATCGTCAGTGATAGAAAACTCTACGCCTTCAATAACGATGCTAAACGCCATCAGGCCCGAAAAGGGCTGAAAGACCTCAATCCCAACGCCGGTATATCCGTCTATAGTCAATGCGACGGGTGAACTTGTCCCGGCCAGAGTCCCTGAATACCAATCAATATCGAAGGTGTAATTCATCGGGCTGGCTTTGACAGTACAAGCACCAACGGTGAAAACACAGGCCAATAAAACCTTGTGAATCCAATCCACTATTATTTTCTCCAGTTTCCGCTTTCAGCCGAAAGCGACAGTCACAACAGTATAGGCTGCTTTTTCGCTACAATGCCAAAAATTTGACTAAAAGCGAGGCGAGTTCCACCCTCAGGCCACTCAGACCTTCGTGCGGGGACCGCCTGGCACATCCAGACTAACTAAAATTGCCTAATGCATTTCGACCGTCTGGAGGTGGAGACGGACTATTTGGATTTACGTACAGAATTGTCTGCGCTCCTTGTTTGAGTATCCGCTGCGGCTTTACATCCTGAGGATCTGGTAGTTGAGGGATTCGCGCAGTACTTCATGTGCATTCGAAGTGTGTTGTTCAAATACGAAGCGCAACGGCATCTATGGAGAGCGGGGCGCTCTTGGATGAAATGTGGCAGAACCAGCGCAAGTGGGCCAAGAATGTATAGATGCGTTTGTTCCGTCAGGATTTTTTACACTTTTGAGCGTGCGACATAATCCTGGATTTTTTAACTTTTTGTATTCTATGGCTATTGTAGTTTTGGCAGGTTTTTTGCGTGCGTATCGCCAGCATTCTCAGTTTGGATATAGCGGGCTGATGTAA
>JAGRIK010000025.1 GCA_020443325.1 Halioglobus sp.
ATCTGGCGGCATTCGTTCTCATCGGAGGGTGCGCCGATCACCATGTTGGGAATGCAGCGCAGGAAACTCAGGTCAAACGCGCCGTGGTGGGTCGGGCCATCCTGTCCCACCAGGCCGGCGCGATCGATGCCCAACGTGACATCCAGGTCCTGTAGTGCAATGTCGTGAATCAGCTGGTCGTAGCCGCGTTGCAGGAACGTGGAGTAAATGGCCACCACCGGCTTGAGCCCGTCGCAGGCCATGCCGGCGGCGAGCGTTAATGCGTGCTGTTCGGCGATGGCGACATCGTAGTAGCGATTGGGAAAGCGCTTGGCGAAATCCACCATGCCCGAGCCCTCGCACATGGCGGGCGTGATGCCCACCAGGCGATTATCGCGCTGCGCCATATCGCACAGCCAGCGGCCGAATACATCCTGGTATTTGGGTCCTTTGGGTTTGGCCGCCGGCAGGGTGGGCTGCGGCCCCTTGGGTTTGGCTTCGATCTTATTGACGGCGTGGTAACCCACCGGGTCGCGCTCTGCGGGCAGGAAGCCCTTGCCCTTCATGGTGCGTATGTGCAGGAACTGCGGGCCTTCCAGGTCTTTCATATTCTCCAGCGTATGGATCAGCCCGGGGAGGTCGTGGCCGTCGAGTGGGCCAATATAGTGAAAGCCCAGTTCTTCAAACAGCGTGCCGGGCGCGACCATGCCTTTCATATGTTCTTCCGTGCGCTTCGCGAGTTCCCAGGCAGGACGGATTTTTTCCAGCACCCGCTTGGAACCCTCGCGCATGGCAATGTAAAACTTGCTGGCCCATATCTTGGCGAAGTAGGTGGCGAGACCGCCCTTGTTGTGGCCGATCGACATCTGGTTGTCGTTCAGGATGACCAGCATATTGGGGCGTTCGTGACCAGCGTGCGCGAGCGCTTCAATCGCCATGCCCCCGGTGATCGCGCCATCACCGATGACGGCGATCACTTTGCGGTTGATGCCGAGCTGTCTCGCGGCCAGTGCCATTCCCATCGCGGCGGAGATGCTAGTGGAGGAGTGGCCAACGCCGAAGGCGTCGTAGTTGCTCTCAGCGCGTTTCGGGAAGCCCGCCAGCCCGTCGGCCTGGCGCATGCTGGCCATCTGCGCCATGCGGCCGGTCAGGATTTTATGCGGATAGGTCTGGTGGCCTACATCCCACACGATGCGATCCTGCGGTGTATTGTAGATGTGGTGCAGCGCGACGGTGAGTTCAACGACGCCCAGGCCTGCGCCGAAATGGCCACCCGTCTGGCCCACGCTGTATAACAGGTAGGCCCTGAGTTCCTCTGCGAGTTTGACCAGTTCCGGTATATCCAGATCGTGCAGGGACACGCCCTGATCGACTCTGTTCAGTAGGGGGGTGTCAGGGGGGACTATGGGGATATCCGACAGCATGAGCGGGATTCTAGCGCATCTTGGCTGAAAAGTAGTGGATTCTGTGGGGGGCGCCAGGTGGGTAGGGGGCAATTTACTCCTGAAAATTCTTGAAACGGTGGATTTGGCGGCGCTGCTGCTTGTTGGGGCGCTGTGCGGGGCGGTCTATCATCCCGCCCGCGGCCTTGCGCGCAGCGGCCTGTTCATCCCGTTTGGCCCGGCTGTCGGCGGTTTCCTCATAGAGCAGTTGTGCCTCGGGTGCACCGCGGCGCTGGTCGCTGAGTTCCCTGACCAGTACCACTTTTTCATCGAAGCCCTGGCGGATTTGCAGCGTGTCGCCAATGGTTATCTCCTTCGACACCTTGACGCGCTGTCCGGCCAGGTGGACCTTGCCGCCGTCAATGGCGGCCTTGGCGAGACTGCGCGTCTTGAAGAAGCGCGCGGCCCACAGCCATTTGTCCAGGCGAGTTTTGGCGAGCTGACTGGTGTGCTGGCTCATGCTGAAGGTTCACCCGGCATGATTTCATCAAAATGGTGGAAGCCCTGGAAGCGGGTCTGCAGCCGTTTGTCGCGCTTGCTGTCGGGCTGTAGCAGCGTCAGCAGGTGGGCTATACCGTACTCCTGCGCGCTGGCGAGCACCTCCTCGGTGTCATCTATCAGCAGCGTGCGGGAGGGATCGAACGGGTGCATGTCCTGCAGCCTTATCCAGAAATTCCGGTCTTCCTTTGGTGCGTGCAGGTCGTGCGAGATCACCACGCGATCAAACCAGTTGATGATATCGACGTTCTCCATCTTCAGGTTCAGCGTTTTCCGGTGGGCATTGGTGACCAGGAGTACGTCCCGGCTGCTGTGGTGCAAGCGGGTGAGGAATTCAAGTGCAAAGGGCCTGATGCTGATCAGGTGTTGCAACTCCTGTTTGAGCGCGGGGATATCCATGTCCAGGCGTTGAGACCAGTGGTCCAGGCAGTACCACTGCAATGTGCCCCGCTCGGCGTTCAGTGTGCTGTGTAGTCGATCGACGGATTCTGCCTCCGTGATCTGGTGTTTCTCGGCGTAGATGCGGGGCAGGTGCTCTGTCCAGAAATAGTTATCGAAATGCAGGTCCAGCAGAGTACCGTCCATATCCAGCAGTACTGTGTCGATGCAATCCCAGTCGATCATGGTTCATCCCTCCAAACTTCCCTGCGTGGCGAGGCAGCCCACGCGCCCAAGTTTATGCTTTTTTGTGCTTTCGTGGAATGTCCCGGCTCTGCGGCCTGCGGGAGTGGTATATTGGTGCGCATGGTGAGAGAGGCAAATGTGCGGGACTTGAAAGAATGGGTGCAGCCGTTACTTGCGCTGTGCCGGGTGGCGGGTGAGGCCATCTGCGAGCACTATTACCATCCCGATGCGGGTGATTATAAGGCCAAACACGATGACTCGCCCCTGACGCGTGCCGACCTGGCTGCACACCACACGCTTGTATCGGGCCTGGCATCCCTGGATGCCTCGCTTGCGGTACTTTCGGAGGAATCCACGCCTGCGGAGATTTTGCAGCGGCGCGACTGGCGCCGTTTCTGGTTGATCGATCCACTGGACGGCACCCGGGAGTTTCTGGAACGAACGGGCGAATTCACCATCAATATAGCCCTGATTGACGACCACAAGCCGGTGCTGGGTATCCTGTATCTGCCGCTGGAGCGGATTGCCTATGTCGGCATTCCCGGGGTCCAGGCGCTGCGGTATGTCGATGCAGGTGATGGCAGCTGGCTGGTCAGTGACCTGGCAACCCGCGCCCTGGATACCACTGGGAAGCTGACCGTGCTGGCCAGCCGGCGGCATCGGGGGCCGCGCTTCAAAGCGTGCCTCGCGTGGCTTGAGGAGGAGTGGGGTTCCAGGATATCCAGAAGTAATATGGGGAGCGCGCTGAAATTCTCCCGTATGGCGGAGGGCCACGGTGATTTGTATCCCCGGTTCTCGCCCTGCTGTGAGTGGGATACGGCGGCGGGGCAGGCGGTGCTGGAGGCCGCCGGGGGGCAGCTACTCGGCCTGGATGGCAAGCCGCTGCGGTATAACCTCAGCGACTCCCTCCTGAGCCCGCCCTTCTATGCCATTGCCGATGGCAAACAAGCGCTGTGGTCGCGATTGCTGGAGGTGAATTTTACGTAGTCTCGCTGCAGTGACGAGTATGAGACTTGTGCCGGCAATCCATGAGGGTATAGAGTTGCACCTTTCCACAAAATTAGCGGTAGTACTGATTGCACAATGAATGAGCCACCAGGAAACGGTATCGGCGGAAACGACGAGGCGGCCAACGAGTTGGTGACTCCCGCGATGCGCCTGATGGATTTACAGAAGAAGCACCGTGCGCTGGACGGCAAAATAGACGAGTTGCACAACTACCCCTACCAGAACCAGATCCTGTTACAGCGTTTGAAGAAAGAGAAGTTGCTCCTTAAGGACGCGATAACGCGGCTAAAGGACGAGATGATCCCCGATCTCAACGCCTGACGGTAACCGCCGGTTATAGGCCTGGCGCGGGCAGTGACCCGCCCAGCGATCCCTCCAATTGCAACAGGTACGTCTTGGTGGCCAGCCCGCCAGCAAACCCCGTTAAACTGCCATTGCTGCCGATCACGCGGTGGCAGGGCACCACAATAGGTATCGGGTTGCGACCGTTGGCCGCCCCCACAGCGCGCACCGCCGCCGGGTTGCCGATGGTTTGCGCGATATCCCGGTAGCTTCTCAGTTCCCCGTAGGGTATCTCCGCCAGGGCACGCCAGACGGCGTGCTGAAACGGTGTGCCCTGCGCGCGCAGTGGCAGGTCAAAGTGCCGCCGGCGCTGTGCGAAGTAGTCAGCCAGTTGCCCGGCGCAGGCTGTGAGCACGCTATCAGTCTGCTCGCAGTATGTGACGTCCCCACCGCTGTACTGGCCATCGAATTCGATCCCGGTCAACTCAGTGCCGCTGGAGAGCAGGCGCAGCGTGCCGATGGGTGTATCCAGGTATTGCACATTCATAGGCTCAGGCTCCTCCAGAGCAGGTTGGCGGCATAGCTTCCCCAGGGGCGCCATCTGGCGGACTGGTCCTGCAGGGTAATGTCGGGGCCGGGAAGACGCGCCCAGGCCCGCTCCAATCCGAGATCCTTCAGGGGGAAGGTGTCGGGGTGTCCCAGGCCGCGCAGGCTGGCCATCGCGATGGTCCACGGCCCCACGCCTTTCAGCGCGGCCAGTGCATCGATGTCGAGTTCGTCTTCGCGGTCCGCACAATACCGGCAGAGGGCGCGCAGCGTCTCGCGGCGCCTGCCGGGCATCGGGAATTGTTCATCGCCCAGTTGCGCGATACCGGCCGCCTGGGGAAAAGTGACGCGTTCTGTATCGCCTGAAACGGCGGCGGCGAGGCGCCCCAGCACGCTCCGTGCAGCCTGTGTGCTGACCTGTTGCCCGACAACGCCGCGTACCGATGCCTCATACAGCGACCAGTGCCCGGTAGAGCGAATACCCGGAAACTGCTGTAACAGCAGCGCCAGGCGCGGGTCCTGTGCCAGCACCTCGTGAATGGCCGCCGGATTGGCGTCCAGGTCGAACATCTGCCTGATGCGCGCGACTGCAGGCATTATCAGGCGGTGATCCGCCAGTTGCAGTTCCAGATGCAACGCGTCTTTACCTGACACTGGACTTATCGCGAAGCTCCCGGCGACGCCCGCCAGCGTGATATTGCGCTGGTAGCGCGTCGGCGAAACCGTCTCCACGCCGGCGATGGCATGGCGGCTGTAAAAATCCACCACGCCGTCCCAGTCATAGGGGGGGCGATAGTGCAATTGCAGCTCGATACTGACGTTGGCGGTTCTGGTGCTGGTCCGGCTGCGCAGCGCGCTGGGGGGCATCCTGAATTGCGCCTGTACCGCGCTGTTAAATCGCCGGAGGCTGCCAAAGCCGGAGGCGAAGGCGACCTCTGTAATCGATAGCGCTGTCTCCGCCAGCAACTTCTTCGCAAATAAAAGTCGCTGATTGAGTGCCAGGGCCTGGGGCGACACCCCCAGTTCCCGCTCGAACAGCTTGCGCAGGTAGCGCTCGCCGATACCGAGGCGCAACGCCAGATCGCTCATCGAACCGGTATTGAGTGCGCCCTGGCCAATTAATTGTACGGCGCGCTGCACCGTGGTGGAGGTGCCGTTCCACGCGGGGCTGTCGGGCGCGGATTCCGGACGACAGCGCAGGCAGGGCCTAAAGCCGGCCTGCGCGGCCAGCACAGCACTAGGAAAGTAACTGACATTTTTCTCCGCCGGTGTGCGAGCGGGACAAATGGGCCTGCAGTAGATTCCGGTGGTGTGTACTGCGATGTAGAACTCCCCGTCGAAGCGGGCATCCCGCGACAGGCGAGCCCTGCGGCACACCTCGGCATCGAGAGGAACGTCGCGGCCAGGTGCGGGTAAAAGCGGTTCGATGTCACTGTTCATGCGGGCAATATAGACGCCTGCGCTCGCAGGTACTAGTCAAAATCGGCCCTGCACTCCCGGGCGCCGATACTGGATTTTTGCTTGCAGGGGTCTAGAATAGCCGGCGCGATACGCGCTGCCTGGCACGACTTGTGGACGAAAGTGGGTCAGGGCAGGGCAATTTTTGGGTTGTGCTATGAATCTTGTTGTTTACGCGGTCCCGTTTTTCATTCTCGCCATCGTGGTGGAGCTGGCCTATGGCTGGTTCAGGCAGAACAACACCTACCGCCTGAATGACAGCGTCAGCAGCTTGTCGCTCGGCGTTCTGAGCCAGGCCCAGCGCTTCGTGACGTTAGGGGTAGGCGGCTATGTCTACTATCTCGTCACGGAGTACTTCTCCCTTCCGCTGATGGATGCCAGCCACTGGTTTACCTGGGTGCTGGCCATGGTGCTGTACGATTTTTGCTACTACTGGCTGCACCGTCTGGGGCACGAGCGCACTATTTTATGGGCGGCGCATGTGGCCCATCACCAGAGCGAGGACTATAACCTCACCACCGCCCTGCGCCAGACGAGCACGGGTTTCCTGTTGGGCTGGGTGTTCTATATCCCAATGTATATCTTAGGCATTCCCGCCGAAGTGGTGGTGACGGTGGGCGCAATCAACCTGATCTACCAGTTCTGGGTGCACACCCAGCATGTGCCAAAACTGGGGTGGTATGAGTGGATCTTTGTCACGCCCTCCAATCACCGCGTGCATCACGCGCAGAATGATCGCTATATGGATCGCAACTACGGTGGCCTGTTCATTCTCTGGGATCGCCTGTTTGGGACCTTTCAGGAAGAACTGGAGGACGAGCCAGTGGTGTACGGTATTCGCGGGCCACTCAGGAGTTGGAGTCCGGTCAAGGCACTGACCCATGTTTATGTCGATATGGCGCAGGACAGCTGGCGTACCAAAGACTGGCGAGACAAATTGCGGGTATGGGTAGCGCGCACGGGTTGGCGCCCTGCCGATGTCGCCGAGCAGTATCCGCGCGAGAAGAACGATCTCAGCACCTTTGAACGCTACGATCCCAAAGTGCCTGCACCGGTGGCTGTATACGGGTTTTTCCAGCTGATATCCGTGGTGCTGTTATTGAACTTTATGGAAGGCGCACAATTGTCTTACTGGGCGGGGTTTGCCGGTTGGGCAATTTTGTTGGGCACTACTGTGGTCACGGCCCTGTGGCTGGAGGGCAGGCCAGCGTCCGAGTTGCTCAAATGGGAGGTGTTGCGCCTGGCTGGCATCGCCTTGCTGCTGCTGTGGTCGGCCGCAACACTGGGCGCGGGCGTGCTGTTCTGGGCGACAGTCTACGGTGTGCTGAATGTCGGGTTCCTGTCGCGCCTGCAGCGCACGCCGGATACCGGTGCGGCGGCGCCAGCCATTTAGTAGCCTCCCTCCGCCGAATTACCTTACTCATTTTCACCAATCTGGTGTCCAAGACTGGCGATCTCCTGGCCGTCGGTGTCGTAATAGGCGGCACCACTGAAATGGTCCTGCCAGTAGGAGGCGCTGTTGGCGATGGCATCGATATCGCTGAGCATCACAAAATTGAAGGCCGACAAATCCGCCTGGTCGACACCCTCGGTCGAAGTAAGTACCACCAGAACATCGGTGCCGCTCGGCGCTTCCCGCTCTGACCGGCTGAACTCGAAATGGATTTGCCTGTTCGTCGCGAGCTTGGCGGGCGCTGCGGCCTCCAGGCGATTCAGGAGCGCATCGAACGTGTGAACATCAGGAATATTGAACCGATACTCTGCGCCTGCGAGCCTCACGCCCGGCGGCAGTGTCCCGTTTACGCTGACGAGTGCCTGCTTTGCGGGTTTGACGAACGCCAGTTTATCCAGCCCGAGATCAACTGGTTCATTCTGTGATATGAAATTATGTGGTGTGCCCACACCATTAATGATCTCTGTCTGCACAATTTGCGGTTCGTTGAAGGCTGCTGACTTCAGGATGAGTGCGGCTGCCCCGATAGCCAGATTAGGCTTGCCGGCCCCCGTTGGATTGACCAGGTCGATCACCGCCATCCACTGGGCCTGCCCGCGCGCTTTTGCATCCACGGCGGTGGGATCGCCATAGACACGAAACACGTGGCGAACTTTCACGGGATGTGTGGCCCAGCTGCTGTCGAAAATCTCAGCGCTAACATCTGCTTCACGGATAAGCGCGTTGTTGAGGTTGGAGTACTCACCGTTGGGGTCGGCATTGCCGAGCGAGACGACGAGCGTGTCGCCCTTGCGAACGGCTTTCGATAATGTGACATCGCTTTGGCAGCCGGCGAGTACGAGCACGCAAAGCAGTAGGCCGCCGACGAACCTGATTCCATGATTCTTCATACTTCTGTTCTCCTGATGGTGTGGGCGCTGGCGATATCTCGCCACGGTTGCCACTTACTGCGCCAGTGAATGGCCGGTTTCCCGAAGGGTTCCTGAAAGTCTAGTGCGCGTTCTGGAAATAGGGTAGCGAGCAAATCGGGCAAATTCGTTCAGTAGGAAAAGTGCGTTTTCTGCGCGTGATACACCAAATGCAATCGATTGCTTGTCGGTTCGATATTCAGCGGCTAGTTTCATTCTCACGACATTGGCACGGCGGCACACTCGAAAGTCACGCCAGGCGCGCGGGATGTTCGGGTTGCCGCGACACAGTGTTCAATTGCACTGCTCAAGGATGAGTGATGCAGGGGGATGAGCTCAGCGCTCATCCGAATTTTTTGAGAAGGAACTCGCCGGGGTTTGCAATGAAAGTACACCATCCAGGGAGCCAGTCGCCGCTCTCAGTTACAACCGTTCGCAACATGTCTGTAATCCTGCTGCTCCTGGCCCTTTTCAGCCCGGCCAGTCACGGCGTGTCGCAGCTGACGATAGAGTACGAGTACGACGACCTGAACCGGCTTGTGCGCGTTGCACGTGACGATGAGGCCACATCGGTCCGCTATCGCTATGACGGGGTTTCAAACATCGCGTGGATCGCGACGGGTGACAGCCCCGATACCGATGGTGATGACCTGCCGAATTTTGTAGATACAGACGATGACAATGACGGCATTCCCGATGCGGTTGAGATCGCCGCGGGACTCGACGCTCTGGATGCTGTTGGGGAGATGGGCGCACTGGGCGACTTCGATAATGACGGCATCACAAATATTGATGAGTACCTGCAGGGCTCTGATATCAATCACGTCCACGGTGACCTGGACAGCGATGATGATCTCGATCTCGGCGATATCGTCGTTCTGAAACGCATCATTTTTGGGGAGGTGTTGGCTACGCAGGAGCAGGGAGAGTCCGGGCATGGTGATGTCAATATGGATGGCAATCTGGATGTTGGTGATCTTGTCATCCTGAAATCCCTTTACTTCAAATAGTGTTGGACAGACATAGGAAAAGGATTATGTTCCGAACGTACGAAATGGATTTTCGCAAGGGTCTGCTGTCTCGTATTGGCAGGTTTCTACTGGCAATGGCAGCGGTTCAGGCGTGCGCACAGGCCAATGCTTATGCGTCCGGTTCACCGGAGTCAGTGCGGATTGCATCCACTGCGCAGCGGACGGCTTTGCCGGGTTGGGTTGCTCCTGTTGCCGAGAGCGTTTCCCCGGAGGACGCCCGCCAGCTACTCGGCACCGGGTCCGGCGCGCTGGAGACGGAAGTGTCTCTTGCCAGTTCCGCATTTGCGTCGCCCGGTGAATACACCGCGCTGGCAGAAGCACTGGAGAACGATCCGCTGCGAATCTATCAGTATGTGCGCAATCACTTTGAGTATGTGCCGTACTTTGGGTTGCTGAAGGGGCCCTACCTGACGCTGCATGAACGCAGCGGCAATGACTTCGATCAGGCGGCGCTGCTGATAGAGCTTCTGCGCGCGGCGGATATTCCGGCCAGATTCCAGTTCGGCACCATGTCTGCGTCCGGCGTGATGGATGTACAGTCTGTGGCTGACTGGCTGGGGACAGACGCTGACCTGGAAATCATAGCCAGTATGTTTTCCCAGGGAGGGGTTCCGGTTTCGCTGACGGAATCCAGTGTCCGGTTCAATCGCGTCTGGGTGGAAGCCACGATAGACCAACAGACCGTGCTTCTGGACCCTGCATTCAAACCGTCCACCCGGTATGCGACCGTCAATCTCGGCAGCGCGATGAACTACTCCGAGGCCGGTATTCTGGCTGCGGCGGGAGGTACCAAAACCGCGAAATCCATTGCGGGCATGAACCTGGGTGCCCTCACTGGCTACCTCGCTGACCGTGCCACGGATCTACAGAACTACCTCAAGCTGAATCACCCGAACGATCGGGTGGAAGAAGTGCTGGGCGGGTTCAGGATTGTACCTGACCACAGCAGCAGCCTGCCCGCCAGTCTCCCGCTCCCTGTGACCGGCACGCCGCTGAGCTGGGATGCCGTGCCCGCGAACTACATACACACATTGCGCCTGCAGCATGGTGGCATTGATATCACGAGGAACATACCCGACATTGCGGGGCGCAAGGTCAGTTTGACCTACAGTGATGTCGATATGTCCATTCCGTCCGCGCCCGCAGGCGCGACGGACTTCGGTACGCTGACAATCGGTGCCGAGGGGCCTACCCAGACCTGGACGGGCACCAACGAATCGGGAGTCACTTTCCAGGTGGTCGCTACGCTCACCGGTCCCAATGCCAGCGCGTTTGTCTTCACCAGCGGAGCAGGTTCCCAGACGGTAGCATTGGGCGAATCGTTCTCGGTTGGGGTCAAATTTACAGGTGCAGGCCAGGCAACGGGACGCAAGAACGCGGACCTGTCGCTGAAGTACTATCACGAGGGTGCGTCTATCGGCGAGGAGACGCATGGCTTGACGGGAGTCGTGGAGCCCGAACGCCTGGCACGCCTCCATATCGATGATCAACTGGAAGTGGAGGAATTTGCAGCCAGTGGTGACCGGAATAACCTCAGGCTGATCATCAACCACCCCTACGCGGCTCATGGCGGAGAGTTTGCGGACCAGACGCGCGATTTTGCAGTGAAGCGAACGGGGTCCTATGTGATTGTGTCCGCTTTCGGCGGGGATAAACACTCCACATTGTTGAGTGAGCGCCAGCGACTCCTCGACCGCTTGAGTGTCGAAGGCACGGAGACGGACGCGGGGGAACGGCTTACCGAGACGCTCAATGTCATCGGCCAGACCTGGATGCAGCAGACCCAGCTTAACTCCGATCTGCTCTACACGCTCTCGAACAAGCGCAATATTCGCCATCACCGTTTTGGGATAGCGGGCCAGGAGGACGGCTACTTTGTGGATATGGCCGCTCAGGTAGTGTCCATCGCCGATCGGGTGGCGTCGCCAAAGCAGGGTACCTTCAAGGCCCAGTCCTTTATCGCCAGCGCAATGGAGCACAGTGTGCTGGACCAGCTGCAAGGGGTCAGCGATTCGCAGGGCCTGACAAACCCCGCGGTATCAACTATTCGGCTGTTTGCGCTCACAAACTGGATCGGGGGCCGCCTGTTTGTCGCCAACCAGGGTAACTATGCCAGCGTTGCGCCGCTATTGCGTAACTACTCCACTGATCAAATGAACGAGTTTCAGTCGCTGACTGATGCATCCCATACACTGGTATTGCCTGAGGATGGCGCACTCCGACTCCATGACTGGACGGGCCACGGCTATGTGGATTCCTGGGAAACGAGCGAGGGAAGCTCGATGGGTATGATTATCGGGGGTGGCCTGAACGGCGGAATCGGGACGAAGCCGAGTACTGCATCCACGGGACACGTTCGGCAGGAATACCTGCCAGAGGTAGGTATCCGGAAAAATGTGCCTATAACCCCTGCGGGTGATCCGGTCGACCTGGGTACGGGCGCTTTTGTGTCGAGCCTTACCGACTTTGAGGTTGCTGGCAGTGGAACTCGCGGTTTCGCATTTACCCGCAGTTACAACAGCCAGATGGCTTCCCAGGATACGGTAGGCCTGGGGCGAGGCTGGACGCACAATTACAGTATTTACCTGTCGAAGCACAGCGATGTAGAGGCTGCGCTTGGAACGCGAACCGTATTCGATGTTATCCCGATGGTGGTCGTCAACGAGATCACGCGTCGGCTGTTGCGGGCGCAGTCTCCTGCACCGACGCAGTGGGGTGTCGCGGCGCTGGTCGCAAACTGGGGCATGGACCAGTTGCTGAACAAGTCTGTTACCGTGCAAATGGGCGCCGAGGCGCTGACCTATCAGGAAATGCCCAACGGGGATTTCATGCCACCCGCTGGTGTCACCACGGCGTTAGTGCGAGCCGGTGATACCTACGAACTCAGGGAGCGGTTCGGCACTGTTTGGAGGTTCAATGCCGATGATCGTATTGCCACCATCACCGATGTTGACGGCATGGCAATGACTTTTACATACAACGGTGCTGGGAGGCTCGTTCAGGTAAAGGACGCGTACGCAAGATCACTCTTTCTCAGGTATACCAACGGTGATCTTGTGCAAGCGTACGACTCTGCCTTTCACTCCGTAACCTATGAACAGGCCGATGGAAACCTGTTCAAGGTGAACGGGCTGGAGAATGGGAACTGGACCTACGGATACGACAGTCTGCATCGTCTCGAAACAGTCACAAATCCGGTCAACGTGCAGATTGTGGATAATACCTATAACGACTTTGATCGGGTGGTCGAACAGAGGGCGCCGCGGGACACCGGGCTCGAAACCTACAAACTGCATTACGCGGGTTTCGTGTCATCCGAGGAGGACCCGGAAGGGAATCGAACTACATATCACTTTGATGTTGATGGCCGCCGCGTCGCAATAGAGGATGGGCTTGGCCACACAACAAGGATTGAGTATGACGGCCAGGGCCATGCGGTGCGCCAAACCGATCCCTTGGGCAACGCATCCATGTCTGTTTACGATGCGGACAACAACCTGGTTGAACAGATAAATGACAGCGGTAAAAAAGTCATTCACCTTTACGATGCCATGCATCGATTAACCGAAACAAGGAATCCATTAAACCACAAGGTTGGATTCAGCTATGACGCCAGGCATCATCTTACCGAGCGGGTCGATGACAGCGGACATGCAGTGCAGAGCACCTTTTTGTCCAGTGGCCTCGTTGATACGGTCACAGATCCTCGCGAGACGCAGACGCAGCATAGCTATGACGCCTATGGCTACCTTAAAACTTCTGCAACAGGTGGTCACCCTGCCATTAGTTGGAACTACAACCTTCGGGGGGATCTGGAGAGTATCAAAGACCAGGAGGGCGCTGTAACAGCATTCACGTATGACAATCACGGGCGGGTAAAGCAGAGAACGGACTCTCGAGGCCGAGTGACCAGCCGCGAGTATACGGCGGCCGGAAAGCTGAAAAAAGTGACGGATCGAAACAACAGGATCACATCTTTCACGTATACGGATTCTGGCAAGATGGACAACATCTTATACGCGCAATCCACAGTCGATTTTAACTACGACGCTCGTGACAATCTGGTGGAAATGATTGATTCGACAGGTATCACTACCAGTACGCACGATGCAGCAGGGCGACTTGCCAGCCAAACGGATAGCAATGGCCACACTGTGCAGTATGACTACGATGCAGCCGGCAACCTGGTCACGCTGACCTATCCACCGGGGAACAGGAAGGTGGAGTACACCTACGACAACTTGCATCGTCTCAGCACAGTGACCATCGATTGGCTGCCCGGCAAGCCGACGATGCAGTATATCTACGACGATGCCAACCGGGTTAACAGGGTTGAGCACTTTAACGCGATGGAGACCGTCTATACATGGAATGATAATAATCGCTTGACCGGAATTGCGCATGGGGGAGCAACGAATCTGGTGGAGTACATTTTCCAGCTGGATGCCAATGGGAACCGTTTGCAGGAGGTCACTTCACCTGGGCCGCTTCTCACTGCAAGCATTTTGCAGGACGACACCAGTCACACGTATAACCTTCAACGCAATCGCTTGAACCAAACGTCCAGCCATTCCTACAACTACGATAACGACGGCCAACTCACTGGCACGATAGATACCGTGCGCAATCGCTACACCTACGACAGCGAGGGCCAACTTGTCGGTAGAGATAACGTGGACTACACTTTTGATGATGCGCACCGTCTGGTACAGCGCGGCGATGACAGCTTTGTCTACGATGGCGTAGGAAATCGCCTGAAAGCAATTCGCAGTGGAGCGGAGTCCCAGTATGTCTATGATGCAGAGGGTAATCTCCTGGCACAGGCAAACAGCTCGGGCCAGATCGATCGCTACTACATCTATGGCGCTGGCCTGACAGCCATGGTGTCTGGCGGAACTTACTATGTCTACCACTTCAATGGCACCGGCCACACCGTGGCGCTCACCAACGCCAACAACGCGGTAGTCAACAAGTACGCCTACTCACCCTACGGAAAGCTGTTGGGCGAGGAGCAAACCGTCGACCAACCCTTCAAGTACGCGGGACAGGTAGGCATCTTCTCGGAAGGCGAAAATCTCTATTACATGCGTGCTCGTTACTACGATGCCGACACGGGACGCTTCATCAGTGAGGACCCGGCAGGGTTCGTGGATGGGCCGAATCTGTATGCGTATGTGGGGGGGAATCCGATTATGCTTGTTGATCCCACGGGACTATCTGCAGGATATGGGAATGGTCCGTATAGCAACTATTATGCAACTAAGAGGGCAGGCGAGGCGGCAGACAGGAAGGATTACGCACGTGCTCTAGGAGCTATTGGTGACGGTTTGACTGTTGCGACACCGGTTTCATTTCAATTTGCACCTATTGTCGCTACCGGCGCGACTATAGCTACCGGTCTTTCTATGGTGCTCGATCCGTCTGAAAATCTCGAGTCTGGAGCGACATCGGTGATAGTAGGTCAAACGGCTAAAGTTGCTCTCAAAAAGGTTCAAGCCCCATTGAGGTTGGCGGACTGGGGTATTGATGCTGCGGCGGGACTCGCGGCGACGCCAATTTCATTATGGGGTATAGCAAATAGGGTGTCTGCCTGCCCTTAACACTAGCGGGGAATTTGACTAGATGTCGAGAAACATAGTGAGAAAGATTTTGCTTATTTTGGGCGTTGTAACATGTGCGATGTCTGTTTCGAGCTTTTTTTGGTCTGATGTTGAAGGTTATGATTCAATCGGAAGTGTTTTGGCTCTGATGATAATGCTGGTTCTAGGGGCCTCTGTGCTCATCGAATACCTATTAGATAAGCCTCTACTGTTGGGGTTTATAGAAATTCCCATTGGCGCTACCGGCTTCAGGGAGTTGTTAGTTTGTGCTGGTTTTGCTTTTATGGCCCTTCCTTTGCTGATCGCGCTGGGTGTGTACGACTAAAAACAACATCCAGCGTAATCGATTGAACTCAAAATCCAAGCACACGTACACCTACGACTCGCGGGCAGTTCGCTGGCACCGTTGATACCTTGGAGGGCCTTTATTGCTACGACGAGGAAAGACAACTGTGCGGCAAGGAAGTTACGGCCTGCGTGTTTGACGCTGCTCATCGGTCAATACAGCGGGGCAGAGATACCAATGTTCACGACGGTGTTGCAATCGCATCAAAGTGATTTGGATTGGAGCGGAGTCCCAATCTATGATGTCGAGGCCAATCTCATGGCAAAGGCCAACATGTCGGGTCAGATCACGCGCTACTACATCTGTGGCGCTGTCCTGACTGTTATGCTGTCTTGAAGTGAACCACGTCTACTATTTCGATGGCATCAATCATTTTGAATTTTGAACTACGATTTATTTAATTCTGGTGGTTGTGCAAGAGCTAACCCGCAGGAAACAATTTACTGGCGATCAGGACGCCGTGAACCAATTGGGACGAAACAGATCGTCCATGCATTGCAGTTTCTCCTCAACATTAAGACCCCATCCCATAAATCCCCGTATCCGGATGAAACGCAACCCACGAAAACCAGTACGCCGACGTCGTAGGCACCTCCTTCCCGTTCTCATCAAACGCCCTCGCAGCCTGCGCATTGCGGTCCCACTGGATGCTAAGCTCCGTATCGCCGAGGCGAATACGCAGTGGCTTATCCAGTTTATCCAGTTCGGCGAAGGGCAGTGCCAGTGATTCCTCGCCAACGGTGATTCCCACTACCCAGGTCTTGGAGTACAGGCGTGTGTCCTGGTTGAAAGTTGAGAACGTTACTGTGGGTAAGCGTTTGTAGTCTTCATAGGGGCTGTAGTCGTAGTCGCGTTCGAATCCCGTGGCGCGCGACAGCAACAGCGAGTCGGGGTGCTCGTTTAGCCAGCTCTCCCAGGTCGTGTACTGCGCGGGTATCTGTGTGAGTTCCGCGCCTTTCATCGGCCCTGTGACAGCCTTCTTTAGTATCTGTGACCAGAGTGATCCCGTGTTGCGATCGTACAGCAACACATTGCTGTTGTAGATCAAACCCGATACCCCAAAATTCAGGGCCTGATCTTTCACGTTCGCCAGGAAGACCATGCCCGTACCGCACAGTGGGCAGTACGAGATAAGGATCGGCGTTTCCGCAAACTGGTCGTTCACCAGCTCATGGTGATCAAGAATACTGATCGGGTAAGCCTTGGCGACCCCATTGTAGTAAAGCCCGAGGACGCGATCATCGGCTTTGATCTGCCCTTTGCGCTCCTTACCCGATAGAAATACCGGCGCATCCAGGGCCGGGATGCCATCCCTGCCGGGGCCGCCATGGTCGATGTCACCGGGCGCGATCAGGCCATTCTCTACTTCAAAGCCATTGTAGAAGGAGGGTTCCTCAGCGGTAATGGCATGGCAAGTTGCCCCCGTTACCAGGAGAACCGTAAAGATCAGGCTCCGTAAGTGCAGCTGTGACATGGGAATCCTCCCGATTCGAAAATTGTTATGCGTGCAGGATTTGGTGTTATCGAATGTCTTGGATCGGATACGCATGCAAATAGTTCCGGGGTGCAGAATAGATTGCCCGCAAAATGTGTTCAGTCATTCTGGCAAAGCAATTTTGGCTCTACGCTGCTGGAGTCGCTGCCATTGTCCAGGTACACGATACCGCCCACGATGCTGACATTCAGTTGCACAGTGCGGTCAATGAGCCCGGCGGCGGCCTGGACCTCGGCCCAGTCCAGTTGCCAGGCCTCGAAGTGCGGCAGTGTGCCAACCTCCTCGCCCTGTAATTTCCACCAGGTGGATGCGCTCTTCGCAAACGCGTACACACTGACCTTGCGTGCGCGTCCACAGGCCTTGCGCAGGCGGGGTTGCTCGGGTTGGCCCACTTCTATCCAGTGTTCGATGTCGCCGTGGTCGCTATGCTGCCACAAATCGGGTTCATCCGCGGTTGAGATGCCCCGGGTAAATTCCAGGCCGCGGGCGAAGTTCAGGCAGTAGGCGAGCAGTCGCACTGTCATCCGTTCCAGTGTTTCCGACGGGTGGCGGGCCAGTGTCAACGAGAGCGATTCGAAGCAGTTGCGGTCGCTGTCTGCCAGTTCGACCTGGGCTTTGTAAATGGTAGGCTTTAGCGCCATGGTAACGATGTGTCCCTGGAGTTATTGAAGGTGATGGCGCTTGGCGTCACACGCTGGGGTGATGGCGCGATTCCCACAGGACCACGGCGCATAGCACAACGATCACTACGTCAACCGCAATGCGCAGGGTGTACGCCTGCTCGGGTTGGGTCAGGGTGTACGCCAGAATGCCGGCGCCCGTTGAGGGTACCAGGATGCCCATTACTACGGAAAACCGCGAGTGTCCAAACAGGCCGATGCCGATGATCACGTAGACCGTTCCCCACAGTCCATCGAGGAGTGCCGATCCGGTTAACTCACGCAACCATAGCGCTGCAAACTGGGCGGCTCCCGATAAGCACATGAGAGTAGCGGCGGTGTTGCGCAGCAATGAACCTGGACGGTGTGCCATGTCTCTATTAGCCTGATGGGTATGCCCTGCCAAGGGTAACAGAGTAATGGAGAGAGCCCGCAACGTCCATGTCGGTTACCGGCATTACGCTTTCCTGTGGCGTTTCCCCAAAGCCTTCTCGCACAGGTCCTGCACTTCATCCAGCCCAGCGAGCATATCGTCGATATCCTGCTTCTGCTGCATTAGGGCAGCTCGCCGCAGCGCGATTGTATCGATGAGCGAGTTCAACTGTTGTGTGTTGTTGCGGGATGGATCGTACATGTCGATCAGGTCGACACTCTCCTGCAATGTCATGCCGATTCGTTTGCCGCGCAGTATCAGTTTGATGCGGACACGATCGGCGGGGCTATACAGTCTTTTCTGCCCGTCGCGCAGGGGCTTGATCAACCCTTTCTCTTCGTAAAAGCGAATGGTGCGGGTGGTGACGCCAAATTCCCTGGCGAGATCCGAGATTGTATAGGTTTTGTCTACCATCGTGTTGGGCCCTGGCGAGCGGACATGCGACTCGCAGTGTAGTTGATAAAGACGTTGACGCAAACGTAAACATAAACGCGCTGTCATGTCTGATTCGGTGGTTTTATTTGCTATCATCAGCGCTCCATCGATTCATGAGAGTGCTGCCGTTCATGTCAAAAACCGCGCTGTTGCCATTGCTGGCAGATGGCGAGTTCCGCTCTGGCCAGGAGCTGGCCGATCTCATGGGCGTGAGTCGAACGGCTGTGTGGAAGCAGGTCAACCGGATCGCCGCAGAATCGGGTATTGAGATTGAATCCGTTAAAGGCAAGGGCTATCGCATTCCAGGTGGTATAGACCTTCTCGACGCCGATCGGGTGAGGGGTGCCCTGGGTGAGAGAGCCCGTTCCCTGCTGACCCGTCTGGAGATCCAGGGCAGTGTCGACTCTACCAATTCAGAAGTGCTGCGTTGGGTGGCGCAGAGCGGCTCCTCCGGGCTGGTGTGCAGCGCTGAACAACAGACAGCCGGTCGTGGCCGCCGTGGTCGCCAGTGGGTGAGCCCCTATGCCAGTAACCTGTACCTGTCGTTGTTGTGGGAGTTCAGCCAGGGTGCTGCCGCGCTGGAAGGCCTGAGTCTGGCGGTCGGCGTGGCCGTGGCGCGTGCGCTGCGAGCGTGCGGGGTGACTGCGGTGCAACTCAAATGGCCCAATGATGTGTTGTACGACGGGGCCAAGCTCGGCGGCATTCTGCTGGAAATGAGTGGCGACGCTGCTGGCACCTGCCGGGTGGTGATTGGTGTTGGCCTCAACGTCGCGATGCCCAGGGAAGCGGCGGGTGCGATTGACCAGGCCTGGACCGATGTCAGGTCCGTCAGCGCGGGACAACCGCCCGGCAGGAACCGTTTGCTGGCCGAACTGCTCAATGAACTGCTGCCTCTGGCGGCGGATTTCGAGCAGCAGGGGTTTGCCCACTGGCGGGATGAGTGGCAGGCGCTGGATGCCTTTGCGGGTGAGCCTGTGGTGCTGCATACCGGTTCCGGGCAGTTGGCGGGTGTCGCACGGGGAGTGGATGAGCGCGGCGCACTACAACTGGAAACCACCACTGGTGTGCAATCGGTCTACGGCGGTGAAATCTCACTGAGGGCGGCGCAATGAGCGGTTCGGGTCATTGCCTGCAGCTGGATGTCGGCAACAGCCGTGCGAAGTGGCGCCTGTTGCGCGATGAACACGTTGTCGATAGAGGCAATTACCGGCCCGATGACGAAGCCTCGCAGGCAGTGCTTCTCGATTGCGCGGAACACGTGGAGCAAATCTGGATCGCAAGCGTGGCAGCGAGTGCGACAGAGGATGCGCTGGCCGCGTTGCTGCAACAACGTTGGGGTACCATTCCCTGGTTTGCGCGCACCGCGGCGCAGACGGGAACGTTACGCAACAGCTATGCCGAGCCCACCCGTATGGGGGTCGATCGCTGGTTGGCCATGCTCGGCGCACGGGAGCGGCTGCAGGGCAGGTTGTGTGTGGTCGATGCGGGCTCGGCCCTGACTATTGATATAGTGAGCGCCGAGGGGCAACACGAGGGAGGCTATATTATTCCCGGGCCGGCCCTGATGGAGCGAGCGCTGCTGCTCGATACCGATCGCGTGCGTTTTGCGGAAGACGTTGGCTACGCGCTATCGCCGGGGAAGTCCACGGCCGAGGCAGTGCGCCATGGTATCGCACTGGCACAGGCGGGGGCGCTGGCGCTGGCGTTACAGCAGGTGGGCGGTGAAGCGATGCCGCTGTTGTTTTGTGGCGGCGCCGGAGAAACACTGATGCATCTGGTACAGCCGCCCACAGGCCAGTGGGCGCCCGACCTGGTGTTTGAAGGGCTTGCAGCTATGGCAGCCCTGCAGGGGCAGGGTGTTTCCGGGAGAGTGTAACGCACTCACCCAGCGCTGTTTTACTGGTAGGACAGGGTAAGGATAATATTCCTGCCGTCGTAGGAGATATTCTCGATGTTGTTCCTGAACGGCAGCATATAGGGGTGCGGTGGTATCTCGGCGCGTATCGGGTTTGTCACCTGGGCAGACCAGACGCTGTTAATCTGCCGAAGAAAATTCCGGGTGGCCTCGTTGCTGTGGTCGAATTGGACTTCATCCATGTTCGGGTCGGTTAATAGAATTTTCTGTGTCGCGGCGTCGTATCCCGGTATTCCCGAGAACGTTGCCTGCCCTGTCTCGCTAAGTGCGATACCCTCGGCAGGGCGGTGGTCAAACGCTTGAAAACGAACGCGTATACCGACTCGCCCATTCTCAAGGAAAAGGACAACAGGATTGGTAAGGAAGAAGTTTCCCTTGTTCAGCTTCAGGGATACAGGGAAGAGATCGGCAGCAATGGCAGTAGCCAACGTTGCAGAGATCGGAACACTTGTTCCCACGGCAGAAAATACGGTTCCCGCGCCAATCGTGAGCGAGCACATCATGCAGAGTGCCAGTAGCCGCGAGCGAAGCGCGTTCCGCTGAAAAACTCCGAACATCACAATAATCCCCTATCGCTTTAGTTGGCCCGACATATCGAAGGCACGCCGGAAATGCCGTTGCCAATCTGGCCGCCGTCCTTGTCCGGGACCACCCGCTCATTGAGAATGAGCGGCCTGGTGAGTTTACCCTGAAACACGTCCCCGCCACCGGGGTTCATGCCGATATAGGTTGGATTGGCATAGCCTGATGTCATCAATGCGGGCATTTTCTTCGTGACGGTCGCTGCCCGCACGCCATTGATGTAGAGATCAATAGCGGACACATTTCCCTTCGATTGGCTGGGCGAAAAATTGAACTGGCTGCTTACGACGACGTCGCTGCACTGTCCAGCGGGTAATGCGGGGGCTTCTATGATCTGGTCCAGCACTTCCAGTCGCAAGCCCTTCTGGCCGGACGTCTGTAATCGCCAGCGCCCGGCCTGCTCCGCGATCACCTCTGGCGTCCCTTCGCGGTCCGTTGAAGGTGTGACACCAATCGCAAACGTGAACCCGCTGTAGCCCGGGCTGCGCTGCATATCATCTCCACTCAAAATGGCGCCGCCCCTGTCATTGAGTGATTCATAGTCGACAGTGACGTTTCTCATTGCCATTCGCCATTGCATATAGCTTTCGGTCATCTGCGCCGCGATTTCGGGGTGTTGACTCATCACGTCAGCTTTGCCGGAGGGGTCGGCGTCCAGGTCAATCAGCGCTCGCCAACCGTAAAAGGACACAAGGCGCCAACGGCCGTCGGATGAAAGCATTGAATACTGGTGAGCCCCTGAATTGGAGTACTCCCAGTAAAGGTCGGGCGAGGCACCGCGCTCGGGATCCAGCAGGCTCCTGCCAACGAGGTCGGCCGGGGGCGTTGCGGAACTGGCCTGGGCAATGGTGGGAAAAATGTCCAGGATGCTGACCAGTTCGTTGGATACAGCATCGGGCTCGATATGGCCTGGCCAACGCATAAACATAGGTGTCCTGATGCCACCCTCTGTAAGTGTGGTTTTTTCTCCGACAAAGGGATAGTTGTTGTCCGTCTCTATATTGGTGCCGCCGTTGTCACTCAGGACAATGACCAGCGTGTTGTCGGCCTCGCCGTTTTTATCCAGCGCGGCCATCACGCGACCAATATTGGCATCCAGTTGGTCGATGAGCGCGTGGTACTTTCCTTCCCTGGTCGCGGGATACTTCTCGCGGTAGCTGTCTGCGGGTTGAATGGGTGCGTGTGGTGCGTAGTACCACAGGTTCAGAAACCAGGGTCGGCCCTGATCCTTCTGCTGATCCAGAAAGTCGATGGCCCGATCCGTCAGGATGTCCGTCAAGTGCCCGGACTGCTGCTCCAGTGGTGACTGGTTGTCGCGTAGCCAGGGGTCGATGTAGGTTGGCCGGCGGTAGCGGACGCCGTCCCTGGAGGGGCCGCCAAGTTCGTTGTTATGTAAAAAGCCGTACCAGTTATCGAAACCAGAATGGCTGGGCGATTGATCCAGCGTCGCACTTACGATGTGCCATTTGCCAATATGTTGAGTCCGGTAGCCCTTGTCCTGCAGCATGGTGGCGATGGTCGGTGTGCCAGCGGACAGGCCGAGATGATTGGGGCGAAAACCGTGCGATGCCGGAAATGTGCCCGTCATCAGCGCCGCTCGAGCGACGGAGCACGTCGCGTCCGCATAATGGCGGGTATACAGAATGCCCTCTGCGGCCAGCGCGTCAAGGTTTGGCGTGGGTGTATTCGGGTTGCCGTTGGCGCCCAGATCGTTGTATCCGAGGTCGTCCAGTACGATCAGCAGAATATTAGGTGGCGGCGCTGTGTCGGGTGCAGTTTCCGGAGGCGTGGCGCAGGCGGAGAGCGCGAGCAGGATGGGCAATACACTGAGTAACCAGGGCGGCATGTAGGGAATCCTTGCAGTATGCTTTCCAAATCGATAGGCGTGTCAGCAGATCAGGAGCCCTCTTCCCCTTCTTCAACACCAAGATCGATTTCCTCGCGCACGATATCGTCATCATCCTCTGTTGCGCATCCATACTCATCTGTGGTTGAACCTGACTCCATGTCGGTGGTGATGCACTCAAAATTCTCGGCGTCGTCAACCGCTTCCTTTTCGTCGGATACAATGCCGATATTGAATGCGGCGTACCCGGGCAGCATAAACTGGTTCAGTGCCATACCCAGAACGCGACCAGAGTAGGGTGAAATCACGTCAAAGGATTCGTTGGTAATCGGGTTGACCATCGAGCCCAGCACGGCGCCTTCCCAGATGCGCTCGCCCACCTCAACCTCCGAAATCAGGAGGCCGCCGGTATTCACCCGCACCCAGCGCGAGCTGTAGAACACGGGTTGCGAGCCGCCTGAAGTCCACAGCCGCCGCGTCATATCCAGCCCGCTCAGTACATTTTCTATTATCTCTACCCCTTCCTCGACATGCTCCTGTTGCAGGCTTCCGGGTTCACCCAATTCCAGTGCCACGGCAGGGATGCCGTAATTGGTTGCCGCGCTGCGCAGGTTGCCGCGCAGTTTCCGGCTGTGCAATACAGCGGTGGAACCAAACTTTGTGGTGAACTCCAGCACCTCGGGTATTTGCAGGTTTGCCCTGACCTGGGGCATGTTGGTGCGCGTGAGGGAGCCGGTGTGAAGGTCGATCAGGAGATCGCAATGGCGGACGATATCCTCGAAGAAGGAATGTGCGATGCGCGACGCCGAGCTGCCGTTGGGATTGCCCGGAAAATACCGATTGAGATCCCGTCGATCCGGCAGGTAGCGGGTGCCCCGTGTAAAGCCGAGCAGGTTGACGATGGGAACGCCAATCACGGTGCCATAGAGCTTTTTGGGGGAGAGGTCGCTCACCAGTTTCCGGATAATCTCTACACCGTTCAATTCATCCCCGTGAATGGCTGCGGTGAGGCAGAGCGTCGGTCCGGAGTGCTTACCGCGAATAACGTAAACGGGAGACTCCAGTTTGCTGCCATAGGTGGTCTCTCCGGAAACCCACAGGAGTCGGCGGGATTCTCCCGGCGCTACCTGTGTGCCCAGGATATCCAGTGTCTGGTCAGTTTTTTTCTCGCCGGTTTTTGATTTGGCTTTTTTCGGGAGGGCAGGGGGCTGTTCCGTGGATGCAGCGGTTTTCTGCTGCAGCTGAACCTCAATTGGTTGCAGGGCTCCTGCGCTGCCGGAAGGCGCTCCGGCAGTTTTATCCGTCTCGACAGCGGGGGCCGTCTCCGGGACTTGCTGGCCAGGCGCGGTCCCGCCCTTCGGCGGTCTGGTGCTTTCGCGATCGGCAAGGTCGGCCGCTGCCGTGACAGGCTCGACCCGGGCCAGTGCTTCCACGCGCTGGCCCTGCCCTGTCGCCGGGGTTGGCTGCGCTGCCTGATCACTCTGGGCCGACGCGCCACCGGGTGCTACCAATAGAAGAGTGAGTAGCCAGAACAGATAAACCCGGGAGCCATTTACTAGGTATTGCCGCATTGATTGAACCATTGAGTTGGAAAAAGACCACACACCAGGCACAGCCTGGCACCGATCTCTGTTTATCGACTCTACCCGATAGATGCGCCGCTGGTGATTGCTGGACGCCTCAAACGAGGAATCAGGGGTGTGCAGCACTCAGCTAACGCCCCGCAAGCGGCGAATCTCCCATAACACGCCCTTTTCTCTGTGATGGTCTGTCAATTGCAAACTTTATTGGTGCCACAGAGACATTTGGTTGGGATTTTCTAATGGGCAACTATGCTTGATGGGTTGGGGTTTATGCAAGGTTTTTGTCTGGAGAATGGGCGCGCAGAGCAAGAAATTGCGGCGTTGAGGCTTGTCTCAGCCCCCGCCGCGAATCAGGGTATTCCCGGCTTCAGGAGGGCGACTCCATCGCGCTTTGCAGGTAGTTCTGTATGCCCACTTTGTCGATCAGGCTGAGCTGGGTTTCCAGCCAGTCGACATGTTCCTCTTCAGATTCAAGAATATCCTCAAACAGCTCCCGCGATACGTAGTCCTGCACCGACTCACAGTGCGCTATCGCCTCGCGCAAATCAGGTATGGCTTTCAACTCCAGTTTGAGGTCACACTTCAGTATTTCCTGCGTATTTTCCCCGATAAGCAATTTGCCCAGATCCTGGAAATTGGGCAGGCCCTGCAGAAACAGGATGCGCTCGGTGAGTTTGTCGGCATGCTTCATCTCGTCAATAGATTCAGCATATTCATGCTCGGCCAGTTCCTTGAGGCCCCAGTCCTTGTACATGCGGGAGTGAAGGAAGTACTGGTTGATGGCAATCAACTCATTCCCCAGCACCTTATTGAGATATTGGATGACCTTTGCGTCGCCTTTCATGCCGCACCTCTCGCGTTGGGGAAACCTGCAGTATGACGCCGGGAATCCTGGCGCGTCAACCGTAAGCTATTGATCTATAAAGCTAATCACTAATGATAGTGCGAGAGATTCGCAATTGTATTATTGCCCTGTGGAAGTGGCGGGGCATCGAGGGGAGGGTGCCGGTCAGCTGAGGGCGTAGAACAGCGCTTGCTCCCCGGCGTCATCCAGCAGGGCTTCACGTAAAATCTCGCGGGTGAGAACCCCGCATTTGCCGCATTGACTGGCGACCCCCAGGGTGTTGCGGACGTCCCTGAACGAGTTCGCACCGTCCTCAATCGCCGCGCGAATCTGGGTATCGGTTATTCCTTTACAGAGGCAAACGTACATGGCATTAAACGGTCTCTAAATTGTGCGATTAGCGTAATAATAATGAGAATGATTGTCAACAAGGTTAACTGGTATTTTTCGCTGATCCGCGGTTGACCGGACTAGTGGGCCTCCCTATAATGCACAGCCTCGAAATTGAGCTCCAAAGGCGAGTAGGGGTTCAAAGTGGCGTGCCGAGGGGCAGTCCACGGTCGAGGAAGTTTTGATGCGGGGTGGAGCAGCCTGGTAGCTCGTCGGGCTCATAACCCGAAGGTCGTCGGTTCAAATCCGGCCCCCGCTACCAACACCATCTTGGAAGGCTCCGGAATATTGTCATTGACAGCGTTCCGGAGCCTTTCTCGTTTCTGATTGCCTGTTTTCTCGGCCGCCATGCTCAGGATTCCGGCCAGATCGCCATAGAGGTCGATCTGGAGGTCCTCACGGCCTGGGTGTGGGGTGAGGACGATCTTCTCGATCAGGCCCCGCAGATGCTCGGCCGCTTCCCCCTGGCCCCCTGAGAGGCTTAAGGTCTCCCGGAGGGCGGCCA
>JAGRIK010000273.1 GCA_020443325.1 Halioglobus sp.
AACTCACCATCCAGTGCGATGCGTTTTCCACCCTCGATGAAACGACCGCCTTCGCCGCGTTCGCAGAATCCCAGGGACTCCAGCCAGGCCAAAGCCTGAAAACTGAAGCCATCGTAAAGTTGTGCAGTGTCCACATCAGCCGGCTTGTAATCTGTGCGCTTCCAAAGGTCCTCGCCAGTGGCGTAGCAGGCCATCCACTCTGCCTGATCCCAGGACAGACGCTCCACTGAGCCGGCCATCGCCTCGATGCGTACAGGCGTGCAGGACACTTCATTCACGGCGTCGCCCGCCGATACAATGATGACAGTCGATGCATCGGTGTAACGATCACAATCATAGAGGCACAGCGGGGAGGAAATCATACGCGCGGACATATAATCGTCCATTGTGAGCGCCTCGCGGACCAGTGCTCGCGGATTGAGTAATGCATTGGCCCTGTCGGTCAGCGCTATCTGTGCGAGTTGTTCCCGCGTGAGACCGTACTTCTTGACATGGCGCATCGCATATTGAGCGGTCCACACTGCAGCGGACAATGCGTTAAAGGGTGCCGTCCACTGCGAGTAGCCGTCTACGCGACCTCGCCGCTGCATGGGGTATTCCTCCGGACGCGCGAGTGCAGCCGCCTCGTAGACCGTGCGAAAACAGATCACGTGCCGCGCCTGCCCGGTGCGCACTGCCATTGCAGCCGCAGTCACCGCGCCAAGCTGTGAGCTTATTTCCATACCGCCTGCATACCAACTGGCACGAATGCCCAGTGCATCCACCAGTTCGTCAGCGCCAACCGGAGAGAAACCCAGCATCGCTGACACTCTGCCAGGATAGGTGGAAACACCATCTATCTGGCTTATATCGAGCCCCGCCTCGTCCAGTGCCTCGCGCACCGCATCGACGGTCAACAACAGGGGATGCCGTGTCAGCCGCATCCCGACTTCGGACTGTCCAATCCCGGTGATATATGCGTGGCTGTTACTCATATCAGCGAATTTTCTCAAACAGCGGCAGGTAGATATCATCCTGCTGCTCAAAAATCACTTGCACGCGGTCGCCGATATCCACTTCATCCACCGCGCAACCCACGATATTGGTCGTGAGATAGACGCCCGGCGCGCCATCAACCGCAACCCGAGCCACGACAAACGGCACCTCCATGGCCGGATGCCATTTCTGGTGATTCACCGTGAACGTGTCGACAATGCCAGTGCCTGCAACGACCTCGGGTGCCACATTGTCCGACAAGCAGTGGCGACAGACCGGGCGGGGCGGATGAACAAAAGCCGAGCAATCCTGGCAGCGCATAAGCCTGAGTTCGTTATCCTTACCCCCTGTCCAGAAGTCGGTGTTGTCGCTATCCAAACGGGGCAAGGGACGCGTGGCTGCCATGGGCTTATTTATCCCACGCCAGGTAAAGTTCCTGCACGCCGATGATATGGCCGCCGCTGAATTTTACGGGGCGCTCCGGGTCCAGATGAAATTTGGGTAGTCGCGCCAGCACTTCCTCGTACAGGATATTCAACTCGACGCGCGCAAGGTGAGAGCCCAGGCAGCGGTGCGGGCCCGCGTTGAATGCAATATGCGGCTTGCCGCCGCGATTGAGTTCGAAGCGATTGGAATCCGGGAACTCGTTGGGATCGAGGTCGGCACCGGGCAGAAACAGCATCGCACGGTCGTCCTTCTTCATTTGCACACCCTCGAAGACGATGTCCCTGTTCAGCCGGCGGGGTGGTACGGTAAACGTATACCGGCGCAGCAACTCTTCGGTGGCATCGGATATCAGGGACGGATCCGCACGCAACTCATCCTGCAACCCGGGATTCATCGCCAGGTGGCGCACACCGTGCCCCATACCCTGCATCACAGTATCGAGCCCAGCGATGAACATCAGGACACCGTAATTCTCGATATCCTGCTGGGTAGCCGGCTGGCCATCAATCTCTATCGTCCACAACAGACTGATCAGGTCATCGCGAGGGTCATCGCGTCGAGCCAGTATGGTATCGCGCATGGCGTTAGCCACTTCCTGGAGCCGCCCGATTGCTTCGCCGGCATCACCCGAGGTAGCCGTAAGGTGTGCTTTTACCAGTGCGCTATACGTCTGGAATTTTTCGACGGGCAGACCCAGGAGTTTTAGGAAAACTTTTACCGGCAGCGGTTGCGCGACTGCTGACATAAATTCGCAGGCGCCCTTATCAACGATTTCATCGAGCAGTTCACCCGCCAACTTGCGGATGGATTCCTTGAGTTTGTTGATCGCCTTGGGCGAAAAAACCCCCTGTATCGGCTGGCGATATTTTGCGTGCAACGGCGGATCGAGATTAATCGGATAGGCCCGTGGTATGGGTGGGGAGTCCGCCGGTAACTGGGACAGTATTGCCTCGATCTGCGCGTGCGGAATCACTTCACTGGAAAACGTTTCCGTATCGCGCGCCGCTTCAAAATTTGCCGTATGGCTCACCAACATCCAGTGCCCACCGTTGCGCGGCGTCCAGAAGACAGGTGGCGCATTTTCCAACAGATCCTGAATACGTTTGTGTGGATCTGCCAGATAGGCAGGATCGTAGAACATATCGAAGTCGTAAAATACCGATTCAGTAATATGTGCCGGTGTGGGAACCGCTGCAGTGAGAGTAGCTTCTTCAGTCATAACTAATTCCAGTAATGTAGAGCACTAGTTGGTCGACGCAAGGAGGGCTTCACTCACCTCTGGCCGATATTTACAATCAGGATGCGGGCATCAACGCCGACAGATCGACCTGTCCCGTGGCCACGCCACCGAGGAATCCACCATCTACCGGCAGCGCCACACCATTGATATAGCTGGACTTCTCGCTATTGAGGAATATCAAACCAGCCGCCTGCTCTTCCGGTGTCGAGCGGCGATTGATCGGCTGGATAAAGGTGTTGAGTACCGCCGCTTCTGTCCTGGACTCAAAGTGGTCCATCATCGGCGTCTGAGTAGGCCCGGGCAAGGTACAGTTGAGACGAATGCCGCGCTGGATCGTTTTGGAGGAGGCCAGCATCGTCCAGAGAATAATCGCCTCCTTGGAGAGCGAGTAACCCTCATTGACGGTATCCATATGTGCCTCGCACCACGCTATCGCAGATTCGTAGCTGTCGTTCTGCACCAGTTCCATCAGCTGCGGTATTTTGCGGCTCCATCCCATTCCCGCGGTAGAGGAGATACTGGCAATAGCAGCGCCCTCTGACATCAGGGGCAACACCTGCTCCGTAACGCGGCGTGTGCCGGCATAATTCACCTTCATAACATCGAGCGGGGGCGACGTCTGTGGAAGGCCGGCGCAATTGAACAGCGCATCAACCTTGCCGCCAATACCCGCGACAGCGGCATCAATTGCAGCAGGGTCGCGCAGATCGACCTGGCTGAATGACGCGAGACTCAGGGCAGTCTCCTTGTAATCCAGTCCGTGAACCTCTGCACCCAGTTCCACCAGCTGCCGTGCGGTCGCCTCCCCCATGCCGGAAAAACAGCCGCTGACAATTACCCTTTTATTCTTGTAGCCAAGAAAATCCATCAGAACATCCTATTGAAATAAATTGCTGAACACTGGCCGAAGTGGCCACCATCTATTCGCGCTGCAACTAGTGTGCGTCGTCTTCGATAATTGTTATCACGCGCTCGGGACACGCCCGGGCACCCCGCCGGGCCTGCGCTTCCATACCGGGGGGGACATCGGCTTCCTCGATCAGGATATAACCATCATCGTCGAGGGGAAACAGCGATTCAGAGACTGCCCAGCACCGCGCATTTCCCACACAATTTGCCTTATCAATGCGGATTTTCATAGTGTTTTCCATTCATGGGGTCGCAAACAGAACAGTTGCTACCGCCGTTCTCATCAGTACAGACCGCTCCAATTTTCGCTGTCTGGAGCAGTCATCGCGGGTTTATATCGCCAACGTCGCAATGCCGCTGGCCAAGCAATTCAGATGTGGGGTATTATACATCAATGGTGTTCAATAACAATATTCCAGGAATCTCGAAATGGCGCTTTTTACCACCCTTCATCTGCACAACGTCCCCGCTGGCCGGGAGGCGGATTACGCCAACTGGTTTGACGGTGATCACCTCGTGGCACTGGGCCGCCTGAGGGGCTTCAGAGGAGCCGAGCGGTTTGAAGTGACACCCGAACAAATCATGCCCGATATTGACCAGCCGTGGCGGTTTCTAAGCATTTATGACTTCGACCTGGCCACTCCGGATATCGACATTCCGGCACTGGGGCCACTCATAGCAGAGGCACGCGACGCGGGGCTAATCACGCAGAATGAGACTGAGCGCCTCTATACCTACCGCTTGTATTCCGACTGGAAAGGCAGCCCGAACTGGCAGCAGGATCAACCCTTTTCCGGTGTCAGTGTCATCCTGGGCAATTACGTTGCCGGGCGCTACGCCGAATACCAAAAGTGGTATGACGAGGTTCACAGTGTGGAAGTAACCAACGTGCCCGGACATGTCGCGATGAAACGCGGTGAGCTCTCCCCGATCCAGATTGCGCCGCGCCACTACTGCCCCGGCGATCAACTCGTGCTGTGCGCACAACAATCGGACGACCTGACCTTTACCATCAGGGATTTCAGCGCTCGCGCTCGAGGGGTCAGCCCGAGCGGTATTGCGATGGAACCTCGCTCAACCGCCGGATCATTCGCACGCACGGTACATTATTTTTCCAAGGTGAGTGGCGATCGATCCTGGCCCGGCGGTGTCGCCTATGGCGGAGATCTTTCGGTCTATCCCGACAAGGTCTGATGATCGCGCACCTCACACACCTGGCGCTCAAAATAGCAGGGCGCCGCATCTCTGGTCCCACTCAACAACAGGAGAAAGCAGCATGTCGAAAGTTATCGTGATTACCGGCGCCGGAGTGGGCCTCGGTCGAGCGCTGGCGCGACGTTTCATCAATGATGGAGACCAGGTCGTATTACTAGGACGGACCCCCGCGAAGGTGGAGTCAGTCGCAACGGAGCTCGGCGAGCGCGCGATGGCAGTGGGCTGTGACGTGGCTTCTCCAGATTCCGTGCGCGCCGCATTCGCCGCGATCACAGCAAGACACCCGCAGATTGATGTGTTGATCAATAATGCCGCCATCTTCGAACCCTTCCAGATCGTCAACGCGACGGACGAACAGATTATGGGCACAGTCGCGATCAATCTGGCCGGCCCCATGCTGTGTGCACGCGCCGCCATCCCGCTGATGAGCAAAGGCAGCCACATCATCAATGTGACCAGTGAGTCCGTGGCGATGGATTTCCCCCATCTCTCGGTTTACCAGAGTTCCAAGGCGGGCGTGGAGCGCTTTTCGACCAGCCTGTTTCGCGAGTTGGAACCCGCTGGCATCCGGGTATCCAATGTCCGCGCCGGCGCCATGTATGAGGAAGGCAAGACCTGGGATGTCGATCCGGAGGCGGCAATGCAATTCCACCAGGCTGCGACTGCAGCAGGGATTCACCTCGCAGAGCGCCCTATTTCGCAATTCGAGTCCGTCACAGGTATTTTCCGCACGTTGATTGATCTGCCTGCAGATCTACACGCCGTCAGTATCGGGCTGCACGCGCGGGCATCCGATTAACCAGCGGGGTTTTCCTTCAATGAAAGAGACGTTTGACTTTGTAATTGTCGGCAGCGGTGGCGGTTCCATGTGCGCCGCCCTGGTGATGCGTGCAGCCGGAAAGAGTGTCCTCATCCTGGAAAAAACCGATCTTCTGGGTGGCACTACCGCGATCTCAGGTGGGGTGATGTGGATTCCGGACAATCGTTTTATGAAGAGCGAGGGCATTCAGGACAACGCCGAACTGGCAATTACCTATCTGGATACGATCATCGGCGACCAGGAGGAGACACCGGGTGCCAGCCGTGGACGGCGACGGACCTATGTTGACCAGGCCAGCAAAATGGTCGATTTCCTCGTCGAACAGGGTATACGCCTGCGACGCATCCCCTCATGGCCTGACTATCACGGCGTCCCGGGGGAGTCTGAACCAGGTCGCACAGTCGTTTCACAACTGTTCGATCTCAACCAGTTGGGCGACTGGAAAGCAAAATTGCGGCCCGGCTTTCTGCCGCTCGCGGCGAATCTTGACGAAGCAATGGAATTCCCGAACATGAAACGCTCGGGCAAGGCCAAAAAAATCCTCGCCAGGGTTATCTGGCGAACGATTTTCGGCCGGTTACGCGGTAAACACCTCGTCACTGCGGGGCAGGCCTTGCAGGCGCAAATGCTGCACGCGGCCCTGAACGCCGATGTGGATATTCGCATCAATGCGGGCGTGGAGCAGCTACTGGTTGAGGACGGCAAGGTGACCGGTGTGAGCATTAAAAAGCAGGGACAAGAATGGCAGATCGGTGCGCGTCTCGGTGTACTGATCAATGCCGGTGGTTTTTCGCGCAACCAGCGCATGCTGGACCAGTACATTCCGGGGACATCAGCGCAGTGGACCAGCACCGCCCCCGGAGATACGGGCGAAATGATTGAGGAAGCGATACGCATCGGTGGCGCCATCGCCCAGATGGATGAGCGGATTGGCAACCCCATTGCACTGCCGCCTGGCGAGAACCCGCCCAGGCCCGTGATCGTTCACGGTGACATGGCAAAGCCACACTCCATTGTGGTTGACCAGGCTGGAGTGCGGTACATGCGGGAATCGAACTCCTACGTCGAAGTCGGCAAGGCCATGCTGCAGCATAACAATGCGTCGCCTGCCGTCCCAAGCTGGCTGGTTATGGACAGCCAGTACCTCAATACGTATATGCTGGCTGGAACCATGCCCGGCAAAAAGAAACCAAAAGCGTGGCATGAGGAAAACTTCCTCCACCAGGGGAACACGGTGGAAGAACTCGCGACAGCCTGTAGTATGGACCCATCGACCCTGAAGGCGTCAGTAGAACGTTTCAACGGGTTTGTGCGCAACGGGCGGGATGAAGACTTTCAGCGCGGCGACCATACCTATGACCGCTGGCTTGGCGACCGACTCAATGAGACATCACCGACTCTGGGCGCTATCGAGGAAGGCCCCTTTTTCGCGATCCCGGTGTACCCCGGCGATGTCAGCACGTTTGGCGGCCTGGTTACAGATGTAAACGCGCGGGTCCTGCGCGAGGACGGCTCTGTGATTCCCGGCCTGTACGCAACCGGCACCAGCACTGCATCCGTGATGGCAAAAACCAGCCCGGGCGCCGGGGCCAGTATCGGTCCATCCTTCACCTGGGGCTTTGTGGCAGCCGTGCACGCTGTGCGCTGCGCCACAGACGATTCGAAAAACACCTGATCGTGTAAGACATGCCCGATAATACGGTACCTGTCGACACAATCCACAAGAGGAAACACCGATGAACAAACTACCCGACGCCAAACTCTATATCGACGGCGAAATACGCAATGCTGAGGGCGATAAGACATTTGATAATATTTGCCCATGGACTGCCGAGGTTGTCGGGCAGGCCGCTGACGCCTCGAAAGCCGATGTCGATGCCGCGATCACTGCTGCCCGCCGCGCCTTTGACGAAACCGAGTGGTCGCGACAGCACGACAAGCGCCTCGCACAGTTAAAGAAATACGCAGAGCTGCTGCACGCCAACCGCGACAAACTCATCGAGATCGCCAGGATTGAAGCCGGTGCCGCAGGCGGCGCCGCCAGTCGCGCGCATGTCAACGGCGCCCTCAATGGCATGGACGACCTGATCAACTGCTTTGGCAACGTTACCTGGGAGGAAGACCGCGGCCGGCGCACCGAGTACGATGTCGTCTCTGAGCGGACCGTGGTGCACGAACCGCTTGGCGTGGTGGGCGCGATCACCCCCTGGAATGTGCCCCTTTACGTAAATATCGGCAAGGTCATCGCCGCGCTTCTCGCGGGATGCACAGTCGTACTGAAGCCAGCACCGGACACACCACTAATGGGCGCATACATGGGTGAACTGGCAAAAGAAGCTGGTTTCCCACCGGGTGTATTCAATGTCATAACCTCCTTCGACCCGGCATTGGCCGGCGAAATGATGGTGAGTGACCCGAGAGTGGATGTCATTTCCTTCACCGGTTCCACCGTCGTCGGCAAGCGCATCATGGAGAATGGTGCGGCAACCCTGAAACGTATTTTCCTCGAGCTGGGCGGCAAATCAGCAACGATCATTCTTGAGGATGCACCCGAGTTCGCCATGTCTGTGATGATGTCGATGGCGATCTTCCACGCGGGCCAGGGCTGTGCCCTGCCGACCCGATTGCTGGTCCCGCGTAGCCGCTATGATGAAGCCGTTGAGGCGCTGACGTTATCGTACGGCGGATTCGCCAGCCGCTGGGGCGACTTTGACGACCCCGAGCAGATGATGGGGCCGGTGATCTCAAAGCGCCAACAGGAGCGTGTACTGGGGTACATTGAACTCGGGCAGCAGGAAGGTGCGCGCCTGCTGGCGGGCGGCAAGGCCCGCCCGGACAAGGGCAGTGGCTTTTTTATCGAGCCAACCTGCTTTGTCGATGTCACCAACGACATGCGTATCGCGCAGGAAGAAATATTCGGCCCCGTGCTGGTGGTCATTCCTTTTGAAGACGATGCGGATGCTATTCGCATCGCCAACGAGAGCAATTATGCACTCGGCGGCTCAGTGATCTCCGGTGACAGGGAGCGCGCCATGCACATTGCCAGGCGAGTACGCGCGGGCGCCTTCAGTGTTAATGGCGGTATGAGTATCACTGGTGACCTTCCTTTCGGCGGCTTCAAGGGCAGTGGTATGGGCCGCGAGTGGGGGCTCGAAGGTATCGAGGAGTTTCTCGACACCAAGGCGATAGCGGTAAAGGTCTAGAACTGCGAGGTATCCAGCGTCTCAACCCGCGTTGGCGGCGTGCTGCGCGGCGACATAACCCCAGGTGAATGACGGACCAATACTGCAACCGGCGCCCGGGTATGTGCGCCCCATTACCGATGCCGTCGATATCCCGGTTGCGTATAAGCCAGCGATTACCGTGCCGTCCTCGCGCAGCACTCTCGCATGCTCGTCGGTGACCACGCCGCCATAAGTACCGACATCGCCGGGCACTACGGGTACCGCATAGAATGGCCCCTTCTCGATAGCGCCCAGCGTCGCCGAGGGTTGATGCAATTTGTCTCCGAGCCAGAGATCGTAAGCGCGCTCACCGCGATGAAAATCCTCGTCTTTTCCGTTGGCAACAAAACTGTTGAATCGCGCAATCGTCTCTCCCAGTACAGCGGGCTCTACTTCAATCTGTCGCGCCAGCTCTGCGATGCTATCGCCTTTTTTGAGGTAGCCCTCATCGTACCAACGCTGCGGCTTCTTGCTGCCGGGCATCGTGCCGGCGAGCATGTATGTGCTCAGGTACTGGCTGTCGAACACCGCCCAACTGGGCACCGCCGGTACTGACTGGTTGCGGTCCAGCATCCCCTTGCAATAGGCCATATAGGAGCCGCCCTCGTTCATATAACGCACACCCGACTGGTCGACAAGAATGGCGTGCGGTGCGGCAGTCATACGCTGGGCTGACGGTTTAATATCGTCGTTTTCGTTACCCGGAGCGAGCGTTGTCTGGTAACCCACCATCTCTTCCATCTGCGCAACCGCGGCGCCGTGGCGCATCATTTCCTCGATCATCTCACCCGTGTCACCCGGCGTCGCATTACTCCAGGCCGCAGAGGTGCCGGGCTGGTACTGGTCGCGCATACGCTGGTTGAGGGAAAAACCGCCCGCATTAACCAGTACGCCCAACCGTGCACCCACCCGCCATGACTGCCCGTCCTTTACAGTCACGACGCCAACAACCTTATCATTCGCAACGATCAATTCAGTGACCGGTGACTCGGTACGAATATCCACACCCGCTCGCAGCGCGCCCTGTAACATACGCCCCTGGAGTGCCGCGCCTGCAGAGACATAGCGCTTGCCGGTCAGCAGCGCAGTGATGGCACGACCCGCAACCCGGAGCATCACGCGCCGGGAGTGCCATGAACGTCTGAAATCAGGCAGCGCCATGGCTTCTTCAAGCATCGCTGGCACATTCAAAAAGCTCGGGCGCAACTTCTCTTTCCAGGAACCGAGTTCGTTAATATTAAAGAGCTCAGCCACCACCGTGCGTCCATCCGATGAGCCGCCGGGCCGCTCGGTGTAGTAATCCGGCCAGTAACTGACCCGCGTCAGTTTGATACCCTGCTCGAGCAGAAAATCAACCATGCGCGGCGCCTGTGTAAGATAGGTATGCCGTCGCAAAGGCGAAGCAGCGGGCGCATCATCCTGCCCACCGGCAACGCTGTCGAGGTAGGCAGACGCCTGTTCAAAACTGTCCGCCACACCATCGCGCTTCATAAACGGGTTGTTGGGTATCCACATCACACCACCGGAACGGGCTGTGGTGCCACCGACCAACTCGGTTTTCTCCAGGATCAATACACGTTTGCCCTGCGCACGCAGGTACAATGCCGCACACATGGAGCCGCCGCCGCTACCGGCGACTACGAAATCAAACTCTTCATCAAAATCATTCATACGCGTCGTTACCTGTCATCACGTGTTGCGCCCGGCCAGCCTCACCTCACCAAACATGGAACTCATTGCCGGAGAGCTCAGTAGATCGTGCGGAAAGCCCGGTTCAATCCGGCTGATTTCGTTTAATCGCGCGCAATGCTCGTCAGTGAGAACGAGATCGAGTGCTGCCAGGTTATCTTCTAACTGCTGGACATTGCGCACACCGATAAGAGTAGACACCACCACGCGATTGCGAAGCGTCCAGGCCAGCGCCACCTGCGATGGCGACCGCTCGACCTCACGCGCGATGGCACTCACTTCATCCGCTATAGCCAGCGTTGATTCGGTTAAACGTCCCGTTGCGAGGTTGATATCCTTGCGTGTATCAAATGTGGCTCCGGTGCTCTGCTGCAGATCATCACGCGTATATTTTCCGGACAATACTCCCCCGGACAATGGAGACCAGGGCAACACGCCCAGCCCCATCTCCAGCGCCATGGGTATCAGGTCTCTCTCGACGGTGCGCTCCGCCAGGCTGTAGGGAATTTGCAGTGCGACAAGCGGGCTCCACCCGCGCAGCTCCGCAATCGCCTGCATACGCGATACCTGCCACGCCGGTGTATCCGAGATACCGACATAAAGAATTTTTCCAGCTCGTACGAGATCGTCAAATGCCCGCAGTACTTCCTCGGCCGGCGTGGTCGAATCCCACATATGCAGATAGAACAGGTCGATGTAATCCGTCTGCAATCGCCTGAGGCTGTCTTCTACTGACTGCACCATATTCTTGCGGTGGTTACCGCTGGCGTTGGGATCGCCACGACGCATACTCAGGGAATACTTGGTAGCAATGACGAGTTGCTCCCGCCGCCCCTCTACCAGGCGCCCGACAATACGCTCCGCCTCGCCCTCGGCATAGAAATTGGCGGTATCAATGGCGTTACCGCCGCGTTCAATATAGCGAGTGAAGACCTTCTGTGCCTCGGCGTAGTCACAACCCCAACTGGCGGGTATGCCAAAGGTCATGGTACCCAGCGTCAGCGGGGAAATGCGCAGGCCGGAACGACCCAGCAGGCGGTAGTGATCAAGTTGTTGTGGCACCTTTTCCTGATTCGAGTAACGCATAGGGTTCTGAGGTGTCCTGGCTTTTGCAGCTGGGAATTAATCGTCAGTGTTGTATATTGTCTGAGTTGCGCGCAACGGGCAAGTTTTGCATAGAACCCCGATACCGCGCATTCAATGCCAGCTGTTTTTGGTGACAGGATGAGGAAATTTCGTGATCGACTGGAGCGATGGAGACCTGCTGGGCCTGGCGTTTCCTACACACCGGGAAGCGCTGCAAAAGGGTGGCGAGGACTTTCTGACCAGGGCATTCCATGCCACCGGCGCGATTGCTCCGGACAATCGGGTCATGCGTATATCACAGCTTGAAGAATGCAGCGGGGGCAGCACCGGGCGCAAAGTGTTGCTTTCGGTAGTCTACGAGAAGCCGGCAGGGAATCTGCACACCGCGCTGTTCGTCAAATTCTCGCGGGATTTCGACAATGCCATCCGCGATCGTGCCCGGTTCCAGATGGAAGCAGAGGTACGCCTCGGCTTGCTCTCGCGCAC
>JAGRIK010000274.1 GCA_020443325.1 Halioglobus sp.
CGTACACTTCCCTGCGCTCCAGTGCATCCAGGATGTCTGCCCGCGTATTGCCGCGCGCCCAAACGGCGGCCATACCGGAAGCGGACATTGCCCAGCCCGTTGCACCAGGGCCGTCGTCGTTCCATTTGGACATTTTATTGGCGGGTATGGAGTCTGTGGCCAACTTGCCGTGGAAATTGTCCTCCTCGGCGGAGGATAATGCGGTATGCGAATCCGTTGATCCGATGACTCCCAGTGCATACGGGTTTTCACCCAGCTTCTGTTCCAACTCCAACCCGAGTTTCAGAGCCTCCCTGACAAAATCACCGCGCTCTGGTTTGTAGGGTGTCCATTTGCGCTGGATGTAGTAGGGGTAAACCTCAAAGTCAGTAAATTCATCCTCCGGTGAGAACGTGGAGTGGGATTCCGAATCGCCTTTTATCTGTGTGATCTCTGCAACGTGCTCCCACTTACTGCGCAGCGCCACATACTCCTTTGTGAACGGCTTTCCGCGCAGGCTGGTATCCGAAAACATATACCCCTTGGAGATGTTGGAATTGTGCGGTATCGCGGTAAACCGGGCGCCGGTGTTTTCGCTCGTTTCATCCAGCCAGGTCCAGAGGTCTTCGGGGTAGGGGCTGTCATCGAGGCCGAATGGATCGTATTGCTGCGCGGTGGTTTTGTCGCTGTCAGTCAGCACGATGCGATGCAGGTTGGCGCCGCCGGGAAGGGAACTCCACTCCCAGCCGATAAGTGCAGTGAATACACCGGGCTGATTGTACTTATCGGCTGTTTCAGTAATTGAGCGCCAGGTATCGATCTCGACCTGTTTGGGCATGGGCAGCAGGCTGATGTCGCTGCTTTGAAGGCTGCTGGCTTCGGCGTCTTCCGGCGGCGTCACGTCCGGGTCAGGCAGGACGCTGACAAACAAATCGCGGCCGGTGCCGCTGTCGATGGCCCAGTTCAACACATAGCCGGCGAATAGTGCCTTGACGGTATCCCAGGGGCCGAGGCCCGATGTATCCACGCCATTGAGATGGATGTTGCGAATCTCTCCCAGGAATTCCGCGTGATCAGTAACCGCGAGAAAGTCCAGCGGCGTCTTAATCTGTACTCTGGCCTTGTGGTAGGGATGAACAACCGGCAGGCCCATCGCGTAGCGATAGGCTGTTTCCGGATCACCCGTGAGATTGTTATTGGTATACGCATCTGAAGAGTATGAGGTGTGAAGATGGGTGTCTCCCCACAGTAATTGTCGCTCTGCAGCGCCCGCATTGGCGGCGGCCAGGACCAGTGTGAACAGGAAGACGTTGCGCATGGGGTCGCCTCAATAAATGCTGCATCTGTAAGTGAAGTGCCGGTCAGTCGACAAGCCGTTGGCTATTCTCCTTCAGCCTGCTGCATACTTCTTTGCGATGCATCCCTCATCGCTTGCTCCAGATCCCTGGCTTTGTCGATGGATTTCTGTTGCTCGACCGTAATGACAGTTTCGGCCTCGCCGCCGCCTGCCATCTGGTAGAGTGTCCAACTGATCGCGCCGAGCGCGAGAATAAGGCCGATAATACGCATAGGTAGTGCCCTCCCAAGCTCACTTTAGCATGCACTATACTCTCTCGTCGCGTCTCCGGAAAAGTTACACATCAGCGCAGGCGAGGCATCCTGAATGACCTCATATGACATAGATTAGCCGTATTGCCCGGTGTAGTCTGTGCTGACCAAAATCGTACATGAGGCCCCATATGTCATTTGTCACTGTAGAGAAGCCCCGCCCCTATATCACACTCATCACGCTGAACCGGCCGGAGCGTATGAACGCGATGGCGTTCGATGTAATGGTGCCGTTCAAGGACGCGCTGGAAGAAGTCAGCTTTGACAACGAGACCCGGGTGGTCATCGTGACCGGGGCAGGTGAGGGTTTTTGTGCTGGCGCCGACCTGCAGGACCCCGGTTGGCTGGATATCTTCAACGGCCTCACCGTTCCCGGCATTGCCCGCCGGGCGATGCGCATTCTCGATGATGTGATCAAGGCGATTCACGACATGCACCAGCCCGTGATCGGCGCGATTAATGGCCCGGCGATTGGCGGCGGATTCTGTCTCGCGATGGCAACGGACATTCGTATTGCATCAGAGACCGCCTACTTCCGGCCAGCGGGCATCAACAACGGCCTCACCTCTGCCGAGTTGGGTTTGAGCTATATGTTGCCGCGCGCGATCGGCACCAGCCGTGCGTTTGAGATCATGTTGACGGGCAGGGATGTCGACGCTGAGGAAGCGCAGCGTATTGGCATGTTGTCCAGGGTGGTACCGCAGGAGCAACTGCTGGAAGAGTGCTACGCCATCGCCGAGCGCATCAACGGCTTCAGCCAGCTGGGTGTTGAACTCAGCAAACAGATGTTGTGGGCGGGCATTGATGCGGGCAGTTTGCACACGCACATGAATCATGAGGGCCACGCACAACTTTTCGTGCGGATGACCACCAAGAATTTTGAAGAGGCCATCAAGGCGCGCAAGGACGGCAGGGCGCCCGAGTTCAAGGATTAACCCTGTCGGCTATAAACCCAGCTGAAAATAGGTATTCAATGCATGCAGGATGTTGTCGACTGCAACAGAAGCCAGGATCAGGCCCATCACCCGACTGATAATACTGGCCCCCGCAGTGCCGATGACACGCTGGATGGGGTTGGCCAGTAGCAGCAGTGCTGCAGTGCAGAGCATCACGGTGACCATAATGCCCGCTGTCACAGCCTGCTGCTCTATCGAATAGCGATGGTTGTCGGTGAGCATTACCACGGACAGCATCGCACCCGGCGAGGCGAGCGAGGGTATCGCCAGTGGGAACACTGCCAGGTGGCTGATATTCCCGTCGAACTGTTTCTGCTCGCTTGCCGGCTTTCCGTCGCCAAAAATCATCGTCGTGGCAAAAAGGAACAATATGATACCGCCGGCGATCTGGAAGGACTCCAGATGGATGTTCAGGCCCTCCATGAGCACCTGTCCGCCGACGATAAAAAACAACAGAATGAGGCCGGCAATCAACGTCGATTTCACCGCGATCGAGCGTTGCTGGGCAACGCTGAGGCCTGCCGTCACTGCCAGGAACACAGGGATGGTGCCAATGGGGTCGATAACGACCCAGAGCGTAATAAATTCCTTTAACGCAATATCCCAGTCCATAAATGTCCTAAAGCCCGTTCCGGCGTTTTTGGAGAATCAAAATCGCTCGCCCGATACGAGGCGAGCGTCTATGCCTGTCAGCTGGTTAAAGTCATGGGCACTGCAGGTAAAGAACAGCGGAAATTCGCTGCTATGAATGTAATGCTTGCCATCGTGGGTAATGAGTTCCAGTGTCACATTTCCCGCCAGGCTTTCTATGTTGAGCACAAGATCGGCCTCCGCCGCAGCGAGGTCACGCTGAAGATCCTCATTTGCGACACCGTCGATCTCCAGGTTTTTCAGCGCAGATAGTAAACTATTGAGCTCCTTACCATCGGGGTTGCCTCCGGTAGCAGATAACCAGTTGCCGTTTTCAAAGTACAGATTGTACAGGTCTGTATCGATTCGCAGCGGCGCCCTGACCTGTAACAACCTGGGATCAAGCCATGCGCTGCTGACGGCCGGGGCCTCGGTTGGGCTGAGCGTAATACTGTAAATGGCATCCTGCGCCTCATTGCGCGCGTGGATCTTGCGAAAGCCCGGTGAGGTACCTAAAAAGAGGGTGCCGAGCTTCTCGCCCCCGGAGAACAGGGTCAGGCGCTTCTGGTAGTAATAATCGGCGACCTGGAAGCGTTGCCGGGCGGCGGGGGAATCTGCGACCGGCCAGTTACCGGATTGTGCAGTGAGATCGTGCAGCAACTCGTTGACTTTGGTTGTACTGGCTGGGAGGTTCTCAAGGTTCGGCAACAGCCACTGTTCCCCCGAGCGCTGCAACACCACCTCATTGTCGAATTCATCACCGATATGCAACTCATCGATCGCATTAACCGGGAAGGGTGCGAACGCCTGCTGGGTATAGTCGTTTTGCGAGGATTCAGGCCAGAACACTGCGGCGACGATGCCACACTGAACGACCAGCAGGACGGACAACACTGCTACCCAGCGATTCACAGGGACAGCCCCCGCGCATAACGCCGCCGTAGCAGAACACGTTGAAGCCAGGCGACCAGAGCCAGCAGGAGCAGCCACAGCAGGGCGACCCCGTAGTTGAAATACTCGATCAACAGCTGCGCTTGACGTTCCATCGGTGGCAGGGTGCGATTGAAATGGGCGCGTGACCGAATCTGCAGCAATTGCTCATCCTGCAGCGCCCAGTCCAGGGTGTTCTTGAGCAGATCCAGTGGGCCCAGGTACTGTGTGCCGCTGGCCGCGACAAGGCTCTTGAGAATCCTGTCATTCATAAAGTCGTTGGATGCGTACAACACGATACGTGCGGATTCCGGCGAACGGTCAAGTACACCGCTGGGCCTGGCAGAGGCGATCGAGCGCCCGTCAGCGTCTGCAAAAAAAGAGTTAAAACGCCCCTGCATTACCACGCCCAGGTTGCGCGCTGCCATCGTCTTCCGGGAGCGACCAGTTTTTTCGCCGTTGGATGGCGGGCGCAAATTACTCAGCCCGTTGTCATCAATGGCGGGCATGACATCCCTGCTTTTGCGCAGCCAGGCGTTCGGCGAACTTTTCAGGAGCACAGAAATATTCCTGCCGGTATCGCGTTTTACTGTAATGGGAGAGGCCCAGGCCATCGTCAGCTGTGGGATACTGCGAGTCGCCGGGTGGTTAGGTGCGAGGCCGGGTGCACGCAGGTCGATGAAGTAGGGATAATCGACCAGTTGCAGCTCGCGAAAATCATAGTCGCCGGATTCACGGGAGACAGGCGCATGGAAACTCGAACTCTGCGTATCCAGTACCGCGGTTTCCGCAATCGTGAGGCCGTTGTGCGCAAGCCATTCCTGCAGGCCACTATCACGTTCACGCAGTTTTAATTCGGCGCTGCTGGTGTCTGCGGTAAAGGGCGAGGTGACCAGGATGACGGTACCGCCGCGCATCAGGAACTGGTCGATGGCAAAGACAGATTCGTCATCGAGCTTATGCGGGGCTATAACCGCCAGGATGTCTGCTTCGGGCGTAACGCTGCCATCCGACAAGTCTTCCATGCGAAGGCTGTAGTCGCGAGAGATGGCGCGCTCAAGGTTGGTGAACGTGGGGCCGGCGGCAACGCCTTGTGCCCCCTCGGAGGCGGGCAGCGCCAGTGCCACTATTCTGGTCAAGCCTGGCGCAAACCGCTTCAAACCGGAATCCAGAATCAAACGGAACGATGCGGGGTTGAAATTTTCCGTGGGCAGTTCCACCACTTGCTGTGAATCAGCCAGCGTCATATAGAAATAGAATGTTTCGGTGTCCCCTTCCGCGACCGTCATGGGCTTGAAACCCCACTGGTCCTCAATCCGGGTCGCGACAGCACCGTCATTCGCCTCTGGTTCAATGAACCGCACACTGAACTTGCCATTGGAATTCTGCTCCGCCAGGTCCAGTTGGGGCCGGATGGCTTTCCGGTAAGCCCGCAGAAATTTGGGCAGGCGTTCATCGGCGGACACATAGCCGATGAACTCCACCGGCTCGTCAATACCGTCAAACAGGTTGGCGCCGGAGCGATAATCAAAAATGACTTTCTTGATCGCATGGGTTATGTCGTACTCCGGGTTGCGCAACTTGACCTCTGTCGTGGCGCTGGGCGAGGCATGCACTTCAATCAGGTCGGCGAATCCCAGTGACTTGTGCTCGCTGCCGTAGGCGACCAGTATATTGAAGTACGCGTTGACCAGAGACGACTGGTGACGGTCCGCAATGTGAAAAGGTGTGGCGGCGATGCCGTATCGCGTATTTGCCTCCCGCTCCACTTCCGGATCCTGGGCGGGATCTACAAATTCGACACGCACCTTCCCCTCGCCGGCCACCTCGTACTCCCGCATCAGGTCCCGCAGTTGGGGTACCAGTGGTGCCAGCAGCGAGTGTGTCTGTTCGCTGAAATACCCGCGTATAAGAAGCGGCTCCTCCAGTTCATTCAGGATATGGTGGGTCGGCTGCGAGATGGAAAACAACTTTCCCTCTGTAACGTCCGTGCGCATAGCGGGTAGCCCATACAGCCAGATATTGGCCAGCACAAGGTTGCCAAGCAGCAACGCGACACCGCTGCGCCACACCCGTTGGCGAGCAGTTCCGGCCCGTTTCGCCCAGCGCTGTTTCTCCAGGACAAAAATATTGAGCGCCAGGAACGCCAGCGTCAGGCTGAAATAGTAGAGCAGGTCACGCAGGTCGATAATTCCCCGGTTGATGCTTTCAAACCGTGCGCCGCTTCCCAGCAGGCGCAATATCTCCCCGGTCCTGTCATCGAAAAAGCCCGTGAACATGGTGCTGCCCAGCAGGTAGAGAATGGAGCAGGTCACTGCGGTAGTGATCAGGCTGACGATGGGATTATCAGTGCGTGCAGAGACAAACAGCCCAATGGCCAGATAGGTAGCGCCCAGCAACACTGTTGCCAGGTAGCCGCCCAGAACCGGACCCCAGTCAAGATTGGCAATAAGCGCCACGGTGATGGGCAGCGGCAGTGTGCTGACCAGTGCGAGTAACAGCAGGGTCAGGCACGCCCAGAACTTGCCGATGACAAACTGCCAGAGACCGGCTGGCTGGGTGAGAATGTGCTCCAGCGTACCGTTCTGTCGCTCTTCGCTCCACATGCGCATGGTCAGGCTCGCGCAGAGGAAGATCAACACGATCGGCATCCATTCGAACAGGGGCCGGATATCGGCGATGTTGCGGGCGAAGAATGACTCCACCCAGAAAAATATAAACCCGGTCGCTGCCGCAAATGTTGCCAGGAATAGCCAGGCGACCGGCGATGAGAAAAACAGCCGAACTTCTTTCTGGGCGACGCGACGCGCAACAGAATTAGTCGCCACTCTCATTCACCTCGCGAAAGACTGTGCCCAGGTCACGGGGTAGGGCTTGCAGTTGGTACAGCTTGGCGCCAGCCTTGAGGACACATTGCGCGATATTGTTTGCTGCGGTATCCGTATCAACGCCCGCGTGCAACTGGAGTTCAAAATGCAGGAACCCGTCATCGGAATCTGGTGCGTTCAGCGAGGCGATCTGGGGCAGCTGTCGCAGATAGGTTGCCAGCGGTGCGTCGGTGCTACTGGTGCGCAGAACCAGAGCCCTGCTGTCGTGCAGCTCCGCCAGGCTCTGATCCAGCACCAGCTGACCGTTGCGCAGCATCAGCACGCGGTCACAGACGGCATCCACTTCCTGCATGATGTGCGTGGAAAGAATAATGGTGCTGCGTCGTGCCAGTCGCTTGATCAGGCGCCGCATGTGCTCCGCCTGGTTGGGATCGAGGCCATTGGTTGGCTCGTCCAGAATAAGCAGTTTAGGTTGTCCCAGTATCGCCTGCGCGACGCCCACGCGCTGTCGGAAGCCGCGTGACAGGATATGGATCGGGTCCAGCGCCCGCTTGGTGAGATCCGTGGCCAGCAGCGCCTCGCGCACCGCCGCCAAACGCCTGGGGGACGCTATGCCCTTGAGTGTCGCTGCGTAGTCCAGGTAGTCGGCGACCAGCATTTGCGGGTAGACGGGCAGGTTTTCGGGTAGGTAACCGAGCTGGCGCTGTACCGCGCGGGTGTCTCCGACGGGGTTGGCACCGTCGATGCGGATGCTGCCATCGGAGGGCTCCAGATAACCGCTGAGCATTCTCATGATGGTGGTTTTACCGGCGCCATTGTGGCCCAGCAGCCCCACGATCTCATGGCTGCCTATCGAGAAGGACACGTTCTTCACTGCAGTGGTTGTGCCGTAGAGACGCGTCAGGGATTGTACTTCAATCATACGGCTGACAGTCGTTAGGAGATCGTGGTGGCAAATCCGATATGGTATAGCACCGGCAGCAGTGCTAGAAGTCGAATAGTAGTTTAATTACAAAAACAACTAGGACAAGGTTCAGCACCCGGCGGATCATTTGCTCGCCCTTGCTGATGGTAAAACGAGCGCCAAGGTAACCGCCCAGCGAATTGCCCACGGCCAGCGCGATACCTATCGTCCACAGCAGCTCCAGTTGGTTTGCGAAGATCGCCAGGGCCACAATCGTATAGATAGCGACGATGAACACCTTGTGCATATTGGTCCGCACAAGATCGAGCCCCATGACCCGGTTCAGGACGGGCATGATGATAAAACCCACGCCGAGCTGGATAAACCCCCCCCAGAAGCCCACACCGACCATCAGCAGGTGGCCGTAAAGCAGCTGTCGCGGCGAGGGCTGGTGGTTCGCGGCGCTCGCGACGGGGGTCCGATCAAAGTGCATCACCACCATGACACCCACCATAATCAACGCCAGAACCCTGTTGAACCAAATGCCTTCAAGGTTTACACCCAGCAGTGCACCGGCTATCGCGCCGGGAATAGCGCAGGCAGAGAGGCTCAGGCTGAGTTTAAAGTCCCTGAAGCCGGAGCGGGCAAACGTCACTACAGAAGTGATGTTCTGTGCCAGTATGCCGATACGATTGGTACCGTTGGCCACCGGCCCCGGCATGCCCATGAACACCATCACCGGGACGGTGAGCAGTGAACCGCCGCCGGCGACCACATTCAGGAATCCGCTGGCGACGCCCACGATGGCAATCAGCCCAATTTGCCATAGCTCGAACACCATGCTCAGTCTTCCAGCCAGGGTTCTCGCAGGGTGACAAACTCTTCTGCGGTGGTGGGGTGAATGCCGATCGTAGAGTCAAAAACAGCTTTGGTGGCGCCTGCGCGCATCGCGATCGCGATACCCTGAATGATCTCTCCCGCATCGGGTCCCATCATGTGCACCCCGACAACCCGATCCGTGGCGGTATCGACGATGACTTTCATGAAGGCTTTTTCGTCGCGACCACTGAGCGTGTGCTTCATCGGCCGAAAACTGGATTTAAACAGGGTGATGTCGCCAAATTTCTCGCGTGCTTCCTCCTCCGTAAAGCCGACCGTGCCGATTGTGGGCTGGCAAAAAACCGCAGTGGGTATGAAGTCGTACTCTACCTGCTTCTCCAGGCCACCGAAATTACGCCTGGCGAACGCCATACCCTCGGCCAGCGCAACGGGCGTCAACTCAAGGCCGCCGGTGACATCGCCGAGCGCAAAGATGCTCGGTTCACTGGTGCAGTAGTTCTCATCGACCACAATAGCGCCATGCCCGTTCACATTGACGTTCACGTTTTCGAGCCCCAGGCCTTCGAGATGGGCCTTGCGCCCGGTGGCATACAGCACCGCATCTGCCTGGAGTGCTGTGCCATCCGTCAGCTGGAGGTCCAGGCCGCTGTCACCCTGGCTGATCGCTGTGACATTCACTTCAAAGCGCAGGTCCACACCGCTTCGGGCAATTTCCTGGGCGGCATGGGCGCGGATATCGGTATCGAACCCGCGTAAAAACAGTGGCCCGCGGTAGAGTTGAGTCGTGTGCGCGCCCAGGCCATTGAATATCCCGGCAAATTCCACCGCGATATAGCCGCCGCCCACTATCACTACCCGCTCGGGAAAGTTGTCCAGGTCGAATATCTCATTTGAACTGAGGGCGTATTCGCTGCCGGGAAAATCGGGGATGTGGGGCCAGCCACCGGTCGCAATGAGCAACTTCTCGGCGCTGTAGCGGGTTTCCCCGATGGCCACCGTGTGCGGGTCGACAATTCGGGCGCGCCCATTGATCACCTCTGCGCCTGCCCCGTCCAGGAGATTGTCATAGATGGCATTCAAGCGCGAAATTTCGGCTTTCTTGTTGTCGCGCAGTGTCGTCCAGTCGAAGCGCGGTGCATCGCTCTGCCAGCCAAAGCCGCGCGCGTCCCTGAAGCCCTTGCCGTATTCGGCGGCGTAGACGTAGAGTTTTTTGGGCACACAGCCGACATTGACGCAGGTGGCGCCCATGTAACGGTGCTCCGCTATCGCCACCCTGGCGCCGAAACCTGCGGCCATGCGGGCGGCCCGTACACCCCCTGAACCGGCGCCGATCACAAACAGGTCGTAGTCAAAAGTGCTCACGGCGATCTCCTCGAAAATAGTGGGCAAGTCTAACAGCCCCGGTTTGCCTGGCGCCATTGCCAACCCGCTGTCATGTGCCGCCTGGTCGGTCGCGAATGAGAATAATTCAATACTTACTGGAAGGCACAGGGTGTTTTTCTTTATCATAACGCCCCGAAAACAGGTGTTGATTAATGAAGACAAGAAAAAAACAGGTGTAAAACTATGATTTCAGGTAAATATCTGCAGATCCGCTCACTGGCCTTGTTGCTGGCACTGTTAATGACGGTTGTCGCCCGGGCCGATTCCGATGCGGCTGCACAGGATGAAATTCTGCTGAAGAATGGCTCGCGAATCATTGGTGCAGTCATCGGTTCCAGAGATGGCGTGGTCACTATCGAAACGGACTTCGCCGGTACGATTGATGTGGAGCTTGCGCAAATCACGTCCGTGAACACGCAGGATCCGGTAGTGATCCTGATGGCTGACGAATCCGTGCAGCACGACTCGAAGCTGGTTATTTCCGAAGAGCAGCTGGTGTTGTCCGAACCCGGCCAGACCTACCCGCTGGAGGAGTTGCTGGTGGTCAACCCCGAACCGTGGGAGCTGGGCCAGGGCTACCGCTGGACGGGAAGTATTGGCGTTGCGCTGGTCAGGCAGCGTGGCAACACCGACACCGACGAGGTCGATTACAAGCTGGAATCCAAATGGCGCAGCGTGGAGGATCGCTATACGGTGAAGGCCAATGGCGAGACCGATGAGGCCGATGGCACGAAAACGGCTGACAACTGGCGGGTGAGCGGCAAGTACGATTACTTCCTGGAAGACCCCAACTACGTGGGTTTGCTGGTGCAGGCAGAGAAAGACAAGTTCCAGGATCTCGATATTCGCTATCTGGTCGGCCCCTACTTCGGTCGTCAGTTTTACGACGAGCCGGTCTTCTCGCTACAGGGCGAACTGGGTTTCTCCTATGTGACCGAGGAGTTCAATATGGCCGAGGATGATGACTACGGCGCCAGTAACTGGAGTATCAACGCTTCCAGTGACTACCTCGGCGGGGATTCTTCGTTGTATTTTGACCAGAATGGTATCTGGAACCTGAAGGACACCTCGGATGTGATCGTAAACTCCACGTTCGGGCTGTCTTATCCGCTGCTGTGGCAGATAGAGGCGGCCGTTGAAGTGCTATTTGAGTACGATTCCGGTGCGGTCGAGGGTGTAGACGATTTGGACCAGACTTACAGATTCCGTTTGGGTTATACGTGGTAATTGCCCGGCCAGCCCCGCAGGCGCTGGCCACAATCGAATGCTTACCCGGAGGCGGGCAGTAACCGCCCGCCTCAGCGCAGGCCCTTGATCAGGCTGCGGAACCAGTCGGTCAGGGTTTCGTGCTTGTAATCGGTGAATTCCCCGGCGTCCATGAACATGCCGTGGTCCTTACAGACTTCGTACCAGATGTGTGGCTGGTCGGGGTCGGCGGCCTTTTCCATGGGCTTGCCACACCGGGGACAGGCGGCGTCCCTGACGGAATCCCATTTTTTACCCTTACTGGCTTTCCCCGTGTCCAGTGCATCACCCATCCACTTGCCCTTCAGCAGGTCCGCTTCCCCCTGGTCAAACCACATCCCCTGGCAGTTGGTGCAGCGGTCGATCAACAGGTCGCCGCCATAGGAGATTTCATCCATGCCGTGTCCGCACTTGGGACATTCTATGCTGTGTACTTCCGGGTTGTATTCCATATGGGCTCTCCACTGATTGCCATTCGTCATTCTTATGTACTGTTGGGGATTATCGTACGCACCTCCCGTGAGGGCAAGGACGGCTACAAGAAAATCCGGTTGGGTAGTGCTCAGGGCCGGGTGAGGGGCGCTGTGATCCCGGTCAGCACCAACTGGCCTCCGCCCCCGGCCGTTTTAATAGCTCCTCGATATTCGCGTTGAGTATCCGGTAGCCCACATTGCCGTAGAGTATCTGCCGACCCTCATTCAATACCCATGTGGGGCTGCCTCTCACGCCCAGGTCGCGTGCATTCAGTTGGTCTGCGCTGAGTTCAGCCATCGCCCGGCCGTCCATGATCGCCCCCCTCAGCCCCTGGCTATCAAGCCCCTGGCCCTGGGCCAGCTCGAGCAGGAAATCGAGATTGCCGATATCCAGTGCCTCCACAAAAAAGGCGCCCCGGATTTTCAAGGCCATGGTTTTCAGGGCGTCCTCGCCACTGACGATTCCGACAGCTTTCAGCAAAAGGTGGGCGGGCAGGGACGACCGGGGCCTGACTTCTGTCCAGCAGGCGGGGTGAACCGGAGTGTCGGCGAAGGGCTCTGCCGAATGTGTGATGTGTGCGCCGAACGTGGCGAAGCCGTCATCCGCTCCCCATCGCTGTGCGATTTTGGTGTGGGCGTCGCCAAAGATATCCACATAGCGGTAGCGCACCTGGATCTGTCGACTCCATTGTTTTTGCAGTTCCTCCAGCCTCGGCTGGGCTATCCAAGCCCAGACGCAAAGGATATCGGTGTAGTAGTCGACGACCGTGGGAGTGTTCGTGCTATCAGGCATGGCCAGGGTTTCCAGGAACTGAACATTCACTCATGATAACTGCGAACGGCCAGGTAGTCGCGCGCGATGGTATCGGGATTAAAGGTGTGTGTGCCGGAGAAACCGGTGTCGGGGTTGAGAATGGCCTGTAACTCGCCCTCCGGATTGATCAGGAACAATTTTACACCGTGAACAACCTGGTATTCGCCGTCCTCGGGATTGATGCCCGGCCCCTCCAGCGGGAGCAGCTGCGCGACAATCCCGAGGCCCTGTTCGAAAGGCAGGTACTGGTCGTCGCCATCGTTGCTCGTTAAGCCGATGAATCCAGGGTCAAAATACGGGACATAGGTGGAGAGTTGGGTCACGGTGTCGCGCGCAGGGTCAACGGTATAGAACAGTACCTGCAATTCTGAGTGCCCTTGCGCCTTCAGCTTCCGGGTTGCGGCTGCGAGTTGCGTCAGGGTCGTGGGGCAAATATCCGGACAGGTGGTAAACCCGTAGGACACGAGATGCCAGCGCCCTTTCAGGTCGCTATTGCTAAACAACCGGTTGTTGTGATCAACGAGCTGGAATTCCGGCAGGGGCCGGGCCTGGGGTAGTACCACACCCTGTATTTGTGGTGGCGTTGGCTCGCGGTTGAGCACAACCACGGCAGCAACCGTCACGATAGCTAAATTGGCCAACAGGAAACCCGCCAGCATTCGTGTGCGGGGAGACATGCTCAAAATCAGGGTACACCTATGGGTCGAAGAAAATTTCTCTGGTAAGGAATGTGTAGTCGCCCTCAATGGCCATGAGCGTGATCAGCACCACGATAGCAGATAGCGGTACAAACAGTACATATTTCAGCGCCAGCCTTTCCCAGGCGACATGCATGAAGATCGCGACGATGAATCCCGCTTTCAGGAACATGAAAATCAGAATGAGCGACCAGCGCAGATAGCCCTGCAAATGAAAGAAATCGACCAGATACGAAAAGGTACTGAGGACGAACAGTAGCACCCATATCTTCAAATAAATGCCAATGGGGTGCTGTTGGCCGGCAGTCTCGCTCATGATTTCACCTCACCACAGATAGAAGAAAGCAAAAATGAAAACCCACACCAGATCGACGAAGTGCCAGTAGAGACCGGTAATTTCAACGATCGCATAGCCCTTGTCCTCGTAGTAACCACGGCCCACACGTCGCGCGATGACGGTGAGGTAAATCACCCCGGCCGTGACATGCAGGCCGTGGAAGCCGGTAATCATGAAGAACGTCGAGCCAAATTGTGCCGCCCCAAACGGGTTTCCCCAGGGGCGCACGCCTTCAGAGATAAGCTTGGACCACTCAAAAACCTGCATGCCCACGAACGATGCGCCGAGCAGCGCCGTTATCGCCATCAGGATCACGGTTTTGCGTTTGTCGCGGTTGTAAGCGTAGTTCACTGCCATCGCCATGGTGCCGCTGCTGGTGATCAACGCAAACGTCATGATTGCAATCAGTATCAGCGGTAGATGAACGCCGCCTATCTCCAGCGCGAACACTTCACTGGCGTTGGGCCAGTTGTCTGTCTGCGACAGCCGCACATTCATATAACCGGTCAGGAAAACACTGAAAATAAAGGTGTCGCTGAGCAGGAAGATCCACATCATCAACTTGCCCCACGGCAGGTCGAAGTTCTGTTTGTCTGCGGACCAGTCTGCCACCATGCCGTCGATGCCCGGCTCCGCGTAGCTGCTGTTCTTGTCAGTCTCGATCGTCATGGGATGGCTCTCAGAATCCGCACATGGCTGCAAGTGCATTAATGGTTTCCGGCCTGCTGGTGAGCAGTGCGAACAACACCAGCCAGACCCCCAGGAGAAAATGCCAGTAGGTCGTGCACAACTGCAAAGGCGCCGTCAGGGACTCGGGGCTGTTGTCGTACCATACGCGAAATACCACGTTGGAAAGCACCACCAGCCCACCGATCAGGTGTAGCCCGTGAATCGCCGTCAGCAGATAGAAGTAACTGTTGGCAGGGTTTCCTGCCATGAAGAAACCCATGGATTGCAGGCGCAACCAGAGGTCGAACTGCGCCGCCAGGAACAAGACGGTGAAGAACACAGCGGCACTGATGCCGGCCACAGTCACATTCAGTTTCCCCGCGCGTGTGCCACCCAACCCCCACTGTATGGCGAGACTCGCGCAGGCCAGCAGTGCTGTGTTGAACCAGAGGCGGGAAGGATCGGTAAAGGGTTGCCACGGCTGGCCGGCCAGCGCTTCAAAATCGGGATACTGCGAACGCGCCAGGAAAGTGATGATGAAGAGAAAGAAAAGCACCCCGACGATGGCGAGGATAAAGCGCAGCAGGACTCGCATCGCGGCCGCGTGATCCGGGCCGGCGTACTGTGCCGCGGTGGCGGCGGCCGTTGGATGCAACCAGGGCTTGTCGCGCAACATTCTCAGTATGTTCATGACTTGTGCTCCCCGTGTTCACCAGAGGTCTGCTCAGCTGCGCTGACAGGGTGATTCTGCGGGATAAAGTCGTGCTCGGCGCCGGGCACGCTGTAGTCGTAGGCCCAACGGTAAACCCTCGGCAGTTCCGGGCCCCAGTTGCCGTGGCGCGGGGGTACGTCCGGTGTCTGCCACTCCAGGCTGGTGGCGCCCCAGGGATTGTGCCCAGCCGGCCTGCCATTGCGGATACTCCAGAACACGTTGTACAGGAAGATCAACTGGCTCAACCCTACGATCAGCGCTGAAATCGTGATGCTGGCATTCAGTGACTGTGCTGATTCGGGGATGAAATCGGTGGATCCCATCGCGAAGTAGCGCCGCGGGACGCCCAGGAAGCCGAGGTAGTGCATCGGCAGGTAAATGGCATAGGTTCCAAGAAAGGTGAACCAGAAGTGGAGTTTGCCGAGGCGCTCGTTGAACATTTTTCCGGTGAGCAGCGGGTACCAATGGTAGATCGCGGCAAACAGCACCATGATGGGTGATACACCCATCACCATATGGAAATGGGCGACGACAAAATAGGTGTCTGACAGCGGCAGGTCGATCGTGACATTCCCCAGGAACAGGCCAGTCAGGCCGCCGTGGGTAAAGGTGAAAATAAACCCGATGGCGAACAGCATGGGAACGGTGAGATGTATGTTGCCGCGGTAGAGTGTGAGTATCCAGTTGTAGACCTTGATGGCGGTCGGGACGGCAATTATCAGCGTGGTGGTGGCGAAGAAGAAGCCGAATGCCGGATCCATGCCACTGACATACATGTGGTGTGCCCATACGAAAAAGCTGAGCACACCGATGCCGACAATGGCCCAGACCATCATGCGGTAGCCGAAGATATTCTTGCGCGCGTGGGTGGCCAGAACATCGGACACCATGCCGAAGGCAGGCAGAGCGACGATATACACTTCAGGGTGCCCGAAAAACCAGAACAAATGCTGGAAAAGCACCGGGCTGCCACCCGAGTAATCCAGGTTTTCCCCCAGCGATACCAGCGCCGGCATGAAGAAACTGGTCCCCAGGGTTTTGTCCAGCATCATCATGATCGCGCTCACCAACAGCGCCGGGAACGCCAGCAGGCCGAGGACTGTCGCAGTGAAAATGCCCCAGATGGTGAGCGGCATGCGCATCAGGGTCATGCCGTGAGTGCGCGCCTGCAACACGGTCGTGACATAGTTCAAGCCACCCATTGTAAAGGCGATGATAAAGATCGCCAGCGATGCCAGCATCAGGATGATGCCCCAGTCGTAGCCCGGTGTGCCGTCCAGAATGGCCTGCGGTGGATACAGCGTCCACCCTGCACCGGTGGGCCCACCCGGGACAAAAAAGCTGGCGAGCAGCACAATCACCGAAAGCAGGTAGGCCCAGAAGCTGAGCATGTTCATGAACGGGAAGACCATATCCCTGGCGCCGATCATCAGGGGAATCATGTAATTGCCAAACCCGCCCAGTAACAATGCGGTCAACAGGTAGATCACCATGATCATCCCGTGCATGGTGACAAATTGCAGGTAGGCGCTCGGGTCGATGAAATCAAAGGTATCGGGAAACCCCAACTGCAAACGCATCAACCCCGACAGAACCAGTGCGACCACCCCCACGAACACGGCCGTGAGCCCGTACTGAATGGCAATGACCTTGTGATCCTGGCTGTAGATGTACTTGGTAACAAACGTCTGCGGATCGTGCAGGTGGTCGGGCTGGTCGGCTATTGCCACGTTTTGCATACTATCTACCCTCGTCTGCCTGGCCTGAACGCTGTTCGGGTCTGGAATTACAGTGTGTTCAGGTATGCCAGCAAATCATTGATTGATTGCTCGTTTTGTAGGGAGCGGGCCATCAGCACCATCTGGTGACCGTATGTGTCGCCATCGTGAGCTCCGCGCACGCCAAGACGGAAATTTTCCAGCTGGCGTTTCAGGTACCAGTCATCCTGGCCTGCCAGGCGCGGTGCCTGCAGTGCGTAATTCCCCTGCGCCTGCGCGCCATGGCAAGCGCCGCAGGAAGTGTAAAAAGCTTTACCCCGTTGCGGGTCGCCGCTGAGTGTTGCGGCGGGTGTGCCAGGCTGCAGTGTTGCTATATAGGCGTTAACGTTCCGAATGGATTGTTCGTCGGGCAACATATTGGCCATGGGTGCCATCTGCCGCCCAAATTCATCGGCTTCGCTGGCACCCCGGATACCGTGTTTGAAGTGCTCAATTTGCCGGGCTATGTACCAGTCGGGAAGTACCGCGAGGCTGGGTGCGTTCATTGCCACGTTGCCCTCGGCCTGCTGGCCATGGCAGGCAGCGCAGGTCGCATAACTGGCTTTGCCCGCTATCGGATCACCTGCCGGGATGGCTTGCATCTCGCTCCACGTGGGTTGCTGTGCCAGCCAGTTGTCGAAATCCTGTTGCTGATCGACAACGACATTGCCGCGCATGGTGTAGTGTGCGATGCCGCAGAGCTCCATACAGAGAATATCGTATTTACCGGCTACCGTCGGCGTCAGCCAGACGTAAGTGACCATGCCGGGTACGAGATCCATCTTCACGCGAAATTGCGGGACGGCAAAGTTGTGGAGCACGTCCTTGGAGCGCAATAACAGCTTCACAGGTCGGTCGATTGGCAGGTGTAATTCGTTGCTGTCGACCAGGATGTCATCGTTGCCGGCAGGGTCGCTGCTGCTCATACCGAAGGGGTTGTCGGGCCCCACAAAACGCGCATCCACTTCACCCAGTACACCATCGGCCCCGGGAAAGCGGTAACTCCACTGCCACTGTGCGCCGACAACCTCAACCTCGTCGGCGCCCTCCGGAACGTCCACGAAGTCCGCCCACACAATAAGGCCGGGCGCCAGCATGGCGACGACGCCCACGGTGGTAATGATCGTCAGCCAGGTTTCGAGTTTCTTGTTTTCAGGTTCGTAGTGCGAGCGACGGGAGGCGTCGAAACGGTAGCGGAAAATGGCCCAGGCCATAAACAGGTTGACAGCGACAAAGACAAATCCGGTGATATAGAGCGTCAGGTCGATAGTGGTATCGATCATGCCCCAATTGGAGGCCAGGGGCGTCATCCACCAAGGGCTCAGCCAGTGAAAGAGCAGTGAGATGACCACCAGCAGAACCAGCGCTACCACTATCTTCATGCCAACTCCTTGTCCGGTCGCCCGCGGGCGAACCGGCGTACTACGTACTTCGGAATACAGCTGTTTTTATAGGGGAACTACCTTACTGATGTCGCCAGGCTGTGCCCTTTATCATCTGTTCGAACTTTCCCCTGGCGCCGATAAACCAGCCTGGCGCAGCGGGCCCCTCCCCGGCCGCCGACAACTTGGGGTGTGCACTCGTGACCTGCTGCAGGATATGCTCCTGGGATTCGTTGACGTCCACGACCAGAACATGTTTGCCTGCCTGCAGGCTGTCGCGAAAGCGGACGAAATCAGAGTGCGGCTCCTGGATGCCGATCAGGCCTCCCTCCCAGGTGCAGAAACCGAGCACAATGACGGATAGAAAGATGGGCGGCACCCAGGTAATAACATCGGCGATACCGGTGGCCCATGTGGCACCGATGATCAGCGCAGCGCCGATAACGCCGACGATGGCTCCGCGCTCTGTGCCGCCGACGACATCCTTGCGCAGTACTGCCTCGACGTCATTGAGACGATGCGCTTTTACTCCTGCGTCATCCTCACTGAGTACGTGTATCTGTGGCGTGATGACGCCGGCGTCTTCCAGTTGCTGCTCGATGAGTTCGAGGTCGTCGAGGTCATCACTGATGTAGTAATGGCGTTTCATACTCATACTGCGTTCCCCTATCCGTCTTATTAAGTGAGGGTTGAAGGCCGTTCCAGCGGTTTGAACAAGCGCACAAAACCGCATGTGTCCCGATCCAAACTACAGCGTTAACAGTCGCGTCCCGACATTCAGTTTGAGTATAGCACCAGCGATTTGCGAAGCTAGCGACCGTGTCGGGTGGCGCTGGGGCGCGACGTTTTTTAGCCTTTACAGGAATATTAGTTATAACCTCTTAGCGTAAAAGGCTATTAAAAGCAGGTATAAACGGGAGATTTTTAGAAAGATGATGATCTGAATGAAGTGGTGCAGGCGCTTTTAAGACTGTTTTGCTACAAGCAACTATGCTTGATAGACGAATAGCGATTAAAAACACCTACATTTTCAGGATAATCTTGCCCATGTGTTGTCCGCTCTGCATATGGGCGTGCGCCTGCTCCGCTTGCTCAAGGGGATAGATGCTGTCGATAAGCGGTTTGACCTTGCCATTCTCCAGCAGGGGGAACACATTCGCTAAAATTTCCTCGACCATGACCGATTTCTGGTCGAACGTCTGCGCGCGCAACGTGGACCCTGTCATGGTGATGCGCTTCATCAGCAGCGGCGCGAAATTTACCTCTGCCTTGAAACCGTTCATGTACGCGATATTGACAATACGTCCCTCCGGGGCGGCGAGATTCAGGTTCTTCTGTATATAGTCGCCGCCGATCATATCGAGAATGACATCGATCTTGTTGTTGAACCCGAGCTCGGTGAGGACCGCCTCAAAGTCCTGCGTCTTGTAGTTGATTGCACAGGTTGCCCCGTGTGCCTCCAGCGCCTGGCACTTCTCATCGCTGCCGGCAGTGGTGTACACCCTGGCGCCCAGCGCAGAGCAAATCATCACTGCCAGTGTGCCGATGCCACTGGCACCGCCGTGTATCAACACTCGTTCTCCCGCTTGCAAGCCGGCCCGTTGAAACAGGTTGTGCCATACGGTGAGTAATGCTTCGGGTAGAGCGGCAGCTTCGCCCTTGCTGAATCCGTTGGGAATGGGCATACACTGGCCGATGGGAGCGACAGCGTAATCGGCGTAACCGCCGCCGTGAGTCAGCGCGCAGACGCGGTCTCCCACCTGCCAGCTTGTCACCTGATCGCCCAGTGCCACCACTGTGCCCGAGACTTCCAACCCCATGATTGGGGAAGCGTCCTCCGGCGGTGGGTACAGCCCCTTGCGTTGCAGAAGATCGGCGCGATTGAGGCCCGCGGAATGCACTTTTATCAGCACCTCACCAGCGCGTGGTGTCGGCATCGGCCCGTGTTCAATTTTCAGGTGGTGGCTCTCGGGGTCAACTGCGACGTAGCGGCACTGCTCGGGGATAGCGCTGGGCTCACTCATTCCGGTAAATCCTTTTCGGGTTTCTTGATTGGCAGGCCTAGTCTAGCCTAGGGCGAATGGCAATGGACAGCACCGCTTGCGATACGCGCCTCAATTTCTTCCTCGCTGAAGCCGAACTCACGCAAAATCTCCTCGCTGTGCTCGCCGATGCTGGCGGCGGCGTGGCGAATCTCTGCCCCGGTGCGGCTGAAGCGGGGCGCCGGCGCCGGCTGCCAGACCTCGCCATCGTCGACAAATGTGCCCCGCGCCCGGTGGTGAGGGTGATGGCGTACTTCACTCATCGAGAGAACCGGCGCGTAACAGGCATCCACGCCTTCGAACATATCATCCCACTCATCCCGAGTCTTGCGTTTGATGATGGCCGTCATGCGTTCTTTCATGGCAGGCCAGTTCTCCATGTCGAACTGGTTCTCGAAGTGCTGCGCGTCATCACCCAGTTTTTCCAGCAGCGCTGCGTAGAATTGTGGTTCGATCGAACCCAGTGAAATGTACTTGCCGTCCGCAGTTTCATAGACCTCATAGAAGTGGGCGCCGGAGTCGAGCAGGTTGGTGCCGCGTTCATCGCTCCAGAATCCCGCCTGGTTGGCAGCGAAGGTGCTGGCCATCAGTGTCGCTGCGCCGTCAATCATCGCTGCATCCACCACCTGTCCCTGTCCCGAGTTCTTGGCCTCCAACAGTGCACAGACCATACCGTAAGCCAGCATCAGTCCGCCGCCACCAAAATCGCCCACCAGGTTAAGTGGGATGGCGGGCTTTTCACCGGCGCGCCCTATCGGGTGCAGTGCGCCGGAAAGTGCGACGTAGTTGATATCGTGTCCCGCTGACCGGGCCATCGGGCCGTCCTGGCCCCAGCCGGTCATACGCCCGTAGACCAGTGCCGGATTGCGATCGAGGCAGATATCGGGGCCCAGCCCCAGGCGCTCCATCACACCCGGGCGATTTCCCTCCAGCAGGGCATCCGCTTTTTCCAGGAGGGTCAGCACGGTATCAACGCCCGCTGCATTTTTCAGGTCGATGCTGATGCAGCGTTTATTGCGGTTGAGAAAATCCAGCTTCGGATTGTGCGCCGCGGTAAACATGCTGCCACCGGGTCGCTCCACACGAATCACGTCCGCGCCCATATCGGCCAGCAGCATCGCGGCGAAAGGCCCCGGGCCGATACCTGTGATCTCAATAATGGTCAGGCCCTGAAGTGGTCCCATGGCGTGGTCTCCGAGTGTGTGACAGATTGTTACGGGGTGTTCTTGCAGATCAGGTGTTCGAACATGACACGAGCTTCTTCCAGCTTCGCGAAGATCGGGTAGCTGCTGTCCATCGCCCAGCTGATGGTCAGCATATTGAGCGTGCCCACCACCATCGCGGCGAGAATCTCCGGAGAAAACGTTGTCTGCACGTCCCCGATATCTACCCCGGCGGTTATCAAGCGTACGAAGCTGCTCATGGTGCTGTTGCCCACTTCACGCTGGCGCTCGGTATCTTCTGCGAAGGTGGACGGGGCGAGCAGGATAAGCTGGCGATCGATGTCATCGTACCCGGCAAAGTTGGATTCGATGTAATCGATCATCGCTTCAAGGCGGTCACGAGTGGTCTGGTGGTTCTCCATCAGCAGTCGCAGCATGGGTTCGGACTGGTCGTAGAGCCGCGAGATCCCCAGGCCGCCGAGCAGGGAGTGTTTATTGGGGAAATGACCGTAGAAGGTGCGGCGGGCAACATCGGCCTGCACACAGATCTGTTCGATGCTGGTGTCTTCGATACCCTGCTCACGGAACAGCTGGTACGCGGCTTCCTCGATGCGCGCGCGAATTTCCAGTTTGCGTTTTTCGCGGCGCCCGAGGGGCGCCTCTGCGGTGTCCATGAAATTTCCGTAAGGCTCTTGCATTCGTCAGGCCATTAAACTATTTTGTATACAAATGTGCAAGTTTGCTCATTTGGGAAGCTATTGCCTGCCCATTCAGTAAACAGGATTGAAGGTACTGGAATGTCTGAACGTCTGATTGTGGTATCCACGGATTGCCACGCCGGCCTGCCCATCGCCGATTACAAACCCTACGTGGAGAGCAAATACCACGAGATGATGGATATGGCGGTGCCCATCACCGTCGATATGATGGAAAAAGCTGAATCCACCTTCCTTATCAAGGAAATCAACGATGCCTGGCGCGCGCCTATCCAGAAGGAATTGACGGGGGCCTGGGACTACAAGGAACGCCTGAACATGTTGGCCAAGGACGGCATTGCCGCCGAGGTTATTTTCCCGGACGGCATCACGGAAAAAAACACGCCGCCATTTGGCGCCGGCCTCGGTTTGTCGCCGCGCGACATGGTGCCGGAACTGCAGTGGGCGGGGGCGATGGCCCACAACCGCTGGCTGGCGGAATGGTGCGCCAATGATCCCGCCCGCCATATCGGGGTGGCCTCGATTCCCCTGCTGTGGGATGTGCAACAGGCGGTGGAGGCTGTGCGCTGGTGCGTGGAAAACGGCCTCAGGGCAGTGATGATTCCCACCTTATGGGGCGAACACGACGCCTACCACCATGTGAAGTACGACCCCTTCTGGGCGGTCTGCGAAGAGCTTGAAGTGATTGTTCACTTTCATTCCGGGCCAGCGCCGCACCCGGAATATTTCGGCGCGGGGTTTCCGGTAGAAGACAAGAGAGACGAGCTGCCGGGCGCCATGGGCATCTATGTCTCGGAAGTGATGTGGTGGCTGTACCGTCCACTGACGTTCATGATCTGGGGTGGCGTGTATGAGCGCTTTCCAAAGCTCAAGACCATGATTGTCGAAGGCGGCACGATGTTCATGCTGCCGTCCTGGCTGCGCCTGATGGACTTTCACTACACAGAGGGACAGATCTCCGCGAAGCTGGGGAATTTCCGCAAGCACCTGTCACTGAAGCCGAGTGAATATTTTGCCCGTAATATCGGTATCGGCGCCTCCTGTGTGCTGCGGCCTGACCTGGATATGCGCAACGAGGTCGGCCTGGAAAAAGTCATGTGGGGCAGCGATTTCCCACACCCTGAAGGAAGCTGGCCGAATACCGCGCAGTACTTCAAAGACAACTTCAGCAATTTCCCCGAAGCGGATGGACGCAAGATCCTGGGTGAGAATGCGATCAAGTTTTACGGACTGGACCGGAAACACCTCCAGGCTGTCGCCGACGAGATTGGCCCGACGGCTGCACTCTTCAACTAGGACTTTCAGCAACTGGAACGACGTATCCAAAGAGGTTTTATGACAATCGTAGAAGCATGTGAATCCAGAACCAATTCCACTCCGGACTTCCCGATGGGTTGGTACTCTGTCGAGCGCTCACACCAGCTGCTGGTGGGTGAGGTTAAGCCAGTGCAGGCGTTTGACCGGGAGCTGGTCCTCTATCGCACCCGTTCAGGGATCGCGGTAGTCCAGGATGCCTTCTGTCCGCACCTGGGGGCGCACCTCGGCCACAAGGGTCGCGTGGTCGGGGAGTCGGTGCGTTGCCCGTTTCACGGCTGGCGTTATGGCACCGACGGCATGTGCGTTGAGATTCCCTACTCCGACGAGATTCCAGAGCGCGCACGACTGCGCACCTGGCATACCGAGGAAAAAAATGGCGAGGTGTATGTCTGGTTCCATCCGGAAAATACCGGCCCCCAGTGGCCGCTGCCAGAGCTGCCCGAGCTGGGCGATCCCAACTGGACGTCGCCGCGGTATACCGAACACCTGGTGCCGGCCCATGTACAGGACATTTGCGAGAACTCCTGCGATCCGGTGCATTTTCAGTTTGTTCACGGGCAGATGTCTGTCCCGGATTCCAAGGTTACTATCGATGATGACGGGCGCACCATGCACTTGCATTCCGAAATGACCGATGCCGATTATCCCGGGCATCTGCACGCCACGACCTACAGCCCCGGCTTTGCGATGGTGCGCAACAGCTATGGCCCTGGCGCAGAAATGATCATGTACAACAGCGCCCAGCCTATCAATCGCAACGAGACAAAGATGCGCTGGACCCTGATCGTGCGCCGCGAGATCGAGGACGCCGTGGGTGACGATGTGATGGAAGGCATCATCTCGGGACTGAGTGACGATTATCCGATCTGGGCCAACAAGGTACACAAGCACCGCCCTGTATTCTGCAAGGAGGACAAGACGCTGGTGATGTTCCGCAAATGGGTGCGGCAGTTTTACGTCACCTCCAATGACAAGCGGGAGATCGCGTAACAATGCAGGATTTCAACAATAAGGTCGCGGTGATTACGGGAGGTGCCAGCGGTGTGGGCCGATCCCTCGCGTTTGCGCTTGGACGGCGCGGCGCGAAAATTGCCGTGGGCGATGTCGATAAGAGCGCGATGGAGCAGGTTCGCGCAGACCTCGCGGCCGAGAACATCGAGGCCATCGTAGAGTTTTGTGATGTGACCTCAGTAGAAAGCCTCAGTGACCTTGCCGATAAAACCGAATCTGCTTTCGATCACATCGACCTGGTCTTTGCCAATGCCGGTATCGGTGCAGGTGAGTCCGGTGCGATGTGGGACTACTCGGAAAAAGACTGGCAGTGGTGTCTCAACGTCAATATGTGGGGCGTGATCAATTCTATCCGCGCGTTTATGCCCAGGCTCATCGCGCGCAATGCGGAGGCCCATTTTGTCGTTACCGGCTCCGGCAATGGCGCGTTGCTGGTCTATCCCGACCAGCCTATTTACACGGCCAGCAAGGCGGCAGTGCACGCGATTACAGAGAACCTGCACTACCAGGTGCAGGCGGCGCAGAGTCCTGTCAAGGTCAGCGCGTTGTTTCCCGGCCCCCACGTCGTGGACACCGGCTTGTTCAATTCCGGTCGGGTGCGCCCGCAGGAATTGAAGAAAGACGTCGAAGGCAATGAGTCTGGCATCAGTTCGGTGGAGGATATGAAAAAAATGTGCGAGGAGTTCGGCATCGAACTGCAAACCACGCACCCGGATGAAGTGGCAGAAATGGCAGTAGCGGGTTTGCAGAAAGATGCCTTCTGGTTGCTGGCCACTACACCCGAAACCGATGCAAAAATCCGCGCGCGCGCCGACATGATTCTCAACCGAGAAACGCCCGTACCCAATATGGTGGGTGCGTGATCGAGCAACAACCCAGCAACGACAATTCAATCCACAAATTATAAGGTAACGATAATGAGCAATGAATCCAGTGCACCCCAGGGCAACCCGGGCGATATCGTCAATTGGCCCATGTTGAAGATTAAGTATCGGACTGATCCGGATAAAATCGCGGCATTGTTGCCACCGGGCATTGAGCCGGGCGCTGAGCCCAACGTCAATCTCACCATCTACAACTTCCCCGTTCCCGATGAGCCCGAGTACGGTATCGTCACCAGTGTGGATGCCGTGTATGACGGCGTTGCCGGAGAATACACACTCGGCTATGGCATCGACCAGGAATCGGCGATCTTTGTCAGCCAGGAAACCAACGGCCAACCGAAATACCCCTGCACCACCGAGTTTTATCGCCTCGGGCCACAGGTAAAAGCGCGCTGTACGCACCAGGGTTATACCTTCGTCGAGTTCCAGGGTTTTTCCAAGGGTCCCTCCGATCCGGGCGAACCGTTCCAGCAGAATGAATTCTGGCTGAAGTACTCCCGTGCCGTCAGCGTGGGTGGCCCCGCAACGGGTTTCGATTTTCCCCCGCACGTGGTGCGAGTGCGCAGCGAGTACGGCACCGCCTGGCGCGAAGAGGTGGACGGCAAACTGACGCTGCGCGACAGCCCGTGGGATCCACTGACGACACTGCTGCCGATGCGCGAGCAACTGGCGTCCTACCTGTGGTGGCCGACCTTCCTCGACCGCGAAATGACGCTGGCGGGTCAGCTCGATGCTGAAAAATTCCTGCCGTATGCCGACACCATCTCCGGTTCGCGCTGGCCCGGAACCAACGGTGGGCCCAAGCGCGACTGATCGGGACAGGAATTTTCCCGGATTGTTAGACATAAGCCGGCTCCTGTTCATCAACAGGACCGGCTTTTTACACAATCACGCCGCGCCCTGAACGTATATCTATAGAGAGGTTCCATCACTGCCCGCGGACTGTCCCGAGTGGTACCGACTGATGCTCCTAGCGGCATGTAGGCGGGAAATTGAAACCCATAGGGTTGGGACTGTGCGAGGCAGGAAGCCGAGCTCAAGCCCCCATGGATGGGTTCACGGCGGGTCCCAACCCTATGGGTTTCAATTTTCTGCCGACCCTGACCCCTGTAGAAATGCCACTCGGGGCAGACTCTCGGTAACCCTGCTGTCAAAAATGAAAGAAAGGGGTCAGACCCGAATTGCGCATACAAAAGCTTCGACATCGCCGGGAAACTGGAAGGCAGATGGCCGGGAC
>JAGRIK010000275.1 GCA_020443325.1 Halioglobus sp.
CAAAAAATATCGCAATTACACGGTGTCAGCCGAAGCGGCTACCAACGGCAACGGGTCAGGGCGCACTCGCCCGGTGCAATAACGCACCGGGCGAGTGCATTCACAAGAGCTTTAGCCATCCACTCAGCCGTGGGTGCCGATACATGGCAATCGACGCTCGAGACAACACTAACTCATCGCCTGGCAATACTGCCGAGACTATATTTAAAACTATCGCTCAAATCGCAGCTGTCAGTTATTGCCGATTTGTGGGTAGCATGGCTTGCCGGAGGGATGGGGCGATCTAACCTGGGTCAGTTGGAACGGGTATCCGAGCTGTAACCAGCGGCCAGGGTGCTTCAGGCTAACCTTCGGCAGTTGGCGAGTGTCACTGAGTGTGGATCACTATTTGCCGTTGGCTCGCATGATAACGGTGTTCCCACAAGTAGATTCCCTGCCAGGTTCCCAGCATGAGTTCGCCGTGTTGGAAGGGGATACTCAACTGGGTGGCCGTCAGCGCCGCCTTGATGTGGGCGGGCATGTCGTCACTGCCCTCCAGCGTATGGGTGTAAAGCGAGTCGTTTTCCGGCACCAACCGGTTCAGCCAGTTTTCCAGATCAACCCTCGCGCTGTCGTCGTAATTTTCCTGGATCAGCAGGCTGGCGGAGGTGTGGCGTATGAACAATGTGCACAAGCCTTCGCGCTGCTCGCATGAGCTGATTAGCTCTCTTATCCGTTCGGTTATCAGGTGCAGACCCGGACCATTGACTGCTACAGAAATTTGGCTGATCAAAGAGGACTCTCTGCCGGTGCTGATATTTGGGGTCAGAGTAAAAATTCAACTTTCAAATTTTTACTCTGACCCCATACTATATACCCGCGAGTCAGTTAGTTGCCGGTGGGCAGCGGGAGACTGACTCCATCTTTTGCCAGCATTTCACGAATGTACTTGAAGCGCTGGTACTCTGAGAGCGTTATCGGCCCGGTGTAGACCTCGCTCTGCATCTTGCGTGGTGGATACTCTAGATAGGTCTTCATCAGGTTCTTCACTTCCTCGTTGATGGTAACCAGAGTCCATGTGCGCTCAGTATAGTTGTTCATGAAAATGTCATACCGTTCCTGGGGATCCTGCCACAGGTCGAATATCTGCGGTACAGTGGCAACATAGCTTTCCGCACCTTTCCAACCCAGGTTTGAATCCACCGCGAGGCCGCCGGTCTGGGCGCCATCGCCTCCACGTAAATTGAACACAGCCTTGTAATTACCGACCCGTGCTGCGCCCGGAGTGAGTTCGTTCTCGGTAAAGTAGAACCAGGAATCACGCGCGGACTTGCCGGTTCCGAACAGTACAGGCGACATGTCGTAACTGTCGAAGATAATGGGTTGGCCCTCACGGTCCTTGGTCGGCAGGCTTATTCCCGCTACTGACGCGAAAGTAGCCATCAGGTCGAGGCCACCGAGGATGTCGTGGTTGTGGCTACCGGGCTTGATCTTACCGGGCATGACCGCAATTGCCGGCACCCGGTTACCCCCTTCACGCACGGTGCCCTTGGTGCCACGAAAAGGCGTATAGCCGGCATCCGGATAGACATCCTGCCAGGCGCCGTTGTCTGTCGTGTAGAACACCAGGGTATTCTTGTCCAGACCCAGCGACTTCAGCTTGTCCATGATGCGCCCTATGCGAGTATCGAGTTCGACGACCGAATCCGCGTACTTGCTCTTGGAAAGCGACTTGTGCTCGAACTCCGGCGCCGGCAAATTCGGCTGATGCACCTTCATGAAGTTGACGTTGATAAAGAAGGGTGTATCGGAATCCTTGGCAGCTTCATCGAGGAACTCCAGCGCCGCTTTCTCAACATAGCCGTCGAAATACGGAATACCAACTACGCCATCCGGATAGGTGACACCGTGCAGCGTTACACTTTTGCCGGGCTCGTCAACGTACTGGCCATTGATTTTGAAATCTTCCTTCGGCTTCTCACCCGCTTTACCTGAAAGCGATCCGATCGTGACCTTCTGGAACATCGCACGCAGTTTGGGATCCATATCGGGAAACCATGTCGGATCGGCATAGGTGTAGGCATTGAGATGATAGAGCCCCACATACTTCATCTCATCGTAGCCCTGGGCATTGGGCAGTGCGTAGTCGGACTCACCGAGGTGCCATTTGCCGGTAAAATAGGTTTTGTAACCGGCCTTCTTCAGTACCGAGCCCAGGGTCCATTCCGCTGCTGGCAGACCGCCGCCCTGCCCCTGAAAAGCCACGGTAGTCATACCGCTGCGGTTGGGAATGCGCCCCGTCTGCATAGCCGCGCGGCCGGGTGTGCAGCTCGGCTGGGCATAGAACGAAAAGAATGTCATGCCGGCGTTTGCGAGTTCATCAATATTGGGCGTGGGCATACCGCGCCCCGGGCCACCGCCGTACGGGCCGAGGTCTCCATAGCCGGTATCATCGGATACGATGAACAGGATATTGGGTTTGTCAGCTGCGAAGGCCTTCCCCTGCAACAGCAGCAAAGCCGAGAAAAATATCACGGTCAACTTCATATATTTCATCACTATTTCCTCCAGAAATATTTCGGATCAGAGTAAAAACCGACGTTCAATTTTTACTCTGACCCCATTTTGATAAGTTGTGGCGAGTTTACTTGGCGGGAGCATCGAAAGAGAAGATGCGCGCCCAGTCGTTTTTCATACTGACAATCTGCCAGCCACTCTTTTTTGCCTCATCCATCGTGGACTGGGAGAAAGTCCCGAACGGAGAGTTTGGCAGTCCGCCAGCGGGGCCATACGCATATTCGCGATCGGCATCATCGTGATATACCAGTCCCATCAGCCGTGCGCCCTCGCCTGCGCCGGTCCACTCCAGCATCTGCCGGTCGCCATCGGAGTTACCGAATGACACGACAGGTCGCTTGCCAATATACATATTGATGCCAACCGGCTTGCCGGTTTTGTCGTCTATGAAATTGATCTCGGCCAAACGCATCAGCTCCGGTTTGCCGTCTTTCATCACGTATTGCGTCTTAATGCTGGAACCGATGACCTGCTCGGGCGGAATCCCATATACCGACTGTGTCATCGGCCGCATAAACTCAATACCGCCACCGGAGACGATGTAGGTTTTGAAATCGTGGGCGCGGAGGTACTCCAGCAACTCGACCATCGGCAGGTAAGTCAGCTCAGTGTAGGGCTTGTTAAAGCGCGGGTGACGCGCGGTGGCCAACCAGTCCTTGACGATGGTTTCAAACTCGGCGGTGCTCATGCCTGCATGGGAAGCCATCACCAGTTCCAGCAGGCCTTTTTCACCTGCGGCGCCCAGCGCTTTCATGTCATTGTCGAGCACTGCCTTGAATGGCTGTGTCGTCTTCCACTCGGGGTGCTCCGGTGCCAGCTTCTTGACGCGATCCAGTGCGAACGCCAACTGGGTGTACATCGGATGCTCGACCCACAGGGTACCGTCGTTGTCGAACGTGGCGATGCGATCTTCAACGGGCACAAAGTCGCCGCTTTTGGGATCCGTCGTTTTCTTTACAAAATCGAGTATCGCCTGCTTGGTGGGCCCGTCATTCCAGGACGCCAGAGAGTCGGCTGAGTAAGCCGGGGCGACTGACACCAAGCTCGCGACCAGCCCCACGAAGAGGCCGGTAAAATAGGCTCGAAAGTGTTTCATACATGTATTCCCTTCACTATGTGGATAAAAGGTTTATACCGCGCATTGGCGGCAGTCGTGCAAAAAGCTGGCGCGACTCGCGGAGCTCCCGTCAGGATATTTTTTACTCGTGCAACTTGTCTATTCCCTAGCATGGCCCGCATGTTTCGCATCATGCATCGCATTCATCATCTGGTCAAGAAAGTAGCCTGCAAGCGTCTGACCCAGCAACTTTGCCGGGAATACCATTGAACAACAAGTACTCATTCACGGCTTCATTCCGTTGCTATTCGGATAGTTTAACCATCGACCACTTCGGTTGCAGACCAAACACCGCAAAAAAAGTCTATCTGAAGTAGTCTCGAACACAATCCGTAGCACTACCTACATTACTTACGTACCACGGGATGCAAAGGCCGCACATCGCGTTTGGCCAGGTCACTGCCACACCGCGCTAATTAACTTGATCCGCTCCAGGATCAACCGGTTGTTGATCGGTTTTTGAACTACATCTTTCGCACCCTGCTTAATCGCCAGTACTGCCGTGGACACATCTCCCGCCTCTGCCAGGGCCAGCACGGGATAAGATGCGCAAACAACAGAAAACCTGGCGATCTGGTCGGGTGCCCGAAGGCCACCCTGGGGTACATCAAATACCACACAACACGCAGGGGCCGACCCCACGGCCGGAAACCAAAGCTGTTGAGAATTCGCCGTTGCGACATCGAGACCGGCCTCCGTAACCAGCAGCTCGAGGGACAAGCGTAGATCAGGATAGTCGCTCACTATGACAACTTTACTGGCGCTCATAGAGACTCCAGGGCTCCGTCGTTCAGCGCATCGACACCAAATTCGAAAAGCCATCGCAGCCGAACAATCGGGTATTCACATCTGTAGATGTAGGGAGTCTAAATTGATGAAAGGATGGAGGATATACGCATGGTTACTGAGGCTACGTAAGTAGCAGCAGTGGCATTTATGATACTATTTTTCGGATGACTGGCCAGCCAGAAATAACAGCAACTCCTTCACAGAAGACACATTCAACTTGTGCAGCAAATGATAACGGTGTGCTTCTACAGTGCGCGGACTGATGGCCAGTTGTACAGCGATCTGCTTACTGGACTTTCCATAGCGCAACTGTTCAAACACTTCTCTCTCACGCTCGGTCAACGTCGACAGATTTTCTTCGAAGCTGTCCTGTGTCCGGGCACAGAGCTCATCACCGCCGTTTTGCAACAGCGCGTCATTGATACTGTCCAGGAGTTCTTGATCACGATAGGGCTTCTGCAAGAAATTTAGCGCGCCGTTTTTCATCGCTTCAACCGCCATCGGTACATCGCCATGACCGGTGAGTATAATAACAGGCAGGTTTATTTTCAGTTCGTTGAGCTGCTTATGAAGCACGAGGCCGCTCATTCCAGCCATCCTGACATCAAGCACGAGGCACCCGGGACGACCCGGCTCAAGGACGTCAAGAAATGCCAGCGCCGAGTCATAGCTCTGGGTCTGCAGGCCAACTGATTCGACCAGTTCCGCAATAGAATCGCGCACTGCATCGTCGTCATCGACGATAAATACGGTAGCCTGCGTGTTGCTCTTCATAGATCGGAGGTCCCCAGCGTAAATCGGAAAATTGCGCCCCCGGCAGGATTCGCCTCGTACCAGATACGCCCGCCGTGTAAGCCTACGATATCCTGACAGATTGAAAGCCCCATTCCCATGCCGCCTGCCTTATCGGAATACAGCGGCTCGAAAATTTGCTCAACCTGATCCGGCGGAACACCCGGGCCGTCATCCGTCACGCTCACCTCAACCAACTCGCTGCTGAACATACGGGTGGCGATCGAAATGACTCTTTCTGTTGACCCTGAGCGGGAAACACTGTGTACGGCATTACTCAGCAGGTTCAGCAACACCAACTGTATTTGCAGGGGATCGACCATCACTGGCAGCAGATTGTCGGCGGGCTGGTAATGGATGCGGCAGCCCGCGGTGGCGCAATCCGATTCCAGCATGGGTATAACCTCATCAATCAGTGTGGAGAGTGATACGCGGGTCATCTGCACTTCGTTGCTGTTGACCAGGGCACGAACCCGCTGTGTGATCGCACCCGCTCGTTCCGCCTGGCCCTGAATCTTGCCGAGCAGCTCCAGGATTTTGGGTTTATCTGCGCCGTTTCCTTGAAATCGGCGCCTCGCCGCCTGCGTGTAGTTTTGGATTGCAATGAGGGGTTGACTGATCTCATGAACAATAGTCGCCGCCATCGCCCCGAGGCTCCGCTGCCTACTGAACCGTGTCAGCCGCCTCTGCAGCAGAGCGGCATTTTTTTCGCTGTCGGCGCGCAACGCATATTCGGATTGCAACGCTGATTGCGCGCGCCCTAGTCTGCGACGATTCAGCACGAGCAGGATAATCAGCAGCGACTGGACCAGTACGACCGTAAGGACCGCCAGTATCTGCCAGTAATATTGCTCCCAGGCCGATTCCTCCCTGAACCGGACATCGCAATCAGGGGGCAGCAAGTGCTCCGGGATTCCCCAGTAGTTCAACTGTTGCCAGTCCGCCATGCAACCCGCTGATACCGGCACGTCGATGCCGATGGCAGCTGGATCCTCGCCACCGAGGATCCGCGCAACGATCTGACCGGCCCGGCGCCCTTGCGCACTGTAACTCGTAATGACTCCAGCAGTTATGCCTTGACCAAGATACGTCTCAAACACACCGAAAACGGGCACCGGGGATGCACTTGCCAACTGCTTCAATACATCCCCGGGCACCAGTGGTGAGCCGGAGCCATCGCGAAACATCGTCAGGTACAGCACGATCGCGTCATCTTGAAGAGCCCTTAAAGCCGCCTCGGTATCTGCCAGTGAAAGCCCCGCGAGGTACTGAACGTCGATCGTTTTTTTATGCGACTCCAACAAAGAACGAACTTTTAGCAATGACCTGCGATCTGCCTCCGAATCCCCGGCCACGACCACAATCCGAGTGGTTTCCGGCCTCAGACGCAGCGCGAGTTCAATTGTTTCTTCAAAATAGAGGTCGACCGGAACGCCAGCCGTCCTGCTACCCAGCCCTAAATCGGTCAGGCTTTCATTCGACACGCTGTTAAATACAATTGCCGCACCTGGCCAGATCGCTTCCTGATGTTGCTTCGCGAACGCCAGCGCTGCCGCCCCATAGGCAACCACCACGTCCACCGGCACGTTCTTGTACTTTTCTGCCAGAAGCGCGAGCAGTTTTTCCTCCAGCCTCGAGGACCCAAATCGATAGGCATCAAGCGTCTCGTCAAAAAAATCGATATTTAAAGCACTTTGTTCTAAAACAGCCGCTTGCAGGGCATTATCCAGCGCAATAAAGGCGGGCAATTGGGGATCGGTCGCGTTCAGCATAACTACCCTGCGTACATCATGTTGCGCAGCTGACATCTGCTCTGCCTGCACCACGGTGACACCCAGGCAAAAAACCACAAGGACCCAAAAAGAAACAGCGACTAAGGTAAATGAAGCCCCTGAAACCGGGGAAACTTGAACTGGTACGAGAGAACAAGTCGCCACGCGCAATGCGTTATCACGCCCTGAACACCTCTCAAATACCACGTCAAAATAACCCATATAACAACTAGTTACGAAGTTTATCTAACACTGATTCCAGCTCCAGATCCAAAGGTGCTCGAAAAACGAGCTCACCACTATCCGGTAGCGCAAACTGCAGGGATGCCGCGTGCAGGAACAATCGCTTTAGGCCAATCTGGCGCGCAAAGCTCTCCGTTGCATCGTTGCTGTATTTCGCGTCTCCCAGCAGGGGAAAACCCGCATGCTGGGCGTGTACCCGAATTTGATGCGTGCGCCCGGTAATAGGCCGGGCCTCAATCAGGGTGGCGCCCTGCAGGCGCTCTACCACACTGAACTCGGTGACCGCTCGCTTGCCCTCGCGGTTCACACGCACCATACGCTCTCCGGACTGCAGCACATTCTTCTCCAGCGGCGCATCCACAACCCGCACCGCTCTGGGCCATTTGCCGGCAACGAGGGCCAGGTAACGTTTGTCGATGTGCTTTTCGCGCAACTGCCGGTGCAATTCACGCAGAATGGGCGCGCGCTTTGCTATCAGGATGACCCCGGACGTATCGCGATCCAGGCGGTGGACCAGTTCGAGGTAGCGGGTATCGGGGCGAATGTGCCGCAGGCATTCGATCAGGCCGAAACTCAGCCCGCTGCCGCCGTGCACCGCCAGGCCGGAGGGTTTATTGATAACCAGCAGGTTATCGTCCTCGTGGAGAATCTGCCGCTCAACCTGCTCCGCCTGCTGGTGTGAAATACGGGGGGCTGCCGAGGGTTCCGGTTGGTGCAGCGGCGGGAGTCGAACCACGTCACCGAGGGCCAGTCGGTAATCCGCCCGGACCCTGCCCTTGTTCACGCGCACCTCACCTTTGCGCAGCGCCTTATAAAGGCGTGTACGGGGAACCCCCTTCATCTCTCGAATCAGGTAGTTATCCAGGCGCTGCCCGGCGGCTTCGTCGCCTACCGTCAGAAAGCGCGCCTGCCGTGGCGATCGGCTATCCGGGCTAGCGGGCACGGGCTTTACGAATCATGTTAATTTTTTCCATATGCTGTTATAGTCGGCGCTGTGGTTGCACCTGCCTGAGTTTTGAAGCTGGGTTTGGTGATGGATAAGCCCCTGGCGAATGTTTGGGTCGGCACATGAGATGCCCGGCCGCCAGATCAACCACACAAACTTAATGGATGTCGACGTTGTAACAAAGTGCACGCAAATAGAGAAACGTGCACTGGGTTGCTGGGCGACAATGATATGAACCGAGCAGCAAGCACTGCCGGGACACAGAATCAGTTATAAAGAACTATCAGCGTCGTCGCAGGCCTCAGGTGCTGCGACACTAGCAAAAAGGCAGGTTCAGCACCACACTATTTACTGCCTGACGTTGTAAAGACCACGCTCTAGTCCGTGGTCAGTGTTAACACGATACCCGTGTGCCAGTGTCAGCGTTGTTGCTGGCCGCACTCGGTAAGCGGCTGAAAATATTAGTATTTTCAAGCCAATTGCTACCGTTGACCGGCATTGAGCCGGCTTTATATTTGATCCCCTGCCCCGCCGTGCCTGCAGTCACAAGGTAATGGCACTATGAAAAAAATGTTAATCAATGCAACTCAACCCGAAGAGTTGCGCGTAGCAATGGTCGATGGGCAACGCCTCTACGATCTCGATATCGAAAACAGAACCCGCGTGCAGAAGAAGGCGAGTATCTACAAGGGCAAAATCACCCGCGTAGAACCCAGCCTGGAGGCTGCGTTCGTCGACTTTGGCGCCGAGCGCCACGGCTTTTTGCCACTCAAGGAGATCGCACGGGAATACTTCTACCGTAAGCCGGCTGGTGGCGATGGCCGCCTCAAGATCAAGGATATCGTCAAGGAAGGCACGGAGGTCATTGTCCAGGTCGACAAGGAGGAGCGCGGCAATAAAGGCGCGGCCCTGACAACCTTTATCAGTCTGGCCGGGCGCTATATGGTCCTCATGCCCAATAATCCTCGCGCGGGTGGTATCTCTCGCCGCATTGAGGGCGATGACCGCTCGCAGTTGAAAGAGGCGCTGAGTGACCTTGAAATTCCGGAAGGCATGGGCGTCATTATCCGCACCGCCGGAGTCGGCAGGGAAGCAGAAGAACTGCAGTGGGATTTGAACTATCTCCTGCAACTGTGGGATTCGATCTCCAAAGCCGCTGAAAAGGCCAAGCCAAAGGATCTCCTGTTCCGCGAGAGCAATGTGATCATCCGCGCGGTGCGCGATTACCTGCGCGATGACATCGGCCAGGTCCTGATTGACGGCGAGGATGCCTACAAGCAGGCCTCCGACTTCGTGGCGCAGGTTATGCCCAAGTACAGCGCCCGTATACAGCGCTATGACGACAATATCCCCCTGTTTAACCGCTTCCAGATTGAAAGCCAGATCGAAACCGCATTTCAGCGCGAAGTCCGGTTGCCTTCAGGTGGCTCAATCGTCATCGACCCGACCGAGGCACTGATCTCCATCGATATCAACTCCGCGCGCGCAACCCGCGGTAGCGACATCGAGGAAACAGCGCTGAATACCAATCTTGAGGCAGCGGATGAAATTGCACGACAACTGCGGCTGCGCGATATGGGCGGCCTGGTAGTGATCGATTTCATCGATATGCTGTCGCCCAAGAATCAGCGTGCGGTAGAAAATCGCGTGCGCGACGCACTTGAGATTGATCGGGCGCGCGTTCAGGTCGGGCGCATCTCGCGTTTCGGCCTGCTGGAAATGTCACGCCAGCGCCTGCGTCCCTCTCTCGGGGAAACCAGCGCTATCGTCTGCCCGCGCTGTACTGGCCAGGGTAGCATCCGCGACACCAAGTCCCTGGCGCTCTCGATCCTCCGCTTGCTCGAGGAAGAGGCCATCAAGGACCGCACTGCAGAAGTCAGGGCTATCGTCCCGGTGGATGTCGCAGCCTACCTGCTGAACGAAAAACGGGCCGCATTGGGCGAAATCGAACAGGATGCCAAGGTACGCGTACTGGTGGTACCCAATCCCAATCTTGAGACACCGCACTTTGAAGTCCAGCGCCTGCGTACAGAGGAAGTGGATGGCGGGCATGAAGTCAGCTACGCAGTGGATATCACTGTACCGGATGCAGAGGCCATCAGCGACGTACACACCGCTGTTGCGCCGCTGCAAAAGGCAGCTGTCGAGGGCGTCACGCAGAAACAGACACCTTTTGTGGCCAGTGAAAAGACTGTTGCTGCGCAGCCGCCGGCGCAACAACAAACACAACCCGCGACGCCACAGCCAGCGCCCAAAAAATCGGGCATTCTCTCCCGCCTGGTCAGCGCTCTGGTGGGCACGAAACCTGCCGAGCCGGTAGTTGAAACCAAGCCTGCGAAGGCGGAAAGTGCCGCTGAGCAGAAACCTCGCCGAACCTCCCAGGGACAATCGTCCAGTAGCAACAGGAACAGAAACCGTCGTCGTGGTTCCGGGGGGCGTCAACAGAATCGCGACCAGGACACTGCAGTAGCAGCAGATGGCGCGAAGAGTGCCGACAATGAGGAAAAGCGCACGCAACCGCGACGCGCTCGCTCCAATGAAGCTACCGCTGGGTCGTCCGGGGAAGGCCGTCGGAATAACCGCGGCAACCAGCGACGAAACCAGGACGACGCGCAAGTTGAATCCACTGAAGCGACAGAAACGCAGGGACAGGATGCTGGCAACCAGCAGGACAAGCCGCGCAAGCGGCCCAGTGATGTAAAACGGTCCGAACCGCAACGCCGTCGACGCAACCGCGGACGCAAGCCGCAAACTGATGAGAATGCCGGTGACGATACGCAGGTAGCGGCAGTGCGCAGTGAACCTGTTGAACAGCAGAAGGAGCAGTCCGTAGCTGCAGAGTTGGCGACGCCCCCGGCCCCTGCCATCTCCCAGGATGCAGACGGCAACAAGGCTGTCGTAGAGGAAACTCACGCCCCACACAGTGAGAAGGTTGAGGCCCTCGGGTCCGGTTCTGATGACGGGTGGGAGCAGGTACCGTCCAACTCGGACAACGAGCCGGCCGCTATCGAGACGGTCGCCGCGGCTGCACCCGTAGCAGCGGATGTCGCTCCGATAACCCAGGCTGCTGAACCGGTTAAGTCCGCTGAACCGGTGACAGTCGCCGAACCGGTGAAAGTCGCTGCGGAGCCTGAGAAACCCCGCTCGACAGACGGAATTACCGCCAACGGCAGGGCTGTCAACGACCCCAGGGTGGAAGCGCGCCCGGTTGTTGTGGAATGCAGCACGTCTCACAGGACACTGTTCAGCGAGACTGTGCAACCGCCGGCTCAGGCCAGCGGCCGCGTTGTTCCACGCGCCAGCAATGATCCTCGCGGCCCGCGGCCAGAGGAAATTCCTGCGCAGTCGGCGGCTCAATCCTGACGCCGTTGCTTAACATCGGACACAAGAGGTCATGCACCTCTTGTGTCCTGTTTTGATCGCTGTATAATCTCGCTCGCTTCGCGCCAGACGCGTAGCGACTATCAAAAAAGTTTCCGGTGGGCTGGCTGAGTGGTCGAAAGCGGCGGTCTTGAAAACCGTTGAGGGTTTATCCCCTCCTAAGGTTCAAATCCTTAGCCCACCGCCATTATTAAAAGATCCGAACGTAGATAGACCATACCGCTTCCCCTACTTAAAGCACCCTACTCTTCCTGCTTCCCACAACTGCAACTCAATTTAGATCATCCTGAATTGAACCAGCGTTCCTGTTGATCCAGGTGCCGCACCATTTCAATCCATGTAAATTTGCCGACTTGAAGTGCCTCCAGCTTCACAAAATGATCTTCAAGCTTTGGAAATATCGGGATTTTTTCGAAGATATTATATAAAGGACACATGTGTACATTAGTATCCACATGCCTGATAATGTCGACCGAGCAATAACAATACGACAACATTTGGGAGGTATTTTCCCTGTTCCCAAATGATGCCTTGGAGCTAAGGAGTAATTTATGACTACTGATTTCATCAAGGCCGAAAGTGGTATCCGGCAGTTGTATGCACACTTCTCCGATGCTGTTTGGCGCCACGACGCTTCCGCCTGCGAAAATTGTTTCACGGAAGATGCGCGCTGGAAACTGGCGGGAATGGAGTTTATCGGGCGCACGGATATTGGCGCAGCGTTTTCGCGACTGCTGGCAGACTGCGAGCGGGTTACGCTGATTCTGGGCCTGCCTGTGCTGGAGGTTGCACAGGGTACGGCGACCGGTCGGATACAGGTTACCGAATTAACCAAAATGGTGGATGGCACATCTGCGATGACGATTGGTGTTTACTACGATCGCTATGTCCAGGAAAGCGATCGCTGGCGCTTCCAGTTGCGGCACTTCGGGCTGCATTATCGCGGCCCCATCGACATGTCTGCCGCACTGGTCGAGTGTCCGGACTACGGCCCGCCACCCGGTATGCCGGCGCCAGATGAACCCACGTTAACGCGCAGGAAGCTGTAACCGGCGCGGCACCTGAAATCTGTATCAGGCAGTATCTCCCGTATCGGGTCGCGTGGCATTCAGCAACATGGCCCAGAAGGACCAGAAGGCCACCACTGTTGTGAATTCAACCGCGCCTTTTTCCGTATAGGCTTTTGCCACCCGGCAAAAGAGCGCGTCGGATACCTCCCCCCGGATCACCGCCTCAGTATACTCAATCACCAACCGCTGTTCCTGGTTGAACAGTGAACTGGTTTGCCACTGCGATAGTGCATCCTGGGCATCCGGGCTCACCCCGGCCGCCGCAGCGACCGCAACACGCGTCCGGAATGAATACGTACATTTCAACTCGTGGTTCACCACTTGGATCGCCAGTTCCCGCAGGTCCTGTCGCTCACACCAGGGCAGGTCCAGCGCCATAAAGCGGCTGAGCTGCGCCAACTGCGTTGCGAGCCCGGGGTTGTGCGCTGCGATTGCAATGCCATCGTGAGACTCGTCTATACGAGGGTCTGCCACACCGGGAAGAAGATACTCAAAAAGTCGGGCGAGTTCGCGCCCGGTCTCCGAATTGATTAGATACGGATAATCGTCGGGCCTCTTTACCAATGTTACCCGGGCCATGTGCTACTCCTGTCTGCACCCATCAGGGCGTCGGTGCGGGGAGCGCATTCAGATCCGCCTGAATCGCATCCAGCACCTGGGCTGTAATCTGATCCGGCGTATACATCTGTAGCCCCACCAGGGTTTGCGAGCTCATCAAGTTTATCTGATCACTGTTGGCGATCATCGGCAGGTGTTTTAGCAGTATCGCTTTGGTCGCAGGGTGAGCCAGGTATTCGCCAATGGTCGTGTTGGCAACTGAATACCCTTTAGCGTTTGCCTGGACAACGGATTCCGCTTTGGCAAGAAAGCCGCTGTCTTTCATCCAGACGTAGAATTGGTCAATCCACAGCGCCGCTGCCGCTGTTTTCCCGCTCATACCAAAACCGTGCCCGCCCCGCTCGTACAGGTGTACTTCCAGCGGTATCCCAGCCTGTCGCCATGCATTAATCAAACCGAGGTCACTCTTGATTGCAAAGAGCGGGTCATCAAGCGCAATGGCAAGAAACATGGGTGGTGCGTATGCGGGGACTTTCTGCGGCTCCATGGGCGGGTAGATAGGGGCAATGAAATCGGGACGCGAGGAATCATCTGCCTGCAAACCTACACCTAGCGCGGTAATCGCTCCCGCCGAAAAACCGACAAAGCCGACGCGATCGGCATCAACACTCCACTCCTCGCTCCTTGATCGCACCAGGCGCACTGCTGCCATCGCATCCTGCAGCGCCTCTGGCGTGGCCAATATCGGTTTTTTGCTGTTGATGTCCGCCATCAGTTCAGCCGTCATTCCCTGATAGCCTTTGGGGTCAACCGGTGTTGCCCTTGTACGGTATTTCAATACGAAAGCGGCTATGCCTTTTTGCGCCAGCCACTGCGCGACATCGTAGCCCTCGTGCTGTACAGCGAGCATTAAAAACCCACCGCCAGGGGCGACAATGACTGCGGCACCCGTGGCCTTACCTGTCTCCGGCAGCACCGGCGTCAGTGTTGGATCAACCACATTGCGCACACTGCAACCACCCATACCTACATTTTCCCATAACTCGGCACTCTCGCCGGGCGCAGGATCACGCAACGGTATCGGATTGCCCGCCGCGGGCTCCGTCACAAACGCACCTGTGCAGACAGCGTCCACACTGCTGTCAGTTTGCGCCGACAACGGTGTGGCGAAGCCGACAAATACCGCTAGCAAGACACCGCATAGTTCCCTGTTTCGAAAATTAAGCATTGTGATTACGCCTCCTCTGACGATGGTATTTCCCGGCCCTGCCGGCAGGTTGTGTTGCCCTTGTTCGCTGCCCACAGAGTCGCCTGCTCCAGCAGTTTCACATAGTGTGGGTCTGCGTACACTTCCGGTCGGTGCCCGATTGCAGAATAGAAGGAACGACCGTCCCCGACACAGCGTGTCCAGGCAATGGGGTGCTCGCCCATACGCAAATCCTGGCCCCCTCGACCCTTGGGTGAATAACTGGATTCGTCCAAACGCGCTACCACGGTAGCGCCGGCAGCAGCCGGATTCGTTTTGAAAGAGTACCACTCGTCATTCATGATCCAGCCCGGTGTAAGACCACGACCGATGCCACTGTCCGTCTCCTCCACCTCCACTTTTGCATCCTGGAACTGCGGATCGGACGGGTGACCGATGAACCGCGCCCCCAGTAACTGATCGACGTACCAGTCCCAGATATAGTTTGGATCACCACCCGCCCCGTGAATGCCAACATAGCCACCCCCATTTTCAATGTAGTCGACGAAGGCACTGCGTTGACTGAGCGTGAGCACATCACCGCTGTTGTTATTCCAGACGACGACGTCGAACAGCGCGAGTATCTCAGGCGTAATCGCAGCACCGCTTTCAGTTCGCACCAGCGCCCAGCCGTTGCGCTCGGCCATGCCCTCCAGCATTGCGGTCGCCGCCTCTACTGAGGGGTCATCGCGGAACCCCGTCATTTTTTCAAACAGCAATACACGGGGCGTACCGGCGGGAACCTGCAATTGCGGCACCTCGACGTCGTAGCGGGCGCAACGGGCAATGCGATCCGCATCAGTGATATCCAGGGCCGCGAGCTCACTGACCAGCGCTTGTGGTGGCGCTGTGGTCACGCCACCCATCGCCAGCAGATTTGGCAACGTAACAATGGCACTGAATGAGGGTGCCTCGGTACGCATAAAATTCTCCGGCATATTATCCAGCATGCCATCCATATGGCGATTGATGACGGTAACCGCCTCGGGTTTCAACAGGAGATCCATAAGCGGCGTATTGATCGAATAGGGCTCATCTCGCAGGGGACAATCCACCACCGTGTCTGCCCCTGCGACTGAAATATTGGCAGCGGCAATGAACAACACTGCCAAACCCGCTCTGATGACCTGCAAGTTGGTGTTTACGCATAGCTTCATTCTTGTATCTCCTGTTCTTTTCCAAATGAGCATGTGGAATTTCCCTTACCGGCTGCCCACACCACACCATCTTTGAGCAAGCGGATAGTTTGTGGGACGTTATACACCTCAGGGCGATGCCCGATGGCAGTGTAGAAAACGCGGCCGTCCCCCACACAGCGAGTCCAGACAATCGGGTGGTCATCGCCCATGCGCAGGTCGGTGCCGCCATACCCCTTTTGCGTGTAGCTTTCCTCGTCCAGCGTCGCAATAACACTGGCACCGGCGGCACGGGGGCTGGTCTGGAAGGAATACCACTCATCCTGCATGGTCCAGCCCGGTGCCACAGTCGCACCGATGCCACTGGGCTGTTCCTCAATGCGGATATCAGCATCCTGCAGTTGCGGGTCCATTGGATGCCCGATAAATCGTGCGCCGAGCAAGGTATTCACATACCAGTCCCAGAAGTTAAGGGCATCGCCGCCCGAGCCGTGAATGCCGACGTAGCCTCCGCCGGCGTTGATGTAATCCTCAAACACTTTGCGCTGTGACAGGGTCAGGACATCGCCGCTGACATTGTTCCAGATAACCGCATCAAACCTGGCGAGGGTGTCC
>JAGRIK010000276.1 GCA_020443325.1 Halioglobus sp.
CTATATCCCCTGGCGATGTTTCTTTACTCGCCAGAGAGCTGCACTGCGTTTTACAGGCTGCATTCACGCTAGACAGTGGGGACCCGCAAGCGTCAATGCTGTTTTCCGCTGCCGAGCGACTCTCCGGGCTTCTGGAAAACATGACTGAGAAAGCAGAACGGAGGGGGTACAAATGAGCCAGCTAACCGTGAGGGAGGAAACGGCGGGCATCATGAGATCCCGCACCCCTGAACAGCAGGTGCAGTTCGTCGTAGACGTATACGGCACCCTTTCGCCTTCAAGGAAAATCAGTTTTCTCAATGCCCTTGCTGAGTATTACCCCGAAGATTCTCACGAGGCCGCCACAATCCGCGAGCTTGTGGCCGGCTGCAAACGATGATGGGCGGACTGCGGTAGCGCCAGACTCTCACCTGGAGGGCTGGCAACGGCCCTCGATTCTAGCTCTGCGAATTTACAGAGTTGCCCTACCGTCCAAATGCCATTTAAAGCGAAATCAAATGTCGGAATATGGCTCATTGGGAGTGCCGTCAGGCGATTCCTTCGCGTCCACTATTGCATGAAGAAATAGCTGCCCCCAGATTTCAATTCTAAAGACAGATGTCACGCGATCTTCTGGCACTGTGGCGCGAAGTACTTTGATGCCAGGTTCATGGGCGCGCTCATTCCACCCGCGCACGATTTGTAACATGCGTGCTGCATCATGTTCCCTCATGGGGTATACGTTGATTTGGAATCTCTCGTCTACTAACTTCCCCTCGTCAAGGTAGAGCATTCCTCGAACAATTTTCTTGGTTAAGTCTGCTATGTGCTTTTCGTTGATCCCTATCTTTAGCAGATTTGTATGCTCAGGAAACCTGTCCGGGCCAAAACCGGGATAAGTGCTTTCGCTAGTAGCGCTGTCAAAATTTGTAGTTTCTGCTTGGATTTGTTCCAGCTTCCGCTGGCGTTGCTTGCGATCTTTGCCAGTCTTAGCTGCGTTAGCATCTAGCGATCTAATCGCCTTCTCTCCGATGCCGGCTGCGGCAGGGTGGTCTGGATTAAGGGCGAGCCCCAATCGTATCAATAGATCTTTCTCGATCGCCCCCAATTTACTATTGCACTGGGGGCAGCTAGGCACCTTCCACTTTTCCTCCTGCGCGTCGTGGGAGTCGGGATACCAAGACACCGGAAAAACATGGTCCCAATTGAGCCTTTCTGTGTGTTTCAAGCAATGCACACACTGGCCGGGTGGAGGTCGTCTTCTAGCCAAAATTACACCTCAATACCCTGCGTCAGCGGCACAACAATCACCTGGTCGACTGAGTGATACACCACCATCGCACCGACTGCGAAGCCGAGCATAAACCCCACCGCGATACTAATGGCGATGAGCCTAAGCGCAGAACGCCTTATGCGTTTGTCTATGTCATCCATGCGGAAAGTTTAGCCTGCACCAGGAGGAACGGCCAAATGTGCATGGAGTGTGCATAGCCACTTTTTGGCAGGTATTTGGATTTGAATTAAAATCACTAAAAACCACTAAAATCGCTATTTTTATAGTAATACCGGAGGCCGGACTTGAACCGGCACGCTATCGCTAGCATCGGATTTTGAATCCGACGTGTCTACCAATTTCACCACTCCGGCATTGAGAGGTAGGTGGAGGCCTTGAGGTGGCTCCCCCCTGGAGAGCGCGGGATTATAGCAATCGGCGGTGAAACTTCAATAATTATCCTTAACTCCTCGCGACTTTGCAGGTACACTGCCGCCCGGTTTCATTCTGAACCAATAATCTGAGTTTCGCCCCATCGGGCGAGTGATCTGAGTATCCCGGGAGAAAAGAGCATGGCCATGAAGTTAGTCAAGAAAACAGCCGAGTACAGCATCTACCTGCGTGGTGACAAGCGCTATGCGGTGCAAGACGCCAACAAGAAGGCGGTAAACGGTGACGAGAAAGTCCGCATCCTGCTGGAAGAAGAACTGGTCAAGGCACCTGTGCCTGCGGCGCCAGTGGTAGAAGCGGCGGCTGAAGAAGAACCTGCTGCCGAAGCAGAGGCTGAAGTTGAAGCCGAAGCTCCTGCAGAAGAAGCGCCCGCTGAAGAAGCCCCGGCGGAAGAAGAAGCGAAGTAAGCTTTTCTGCTTACGCGAGAGCCGGCCCTGCGCCGGCTTTTTTATCCATGAAACGCAGCGATTTCGACTACCAATTACCCCCCGAGCTGATTGCCCAGCATCCGCTGCCCGAGCGCAGTGCCAGCAGGCTGTTGGTGCTGGACGGCCCCAGCGGGGTGGTCAGCCACCACCAGTTTCGCGAGTTGCTGGACTTCCTTAATCCCGACGATCTGCTGGTGTTCAACGATACCCGTGTGATCCCCGCCAGGCTCTGGGGCCGCAAGGCGACCGGTGGCAATGTGGAGATTCTCATTGAGCGGCTGACCGGCCCCGAAACGGCGCTGGCGCATATTCGTGCCAGCAAATCACCGAAAGCGGGCTCTTTGATCCACCTGAGCCGTGAGCCACGCGGTGAGCCCGGTTCCCATCGCCTGCAGGTGACGGGGCGCGAGGGAGAGCTGTTCTGTGTTGCCTCGCAGGATGGCTGCACGCTGGCCGATATTCTGCAGGACATCGGTCATATGCCATTGCCACCCTATATTGAGCGCGGTGATGAATCCGCGGACAAGGAGCGCTACCAGACGGTGTACGCGAAGCGCGAGGGGGCCGTGGCGGCACCCACGGCAGGCCTGCATTTCACCGAGGCGTTGCTGGCGCAGATCGACGCGCGCGGCATTCGGCGGGCGACCGTCACCCTGCATGTCGGCGCCGGGACGTTCCAGCCGGTGCGCGAGGACGAGATTGAAAACCACCTGATGCACAGGGAGTATTTCGAGGTCGACGAGAGCGTGTGCGAGGCGGTGCGGGCAACGCGGGCGCGAGGCGGGCGGGTGATTGCGGTGGGTACCACTGCGGTGCGCAGTCTTGAATCGGCAAGCCGGGAGAACGGGGAGATACAACCGCTGCGCGGCGATACCGATATCTTCATATTTCCGGGTTACCGTTTTCGCAGTGTCGACGCGATGCTGACCAACTTCCACCTGCCGGAATCGACGCTGCTGATGCTGGTGAGTGCCTTTGCCGGCAGGGAGCCTATAATGGCGGCCTACGCGCAGGCGATTGTGCAGCAGTACCGTTTTTTCAGCTACGGCGACGCGATGTTTATCACCGCCAACACACAACTACAGGGCCCGGTATGAGTCACACCTGTGACATGCAGTTCGAACAGCTGGCCAGCGATGGCGCGGCGCGGCGCGGGCGCCTGCAGTTCCCGCGCGGCTCGGTTGAAACCCCGGCCTTTATGCCGGTCGGCACCTACGGCACGGTAAAGGGCATGCTGCCGCGCGATATTCGCGCGACCGGCGCTGAAATCCTGCTCGGCAACACGTTTCACCTCTGGCTGCGCCCGGGCACCGACATCATCGAGCAGCACGGCGATCTGCACGATTTCATGGGCTGGGATGGCCCCATCCTGACCGATTCCGGCGGTTTCCAGGTGTTCAGCCTGGGGGCGATGCGCAAGATCTCGGAAGAGGGCGTGAAGTTCCAGTCACCGGTCGACGGCTCGAAAGTGTTCCTCGATCCGGAGACGTCCATGCGCATCCAGAAAAGCCTCGGCGCGGATATCGTGATGATCTTCGATGAATGCACGCCCTACCCGGCGACGGAAGCCGAGGCACGGGAATCCATGGAATTGTCCCTGCGCTGGGCGCTGCGCAGTAAATCGGCGCACGCGGGCAATACCGCAGCCCTGTTCGGGATTGTGCAGGGTGGCATGTACCCCGAGCTGCGCAGGGAGTCACTAGCCGGGCTCGAGGCCATCGGCTTCGACGGCTATGCGATTGGCGGCCTCTCTGTGGGCGAGCCGAAGGAGGATATGCTCAATGTGCTCGAGACGCTGGCGCCGATCCTGCCACAGGACAAGCCCCGCTACCTGATGGGGGTGGGCACACCGGCCGATCTGCTGGAGGGCGTGCGCCGTGGCATCGATATGTTCGACTGCGTGATGCCCACCCGCAATGCCCGCAACGGCAACCTGTTCACTTCAAGCGGCGCGCTGAAGCTGCGCAACGCCCGCCACAAGACGAGTACGCTGCCGCTGGATGAAGCCTGCGATTGCTATACCTGCCAGAATTTCAGCCGGGCGTACCTGCACCACCTCGACAAGTGCAACGAGATACTCGGGTCGCAACTCAACACCATTCACAACCTGCATTTTTACCAGCAGCACATGGCGGGTATCCGCGGCGCGATTGAGGCGGGGCGGCTGGAAGAGTTTGCCGGCGAGTTCTACGAGCAACAGGCGAGGGGGGTGTAATGTATAAGCTCTGCTTCTATGTGCCCGAGTCCCACCTGGAAATGGTCAAGACGGCGGTGTTCGCCGCCGGCGCCGGCAGGATCGGCGACTACGACAGCTGTTGCTGGCAGGTGCTCGGGGACGGTCAGTTTCGCCCGCTGGAGGGCAGCAAACCGTTTATTGGCCAGAGCGGCAAGGTGGAAGTTGTCGCCGAGTACCGCGTGGAGCTGGTGTGCGAGCGCGCGTGTGTGCGCGCGGCCGTGGCGGCGCTGATCGAGGCGCATCCGTATGAAACACCCGCGTGGGACCTGGTGGCGCTGGTGACAGAGTTGCCGCCCGAATGATTGAGGATAACGCTATCCTGCAACGTATCGACAAAGGCCTGCCACTGCACGACCACAAGTGGCTGAGCCCGATGGGCGACGGGCAGTGGCCACAGGCTGCGGTGTTGGTGGCGCTCACGGACGAAGCTGAGCCGCAGGTACTGTTGGGGCGCCGGGCGATGCACCTGCACAATCATCCGGGAGAGATCGCCTTTGCCGGTGGCAAGCGCGAGCTGACGGATGTCTCGCCGTGGCAGACAGCGCAGCGCGAGGCGATGGAGGAAGTGGGCCTGCCCGCGAGCGTGATTCATCCGCTGGGCGAATTTGAGCCGCTGATCACCCGCACCGGCTTTGAGGTCTACCCCTGCGTCGCGAGCATTCCCGCCGCGCCCGTGCTGGTGGTGGATACCGATGAGTTCGAGAGCGTGTTTTTTGCGCCACTCGCGGCGTTTGCCAACGCAGGCATTTACCGTCTGGAAACGATGTCTGATGGCAGGGTTTCACGCAAGGTTCCGCACTATCAACTGGGTGATGACAATGTCTGGGGCGTCACGGCGGCGATACTGGTGATGTTGGCCAATGTCGCCTACGATGCGGGACTGGATTTACAACGCAACTGGGAGCAAGCACCTTGAAATACAGCCTTGGCGATAAACAGGTCACACTGGTGGGCAGCGGGCATTACATCGCCCCCAACGCCGTTCTTATTGGCGATATTACCCTGCAGGAGAACGCCACCGTGTGGTTCGGCTGCGTATTGCGCGGCGATGCGGACCACATCGAAATAGGGGCGGGCAGTAACGTGCAGGATGGTGCCGTGCTGCATGTGGACCCCGGCTTTCCGCTTACCGTGGGGAAGAACGTGACTATCGGCCACAAGGTCATGTTGCACGGCTGTACGATTGGCGACGGCTCGCTGGTCGGGATTAACGCGGTCGTGCTCAACGGCGCGAAAGTGGGCAAGGGCTGCCTGATCGGCGCCAATGCGCTGGTGACAGAAGGCATGGAGATACCGGATGGTTCACTGGTGCTGGGGTCGCCGGCCAAAGTGAAATCCCAGCTCTCGCCCGAGCACCAGCAGGGTCTTGCACACAGCGCCTCGCACTATGTTGAGAACGGGCGGCGCTACAGCGAGCATCTCAGGGAGCAGGAATGAGTGAGCCAGGGCCCAAATCGCCCTGCATCTCCGTCTGCGTGCTGGACGACGACGATATCTGTATGGGTTGCTACCGCTCGGCGAATGAAATCACCGATTGGACGATGAGCACAGACGAGCAGAAGCGCGAGATTTTACGCAGGGCGCAGGAGCGCCTGCAGGCGAGCAATCCTATCCGGCTCTAGTTTTATTTGCGTATTGGCGTATCAGGTGGCCAGCTGCGCGCGCACAGACTTCACCACATTGCCTTCCAGCGCCAGTATCTCCAGCCGGTATTCACCGATGGTGAGCCCCGCGTAGGCATCGGGAAAGGATTCGAGGTATTCCAGCATCAAGCCGCTCAGGGTCTTGGGGCCATCCGTGGGCAGATCCCAGTTCAGCGACTTGTTGATATCGCGAATGTTGGACGTGCCACTGATGATGTAGCTGCCATCGCGCTGCAGAAAAATGTTATCCGCCATCTCTGCCAGGTTGGAGGTGAATTCCCCCACGATCTCTTCGAGAATATCTTCCAGCGCCACCACGCCCATTACCTCGCCGTACTCATCGACCACCACGGCAAGCGGCTCTTTCTTTTTCTGGAAGTTCATCAGCTGCGTGTGCAGCGGTGTGATCTCGGGAATGAAATAGGGCTTTTCCAGTTCCCGCTCCAGCGCCACGCGGTCGATGCCTTCCCTGTGGATGATGCGGCTGACGTCGCGCATGTGAAGCACGCCCACAATGTTATTGATGTCGTCGCGCCACACCGGCAGGCGCGTGTGTGCGCTGGACTGGATTTTCAGGAGGATCTCGTCGTCGGTGTCGTCGAGATCGATGCCGTAAACCTCGTTCCGCGGCACCATGATGTCATCCACCGACACGTGTTCCAGGTCGAGGATATTCAGCAACAGCTCCCGGTGCCTCGCGGGTATCAGCTTGCCGGCGTCGGTGACGATAGTGCGCAATTCATCGGCGGACACATGTGCGTCGTGCTGCTTCTCGGGGTCAACCCCGAGCAGGCGCAGGATGCCATTGGTGATGAAGTTCACCATCGCAACCAGTGGATACATGATCTTCATCAGCGGCAGCAGTATCAAACTGGAGGGAAAGGCCACTTTCTCCGGGTGTAATGCCGCGACGGTTTTCGGCGTGATCTCGCTGAAGATCAGGATCACGAGCGTCAGGAAGCCGGTGGCGATATACACACCCGCATCGCCCCACAGGCGAATCGCGATTACGGTGGCGATGGCCGACGCAAAAATGTTCACGAGGTTGTTGCCGATCAGGATCAGGCCGATCAATCGATCCGGTCGCGCCAGCAGTTTGCCGGCGCGTATGGCACCCCGGTGATGTTGCTTCTGCAGATGTTTCAGTCGATAACGGTTGAGCGTCATCATGCCAGTTTCTGAACTGGAGAAGAATCCGGAGAGGAAGATAAGTGCAACAAGAATGGAGAAGAGTAATCCCAGCGGTGCTTCGTTCAAAGCAGGTTTAGACCTCGTAGTTGAAAACGGGTTCCATCTTGAAGAAAAAGAGGGGTCGGGGCAAGTCCCGCAAGTGCTTTTGTGCAGCGCTCTAGCCGCGTTGCAATATCAGTTCCAGCACCAGTTTTGAGCCGAAAAAGGCCAGCATCAGCATCGCAAAGCCCGCCAGCGTGAAGCGCACGGCCGTTTTGCTGCGCCAGCCCAGGCGATAGTGTCCCCACAGCAGCGTGGAAAACAGCAGCCAGGCGACAATGGTCAGTACCGTTTTATGCACCAGGCTCTGCGCAAAAATGTCGTCGACAAATACGGCGCCGGACACGATCGCGATGGTCAGCAGGGCCACGCCGATCCAGAGCAATTCAAACAACATGCTTTCCATCAGTTGCAGCGGCGGAAGGATCTGGATAATCCCTCGCGTGTGGCGGTGCTTCAGCTGGTGGTCCTGCAGCGCGAGCACGCCTGCCTGGATTGCGGCCAGTGTGAGCACGGCATAGGCCAGTATGGAGCTGCTGATATGCAGGATCATGCCGCTGCTGAGGTGGCTGAGAATAGGCGCCGTGTCGGGCGCAAAGGTGGACACCAGCACCGCGAGGGCGGACAGCGGAAACAGCGCAATCAGCAGGTTCTGCAACGGCCTTCGTGTCAGCGAGGTGACGCAGGCGAGATTGATCACGAGGAATAGCAGTGCGGCGATCTTGAAGAACCCGAGGTCCACACCGGTGCCGGGGAACGCGATTTTCCAGACGATGCCCGCGTGTAACACCAGGGCCGACAGCCCCAGTACCAGGACGCTGCGATCAATCTGCCGGTGGCGTTGCGAGAGATGCAGTAATTGCAAGCCGGTCGCGGCCAGATACAGCAGTGCGCAGAGCGGGGCGAGTAAAGTGATAGACATCTCGTTGGACCGGGGGCCGGGGTAAAGTATACTGCGCCCTTTGTACCGGCTTGTCCCCGCAGAATCAATAGTGACCAGCGTCGCGTACTAATGTCGTGAGCGTCCGCGACTCAGGAGAGATAGAGAATGTTTGAGAGTTTAACTGATCGGCTGTCCCACAGCCTGCGCAGCATCACAGGCAAGGCGCGCTTAACCGAGGAGAATATCCAGGAAACCATGCGCGAAGTCCGCATGGCGCTGCTGGAGGCCGATGTCGCGCTTCCCGTGGTCAAGGAATTTGTCGAATCGGTGAAACAGCGTGCCGTTGGGCAGGATGTCATGAAGAGCCTCAGTCCGGGGCAGGCCTTCCTGAAGATCGTGCAGGCCGAGCTGGAAGCTGTGATGGGCACGGCCAACGAGGGCCTGAACCTAGCCACGACCCCGCCCGCAGTGATCATGATGGCCGGCTTACAGGGTGCCGGTAAAACCACTACCGTCGCCAAGTTGGCCCGGTTGCTCAAGGAGCGCGACAAGAAAAAGGTGACGGTGGTGAGTGCCGACGTCTACCGCCCGGCTGCCATCAAGCAGCTGGAGACACTGGCAGGTGAGGTCGGCGTTGACTTCTTCGCCAGCGATATCGAGCAAAAGCCCGTCGCGATTGTACAGGCGGCACTGGCCCACGCCCGGATCAAGTTCAGCGACGTGCTGATCGTCGATACCGCGGGCCGCCTGGCCGTCGACGAGGCAATGATGGCCGAGATCGCCGAACTGCACGCCGCGGTCAAGCCGGTGGAGACGCTGTTCGTCGTAGACGCGATGACCGGCCAGGACGCGGCCAATACCGCCAGGGCCTTTGGTGAGGCGCTGCCGCTGACCGGGGTCGTGCTGACCAAAGTGGATGCCGATACCCGCGGTGGTGCGGCGCTGTCGGTGCGCTCGATAACCGGCAAGCCGATCAAGTTCCTCGGTGTCGGCGAGAAAACCACCGCGCTGGACCCCTTCCACCCGGATCGCCTGGCCTCACGCATCCTCGGTATGGGCGATATGCTGTCGCTGATCGAGGAAGTCGAGCAGAAGGTCGATAAAGAGAAAGCGGCCAAGCTCGCCCGCAAGGTGAAAAAGGGCAAGAAGTTCGATCTGGAGGATTTCCGCGACCAGCTGCAGCAAATGAACAATATGGGCGGCATGGCGGGCATGCTGGATAAACTGCCCGGCATGGGCAATATGGCCCAGATGGCGCAGCAGAACATCGATATGAAAATGTTTGCGCGCATGGAGGTGATGATCAACTCCATGACCCCGAAGGAGCGCCGCAACCCGGAACTCATACAGGGCGGGCGCAAGCGCCGTATTACCCAGGGGTCGGGCACGCAGGTGCAGGATCTCAACCGCCTGCTGAAGCAGCACAAGCAGATGCAGAAGATGATGAAGAAGATGAAGGGCGGCGGTATGGAGAAAATGATGCGCGGCCTGGGTGGGATGATGCCCCCGGGCGGCCCCGGCGGCGGCTTTCCCACCCGCTGAACGCCGGGCGCCCGATCTGCTTAAAAAATATTCGGCTGCAGGGTTTAAACTCCCGCGCATTTTCCGTATGATACGCCACCTTTCCGGCTTGCCAGCCGTTTTTGTCGTGGGCGTTGATGTTAGATCGCAGCAGATACCCACTCATTTTTAGGATATTACGTAAAATGGTAACAATTCGTCTTGCTCGTGGTGGCGCCAAGAAGCGCCCCTTTTACCACCTCACGGTGACCGATAGCCGCAAATCACGTAACGGCCGTTTTATCGAGCGCGTAGGTTTCTTCAACCCGGGCGCGCGCGGCCAGGAAGAGCGGCTGCGCATCGATACCGATCGCGTTGAGTACTGGCGCAGCCAGGGCGCACAGGTTTCCGAGCGCGTCGTCAAACTGCTGAAGGACGTCGCTGAAGCGGCTTGATAGCCCGGTTCGGCTCACGCGGCGGAATCGATGAGTGACGCCCAGGCTGGAGAGATGCTGGTAGTCGGCAAGATAACCGGCTGCTTTGGTATCAAGGGCTGGGTGAAGATTCACCCGTATACCGAAACACCGGAAGGGTTCAAGGCCTTCGGGGCCTGGCAATTGAAACGTCGTGGTGTTTATGAAGCCGTGGAATTTGACGCGGTGAACACCCAAGGCAAGGGCCTGGTAGCGCACATCCGCAGTGTGGATGATCGCACCACGGCAGAGCAGTACCGGGGGCTCGAAGTAGTGGTCCCGGCGAATACGCTGCCACCGTTGCCGCAAGGAGAGTATTACTGGCGCGATCTGCAGGGTTTGCAGGTGTGGTGCCAGGACGAAGCAAAGAAAGGAGAAGAGAAGGTGTTGCTCGGCCGAGTGGACTACCTGATCGAAACCGGCGCCAACGATGTGTTGGTGGTAAAAGCCTGCGAAGGCAGTATTGATAAGCGGGAGCGCCTGATCCCGTATATGCCCGGCGATACAGTGCAGAGGGTAGATCTGGAAGAGGGATTGATGGAGGTCGACTGGTTCGTCGACGAGGAATGAGGCGTACAGAATGCGCATAGCGCTGGTGAGCCTGTTTCCAGAAATGTTCGCTGCAGTCGGTGAACACGGCGTGACCGGAAGAGCTGTCCGGCAGGGGCAGGTGAGCTTGACCTGCTGTGATCCCAGGGATTACACCCACGACAAGCACCGGACAGTAGACGACAGACCCTACGGCGGTGGCCCGGGGATGTTGATGAAGATTGATCCCCTGCAGCAGGCGATTGCCGCTGCGAGGGAAGTGGCGGGGCACGATGCCCGGGTTATTTACCTGTCGCCGCAAGGGCAGCCGTTCCATCATCGCAAGGCGATGGAACTGGCACAGCTCGAAGGGTTTGTACTGGTTGCCGGACGCTATGAAGGCGTCGATGAGCGCCTGATAGAGGCCGAGGTGGACGAGGAACTGTCCATCGGGGATTACGTATTGAGCGGCGGCGAGTTGGCTGCCATGGTGGTCATCGATGCGGTGACACGCCAGCTGCCCGGAGTGCTGGGGCACGAGTGTTCAGCGGGAGAAGACTCCTTCGTTGAAGGGTTGCTGGATTGTCCGCACTACACCCGGCCCGAGACATACCAGGGCATGGATGTGCCGGACGTTTTACTCAGCGGGAATCACGAAGAGATTCGCCGCTGGCGCCTGAAACAGGCACTGGGAAGAACGCTGGAGCGCCGTCCCGACTTATTAGAGGGTCGGGCCATGACGCCCGAGGAAGAGACATTGTTGGCGGAATATCTCCGCGAACGGGAATTACCAGTAACAGGAGTACCACATGAACACTAACAAAATCATATCCGAGCTGAATGCGGAGCAGATGGGCAAAGAACTCCCCGAGTTCGGCCCCGGCGACACCGTGGTTGTTCAGGTGCGTGTAAAAGAAGGTACTCGCGAGCGTCTGCAGGCGTTTGAAGGTATCTGCATCGGCAAGCGTAACCGCGGCCTCAATTCCGCGTTCACCGTGCGCAAGGTGTCTCACGGCGTCGGCGTAGAGCGGACCTTCCAGACATACAGCCCCCTGGTTGAGAGCATTGAAGTCAAGCGTCGCGGCGACGTCCGCCAGGCCAAGCTCTACTACCTGAGAGAACTGAGCGGCCGCGCAGCCCGCATCAAGGAAAAGCTCTAGGCTTTACTCCCAGACTCCCAAAGCGGCCCAAGTGGCCGCTTTTTTGTGCCCGCTCCAACTTGTGCCGCCGCCACAGAAAGATCTCCGGGTTAAGTATGAGGTCTTTTTGCCGTCAGGTCCTGACGGGACTGTGCGAGGCAGGACGCCGAGCTCAAGCCCCCATGGACGGGTTCACGGCGTGTCCCGGCAGGACCTGACGGCAAAAAGGCCGGTGCTCGATTCAAGCAAGGACCATTCCTGCCCAAGGCAATCATCTCCAAAAGCAATCCATGATAGTGTTACCCCATGACCGTGACCCAAGCGACAAACGCCGACCTGGAACGCTATATCGACGCCCTCTGGATAGAAAAGGGCCTAAGCGATAACACGCTGGCAGCCTATCGCCGCGACCTCACGCAGTTCAACGACTGGCTGCAGCAGTCCGAGGGCAGTTCCATCATCCAGGCGACGCGCTCCAGCCTCCAGGGATACCTAGGTGCCAGATTGAGGCAGGGCAAGTCGCCCCGTTCCACAGCCCGTTTCCTGTCCTGCGCACGAGGTTTCTTCCACTACCTGTTGCGCGAGGGCAAACTGGAGATTGACCCGACACTGGAGGTGGAGAGCCCCCGGCTGGGCCGCCCGCTGCCCAAGGCGCTGTCAGAGACAGAGGTTGATCGGCTGCTGCGGGCGCCCGATCCAGACATAGCACTGGAGATGCGCGACCGGACCATGCTGGAGTTGCTGTACGCCTGCGGGCTGCGGGTCACAGAGCTCACCAGCATGCAGCTGGCCCAGCTCAGCATGAACCAGGGCGTCGTGCGGGTGTTCGGCAAGGGCAGCAAAGAGCGCCTCGTGCCGGTGGGCGAGGAGGCGCTGGGTTGGTTGCATCGCTACCTGCGTGGTGCGCGGCCCGAGTTGCTCAAGGGAATTCCCTCCGATGTGCTGTTTCCCAGCCGCCGTGGGACGCAAATGACTCGCCAGACGTTCTGGTATCGTATTAAAATCTACGCCCAGCGCGCGGAGATTAAAAAGCACTTGTCACCCCATACGCTGCGCCATGCATTTGCCACGCATTTGCTGAACCACGGTGCCGACTTGCGAGTGGTGCAAATGTTGCTGGGACACAGCGATCTGTCGACCACACAGATCTACACGCATGTCGCACAGCAGCGCATGCAGGAACTGCACGAGAAGCATCATCCACGCGGGTGAGGAACTAACGGGTCGAACTGCGCTCCAAGGGGCAGCGGTTTGGCAAAGACAGTGGGTCTGGCCCACGATGACAGAGGACAGAAAATGATTTACCGAGGCTTGAAGTCTGTATTGGTAGTAATTTGCGCGCTGGCGGCCCAGATCGCGGTGGGCGGTGAGCCACTCGCTCCGGCCCAGTTGGAAAAATTGCGCGCCGCGATGGAAGCGCCCGGTACAGGGTTGAAAGTCCTCAGTGCGCAGACCAGCGAAATCCCCGGGCTGTATGAAGTGGAACTCGATGAGGGCCCGCTCGTCTACGCGACATTGAAAGGCGATTACTTCATTGTTGGCGATCTCTACTCCGTCACGAAGGACGGGTACGTCAATCTGGCAGACCAGCGCCGCGACAAGCAGCGGGTTGCGGAACTGGCGAAGATCAAAAAGGAAGACATGATTATCTTTTCGCCCGAGGGTGAAACACGCGCCTACGTCTCCGTCTTTTTTGACGATACCTGTTACTACTGCCAGAAGCTGCACCACGAAGTGCCTGAGCTGAACAAGAACGGTGTTGAAGTCCGCTATCTCGCGTATCCCCGTGCGGGCGTCGGGTCCGATGCGTTCAAGCAGCTGGCCAGTGCCTGGTGTGCCGAGAATCCGCAGGAGACACTGAACAAGCTGGTCGCCAAGACGGCGGTGCCCGAGAATATCTGCGAGGGCAACCCGATCGCCGCGCAGTATAAGCTGGGACAGGACCTGGGTGTGCGCGGCACGCCCGCCATCATCACGCAGACGGGCCAGATGATCCCCGGCTACCGAACTGCGGCTGAACTGATGGGTGATCTGGGGCTGAACTGAGATTGGCCCGGGAATACCGCCAATAATGCCTATGCGCCCCGCGCCGCGTTGACAGCCCGGGGCTGACTCAGTACTGTTTGCACCCTTTTTTGCATCGCGGCGCGAGCGCCTGCGAGCCCTGTAGAGTTGGATTATCGTGGACGATCAATTTCGACGTATCGAGCGCCTGCCGCCCTACGTTTTCAATATTATTGGTGACCTGAAGAAGAAGGCACGAGCGGCGGGCGAGGACATCATCGACTTCGGTATGGGCAATCCGGACCAGCCCACGCCCAACCATATTGTCGACAAATTGATAGAGACCACCCGTCGCGGTGATACGCACGGCTACTCACAGTCGATAGGCATCCCGCGCCTGCGCAAGGCGATCTGCGACTGGTATAAACGGCGCTTTGACGTAACCCTGGATCCGGCCTCCGAGGCGATAGTGACACTCGGCTCCAAGGAGGGCCTCGCGCATCTCGCACTGGCCACAACCGGTCCGGGCGACGCGATACTGGTACCCAACCCCTCATACCCGATTCACCCCTATGGCTTCGTGATCTCCGGTGCGGATATCCGCCACGTGCCCATGGGCGACAATGAGGAGGCGTTCTTCGCCGAGTTGGAGAAAGGGATACAAACCAGCTGGCCGCGCCCCAAGATGCTGGTGCTGAACTTTCCGTCCAACCCGACCGCGCACTGTGTGGAGCTGGAATTCTACGAACGTGTTATCGCCATCGCGCGCGAGCACTCCATCTGGGTTATCCAGGATCTGGCCTATGCCGACCTGTGCTACGACGGCTACGTGGCACCCTCGATTCTCCAGGTCGAGGGCGCGCGCGATGTTGCGGTAGAATTTTTCAGCATGTCCAAGAGCTACAATATGCCCGGTTGGCGGGTCGGTTTCTGTGTCGGTAACAAGGTACTGGTTGCGGCGCTGGCACGTATGAAGTCCTACCTGGATTACGGCATGTTCACACCGATCCAGGTCGCCGCGATTGCGGCGCTGGAAGGCGACCAGACCTGCGTGTCCGAAATCAGGGATATGTACCAGAAGCGGCGCGATGTATTGTGCAGCGGGCTCAACGCCGTCGGCTGGCCGGTGACGCCACCGAAGGCCACGATGTTTGTCTGGGCCAGGATACCGGAGTTTTACCGGGAGATGGGATCGGTGGAGTTCGGTAAAAAGCTGTTAACGGAAGCACAGGTGGCAGTGTCGCCCGGGATTGGTTTTGGCGAGTTCGGTGAGGGCTATGTGCGTTTCGGCCTGATCGAGAACGAACACCGCACCCGTCAGGCGATTCGCAATATTAAGCGTATGATCAAGAACGACGGTTTCGCCTGACCAGTGGCGGCGTAACCATTACTCAACTGAGCAGGCACAAGTTTGAAACCAGTAAAAATAGGTATTTGCGGATTGGGCACGGTGGGAAGCGGTACGCTCACCGTATTGCACGATAACGCCGAGTTGATTGCCGCGCGGGCACACGCGAGCCTGCAGGTTGTGCATGTGGGTGCGCGCCGCGACAACCCCGCCTGCGATGTATCGGGTATCCGGGTCAGCCGCGATATTTTCGAGGTTGCGCGCGATCCGGACGTGGAGATCCTGGTGGAGCTTATTGGCGGTACAACGGTTGCGCGTGAACTCGTTGAAATGGCCATACTCGCGGGCAAACACGTCGTCACGGCCAACAAGGCGTTGATCGCCGAGTTCGGTAACGAGATTTTCGCGCTGGCGGATGAACACGGTGTGGAAGTGCGCTACGAGGCGGCCATCGCCGGCGGTATACCCATCGTCAAGGCCCTGCGCGAGGGCCTGGCGGGTAACCGCATTGAGTGGCTGGCGGGTATTATCAACGGCACGGGCAATTTTATCCTCACCGAGATGCGGGACAAGGGGCGGGAGTTCGCCGACGTGCTGGCCGAGGCCCAGGCGTTGGGCTACGCCGAAGCCGACCCGACGTTTGATGTCGAGGGTATCGACGCCGCGCACAAGCTGGTGATTCTGGCGTCGCTGGCGTTTGGCATGCCGCTGAAGTTTGACGACGTGTACACCGAGGGGATTACCGAGCTGACGACCCAGGATGTCGGTTACGCGCTGGAACTGGGCTATATCATCAAGCACCTGGGTATCGCCAAGCAAAACGGCAACGGCGTGGAGTTGCGTGTGCATCCGACACTGATACCGGATGACCTGCTGCTGGCCGATGTCGACGGCGTCAAGAACGCGATCCTGGTGGAGGGCAACGCTGTGGGCCCCACACTGTATTACGGTGCCGGTGCCGGCGCGCTGCCCACCGCATCGGCGGTGGTGGCAGACCTGGTCGACCTGGCACGCGATTTTGGCGTCGGGCAGAGTGGCCGGGTGCCTGCGCTGGCCGTTGCCCGCTCCAGTTTGCGCGACCTGCCCATCATTCCGATGGCGCAGGTGGAGACACCCTGGTATCTGCGCATGGAGGTGGAAGACAAGCCCGGCGTACTCTCCAGGGTGGCCAGTATATTCAGTGAGCAGGGAATCAGTATCGAGGCGTTGATCCAGAAAGCGCCAGCGCAGGGCCAGACACGGGTCTCGCTCATCGTGCTGACGAACAAGGCAGCGCAGGGCAGTGTCGACACGGCAGTGCAGCTTATCGAGGCGCTGGACACGATCAATGGCAAGGTGACGCGCATTCGCGTGGAACCGCTGGAAGGTTAGCCGCGCCGGGCGTTAGACGGGAGTGAGTGACAAGTGAAATATATTAGTACCCGGGGCCGGGCACCGGCCCTCAATTTTGAGCAGGTGCTGCTGACGGGGCTGGCATCGGATGGTGGCCTATACGTGCCGGAATCCCTGCCGAAATTCAGCCCCGAGGACATCGCGGGCATGGCGGCGCTGGATTATCCGCAACTCGCGCAGAAGATCATCGCACCCTTTGTGGACGATTGTATCCCGGCAGATGACCTGCGCGGGATCATCGAGGACACCTACGCCGAGTTTCGCCACAACGCGGTTGCGCCCATGGTCCAGATCGGTGCCAACCAGTGGGTGCTCGAACTGTTTCACGGGCCGACCCTGGCGTTCAAGGATTTCGCGTTGCAATTGCTGGGTCGCCTGCTCGACTACGTGCTGGAGCGCAAACACCAGAAGGTCGTGATACTGGGGGCGACCTCGGGTGATACCGGCTCGGCCGCGATAGAAGGCTGCAAGCACTGCAAGAATATCGACATCTTCATACTGCACCCGCACAACCGCGTCTCGGATGTGCAGCGCCGCCAGATGACCACCGTGCACGGCGACAACATCCACAACCTCGCCGTCGAGGGGAATTTCGATGATTGCCAGGCCATGGTGAAAGCCAGCTTCGGCAACCAGGGGTTCCTGGCCGATGAGCGCTCGCTGGTCGCCGTGAACTCGATCAACTGGGCGCGGATCATGGCGCAGATCGTCTATTACTTTTACGCTGCTGTCGCGCTGGGCGCACCGGCGCGCGCAGTGGCATTCTCGGTGCCCACCGGCAATTTCGGTGACATCTTTGCCGGCTACCTGGCGCGCCAGATGGGCTTGCCCATCGAGCGCCTGATTATCGCCACCAATCGCAACGATGTGCTGCACAGGGCCCTCACGAACGCGAGTTACGGTCGCCAGCCGCTGGAGCACTCCCTGTCGCCGAGCATGGATATTACGGTGTCCAGCAACTTTGAGCGGCTGCTGTTCGACCTGTACGATCGCGACGGCGCGCGCATCGCGCAGTTGATGAAGGAGTTTGACGACGGCGCAATCCAGTTCTCGGATACCGCGATGCAGCGCGCGCGCGCCCTGTTCAGCAGTCACTGCGTGTCCGATGAGCAGACCTGTGAGCAGATCGCCAGCACCTGGCGTGAATGTGAATACCTGCTGGACCCGCACAGCGCGGTCGGTGTGCGGGCCGCGTTGCGCAGCGATATCGGGCCGGCCACGCCGGTCATCACCCTGGCCACGGCGCACCCCGCCAAATTCCCGGATGCGATAAAGCAATCCGGCCTGAGCCAGGTGGTCGCGCTGCCGCTGCACCTGCAGGACCTGTTTGAACGCGACGAGCGCATGGACGTGGTGCCCAATGACCTGGCCGCAGTACAGGCCTTTATCAGCGCTAACATCAAGGCCTGACCTGGCCGACCACACCGTGCAGAAAATCATCCGCCGGCGCCAGGTTACCGCTACCGCGCCACTCACCGATGCCGGCATCCACCCGCTGCTGGCACGGGTCTACAGCGCACGGGGTGTCGCGTCCTCCGCGCTGCTCGACCTGGCGCTGGAACACCTGCTGCCCCCCACACAGTTACTCCATGCCGACCGCGCCGCAACGCTGCTGGCTGACGCGCTCGCTACCGACAAACGCATTGTGGTGATCGGTGACTTCGACGCCGACGGCGCCACCAGTACGGCGCTGGTGGTGTCGGCGCTGCGGGCCTTCGGCGCCCGCCACGTGGACTATCTGGTTCCCAACCGTTTCGAGTACGGTTACGGCCTCACGCCGGAAATCGTGGCGCTCGCTGCCAGCGACAACCCCGACCTGATCATCACCGTGGACAATGGGATATCCAGTATCGAGGGTGTCGCCGCTGCCAACAGCCTGGGCATCACTACCCTCATCACAGATCATCACCTCGCGGGCCGGGAATTGCCGCAGGCACAGGTGATCGTGAACCCGAACCAGCCCGGATGCGATTTTCCCAGCAAGGCGCTCGCCGGTGTCGGTGTGATTTTCTACATCATGCTGGCGCTGCGGGCCGAGCTGCGCGCGAGGGACTGGTTTGCACAGCGCCCCGAGGTCAATCTGGCCCAGTACCTGGACCTTGTTGCGCTCGGCACTGTGGCCGACGTGGTGCCGCTGGACAGGAACAACCGCATCATGGTGGCCGAAGGCCTGCGGCGTATTCGCAGCGGGCATTGTCGCCCCGGCATACTGGCACTGCTGGAAGTGGCGTCGCGGCAGCGCGCATCCGTCGTGGCATCCGATCTCGGCTTCGCCGTCGCACCGCGCATCAATGCCGCGGGCCGTCTGGAAGATATGTCGATTGGCATCGAGTGCCTGCTGAGCGAAGACATGGCGGATGCGCGGTCGCGGGCGACACGGCTGCACCAGCTGAACCAGGATCGCCGTGTCATCGAGCAGGGCATGCAGGACCAGGCGCTGGACATACTGGCGAAGCTGTCGCTGGCGGAAGGGGACAGTGCGCCGGTGGCGATGACACTCTACCAGAGCGGCTGGCACCAGGGCGTGATCGGTATCCTCGCCTCGCGCATCAAGGATCGCCTGCACCGGCCCACCATCGTATTTGCCGATGGCGATACCGGCGAACTGAAGGGTTCTGCCCGCTCGATCCCCGGTATCCATATTCGCGATATTCTCGATGCGGTGGCCACCCGCCACCCCGGCCTCGTGACGCGTTTCGGCGGCCACGCAATGGCGGCGGGCCTGACATTGCCGCACGCGGGCTACGAGGCGTTTGCGGCGGCGTTTGTGGAGGAAGTTGAGCGTCATGCCGAGGATGTGCACCTGCAGGCGGTGATCGAATCGGACGGGGAACTGTCGGCGCAGGAATTCCAGCTGGCACTCGCTACGGAGTTACGCTTCGCCGGGCCGTGGGGCCAGCACTTTCCGGAGCCGGTATTCGACGGACGATTTACAGTGGTGAGCCAGCGATTGGTCGGGGAGAAACATCTCAAGCTGGTGTTGACCCCCGTCGGGAGCGATACCCTGCTGGATGGGATCGCATTCAATATTGATCCAGGTGCCTGGCCAAACCCCGCTGTGGCCGAGGTCGAGATCGCCTATCGCCTGGATGTGAACGAGTTTCGCGGCCAGCGGTCGGTACAGCTGATGGTTGAGCATCTGGTGGCGGGCTGAATCCGTATCGCGCAAAAAGGACGCTTGACCTTACAGCCACGGGAAGGTTTACATTGCAGGCATGAGCCACCCGAGGTGCCTATGAATATCTCCGAAGCCGCCCGCCGCAGCGGGTTAAGTGCCAAGACCATCCGCTATTACGAGGACATCGACCTGATCGCGCCCGCCGCCCGGGGCGACAACGGTTACCGCCAGTACGACAGCAAAGCCGTGGAGGAACTCCATTTCCTGGCCCGCGCCAGGGAAGTGGGCTTTGATCTGCTGGAATGCAGGCAGTTACTGGAATTGCAGCGCGACCGCCGCCGCCAGAGCCGGCACGCCAGGCAACTGGTGCTGGAGAAGAGCCAACAACTGCAAACCCGTATCGAGCAACTGGTCGCGATGCAAAACGTCCTGCAGGCCATGGCCGATCGCTGCAAGGGCGATGAGGGGCCCGAGTGTGCGATCCTGGAGGACCTTGCCGGTGCTTCCGAGGGGGAGGGCGGCGTATGAGCCACTGTGAGCACGACGCGAAAAAGAGTGCGCCTGTCGCTGCGCCTGCCTGCCATGGTCAGGCCCCTGCCTCACAGGACGATTGCTGTGACGTTCCCCAGCGCCGCGACTATCTCTTCTGGGGCAGCCTCATTGTCGTGGCAGCGGCCTACCCGATCGGTGCGGTCATGCACCACGATTCGCACAACGCGCTCTCCATCTTCACCGGCGGTATTTTCGAGCTGTTCAACCAGATGTGGTGGGGTATTGCGATCGGTGTGCTGTTCGTTGGCATCCTCGGGCGCCTGCCGCGCGAGCTGGTTATGGGTGTTCTCGGTCGCGATGGCGGAATCGGCAGCCTGTTTCGTGCGACCCTCGCGGGGGTGTTCCTGGATCTGTGCAGCCACGGCATTCTGGCGGTGGGCATGAAGCTTTACGAGCGCGGTGCCAGCGCCGGGCAGGTGATGGCTTTCCTACTGGCCAGTCCGTGGAACTCCTTCTCGCTTACACTGATTCTCATCGGCCTGATCGGGGTGGGCTGGACACTGTTGTTTATACTGTTATCGCTGTTGATCGGGATCGTAACGGGCGCGATTTTTGATGCGCTGGTGCAACGCGGCCACCTGCCCGCGAACCCCTGGAAGGATGAACTGGGGGAGGAGCAGCCGCCGTCAGTGTTGTGGCGGGAACTCCGGCAAACCATGAACTTCTCCGTGGGGGGCACAATGCAATTGCTGCGCGAGGGCTTCGCGGGATCACGTGTCGTTATCCGGTGGTCATTGTTCGGGCTGGTGCTCGCGGGACTGATACGCGCGCTGGTACCTGAGGATGCCTTCGCCACCTGGTTTGGCGCCACGATGGGCGGCCTATGGCTGACCCTGCTGGCGACCACCGTGATAGAGGTGTGCTCCGAGGGCTCTACCCCCATCGCGGCCGACCTGATGAACCGCGCGGGTGCGCCCGGCAACAGTTTTACCTTCCTTATGGCCGGTGTCGCCACCGATTACACCGAGGTCATGTCGATACGCGATACCACCAAATCGTGGAAGATCGCGCTCTTCCTGCCCTTGATCACCGTACCCCAGGTTGTGTTGATCGGGGCGGTGCTGAATCAGTTCTGATAAAGAAGGAGAGTTCCCCAGCACAAGCAGGAGTAGGACGCCCCGGGCATCAAACTAGGGTCGCAACCAGTAGGTACCCTGACCGCTGGCCGGTCGCCCGGGATCATCAATGTTAAAGCTTATGCTCGTAAGGGAGTTGATATTGAGCCAGATGAAACCGTCCACTGTCGCATTGCTGCTTTCGCTATTTTGTATGGAGAACAGCACATCCGCTGTCGGTAGCCATTGGGGTCGTCCTGTTTGTGTGCTCATGTTTTCGTCCGTGATCAGCGGAGTAATGTTTGTTACCTCAGCCCCATTTGCGGTCGTCACTATGTGTTCAACGCTTCCAGAATTATCTGCTACGGAGTAATACAGATACTTACCGCTGGGTGACCAGCTAAATGCATCGGGGCGAGTTGACTGCCCGCTTGTATACACATTGTCCAGACTCATTGCACAACGGTTAACCGGATCTCCCACGAACAGGTTTCTGTTTCTATCCGCATCAGAAGACATGAATGCGACATAACGAGAATCCGGCGACCACTTGAAACTAGTAACCGTCCGGTCAATTGGAGTCGTGCTTGCACTATCATCCTGATAGTTCCTCATGGTGAACTTACCCTGCCCTCCGGCAGGTTGTTCTGAGTAGGCCAATAAATCTTTATCGGGTGCCCATTCAAATGCGAGCAGGCCTCTATTCGTGTCGCTCAATGTATCCAGCGTTTCCGTAGCTAACGTGTAAAGCTTCAGATCACTATTGTGTTGGTCATTATTGTAGAAGTCGAATGCGATATATTTCGATGAAGGCGACCATGCGAGCTGACCATTCATGGACGATATCCGGCTGATAGTACCTGTGGCGATATCCAATACATAGATAGAGCGATCTGAGCGGGTACTTTCGACGAACGCCACTTTGCTTCCATCGGGTGATAAGGCAGCATGGCCCACGATAAATGACCCATCGTCGAAGGACGGTTGTATCTGCCGCAGCACCTCTCCCGATCGCGCCGATATCACGATCAGTTGTTGATCGCCCACCAGTAGAGCCTGTGACCCGTCCGAAGTCCAGGAGACGACCCGAATGTCCAGAAATTGCCGGGCGATCGTATCCTCCGGTGGAGCCACGGGCGATCCGATTCGAAACAGTTTAAAAAACATGACATCCATGAATGAACTCTGGTCATCCGGGGCCCAGATAAAGTCCCCGACCAGGGAAATTGCACCGGTGGTATATTCCTGGCTATTCGTTACGTCGACCGTTGTATAGGTGGAACGCGAGGTAAAGGGTGGGTCAATGCCATAGCGAACATATCGGCCCGTTGAAGAGGGCGATACGTCGATAAGGCCCGGGTCAGTCGTAGTTCCACCAATAAACTGAAACTGGTCTGTGCCGAAATCGTAACGATTCAACGTCTTGAATTGATTGGAGGCGAATATTAATGAGCCGCGATTGTCCTCGTATTCCGCCCAATCGTTGGCACCTTCCGCGAAATTACTGAGGCAGGAAAGCTGTCCCGGATTATTGGTATCAGGGATATCGGATCCAGATCCGCCACCGCCGCCTCCGCAAGCAGACAAGACACTGGCGATGGACAGCATGCAGGCAATTTTTTTCATTCCTGAAATGATCAACTTATCTCTCCAATTTCGGGGCGCAAAAATCGCCCGCCTGCCCGTGCAAGTTTCATGGGCAGTTGGTTTGTACACAAGGGAAGTTCAATGACTTGAATAAAGCGCGCAATGATAACGGCCTGGAAAAGCCGCGGCAAGCGCTGGCATCGTCCTGCGCGGGGGTGTTGAGGGCGGTAACCATGGGCTCCTGAAACGCGTGCAGGATTGGGGCAGACTGCCCACTTTTCGGAGAACAGAATTTAGTCTGTCCCCGTCATGGGTGCTGGGGTAGAATGCCCCGCTCCACATATGACAGGTTTGCACCATGCTTGAGATAAACCCTCTACTGAACCAGCTGAAAGACATCGAGGCGCGCACCGGCGTGCTCAGGGGGTATCTTTGACTTCGATCTGCGTAAGGAACGTCTCGCCGAAGTAGAACTGGAACTCGCTGAACCCAGCGTCTGGAACGATCCTGAGCGCGCCCGTGAATTGGGGCGCGAGCGGGCATCGCTGGAAGAAACCGTGCATACCATTGAGAAACTGGACAGCAGTGCGGCCGATGCCCGTGACCTGTTGGAACTGGCTGCCTCGGAGGATGACCAGGCGACCGTAGCGGAAATCGAAGGCGAGATTGACGCGTTGATTGCGCTGCTGGAAAAACTGGAATTCCGCCGCATGTTTTCCGGTGAAATGGATGCCAACAATGCCTACCTTGATATTCAGGCCGGCTCCGGGGGTACCGAGGCCCAGGACTGGGCGGAGATGCTGTTGCGCATGTACCTGCGCTGGGGCGAGGACAAGGGGTTCGACACCGAACTGATCGAGGCCTCCGGGGGGGATGTCGCAGGCATCAAGAGCGCCACAATCAAGTTCGAGGGAGAGTACGCGTTTGGCTGGTTGCGCACCGAGACTGGCGTGCACCGCCTCGTGCGTAAATCGCCTTTCGATTCGGGCAGTCGGCGACACACCTCTTTTGCCTCAATCTTTGTGTCACCGGAAATCGATGACAATATCGAGATCGATATCAATCCGGCTGATCTGCGCACCGATACCTACCGCGCCAGCGGCGCGGGCGGGCAGCACGTCAACAAGACGGATTCAGCGGTGCGGATTACCCATATACCCACCAATACCGTGGTGCAGTGCCAGACAGAGCGCTCCCAGCACCAGAACCGCGACAATGCGATGAAGTTGTTGCGCGGCAAGCTGTACGAGCTGGAAATGCACAAGCGCAACGCGGAAAAGCAGGCCATGGAAGACAGCAAGGCGGATATTGGCTGGGGCAGCCAGATTCGTTCCTACGTGCTGGACGATTCCCGTATCAAGGATTTGCGCACTGGCGTTGAGACCAGCAACACGCAGGCGGTGCTCGATGGCAGTATTGACCAATTTATAGAGGCGTCGCTGAAGAGCGGCCTGTGAGAGACTTATGAGCAAGCAGGAGCAGCAGGACGGTTCATCCGGCGCGGCGAGAGAGGCCGCCGAGGAGAATAAGCTAATCGCCGAGCGGCGCGGCAAATTGTCGGCCATGCGCGCGCGGGGCAACCCGTTTCCGAACGACTTCCGCCGCACCGCCGAGGCCGCCGACCTGCAGCGCGACTTCGGCGAAAAGACCAAGGAGGAACTGGAGCAGGCCAACCGTGTGTACGCGGTGGCGGGGCGCCTGATCCGCAATCGCGGGGCTTTCCTGCTGATACAGGATGGTTCCAGCCAGATACAGCTGTATGTGGACCGCAAGGGCCTCGCAGAGGACACCCTGGCAGAGATCAAGTCCTGGGACCTGGGTGATATCGTCGGCGCCAGCGGCCCGCTGCACAAATCCGGCAAAGGCGATCTCTATATCAACATGGCGGAAGCGCGCCTGCTGACCAAGGCACTGCGCCCGCTGCCGGACAAGTACCACGGGCTGGCTGACCAGGAGTTGCGCTATCGCCAGCGCTATGTGGACCTGATCGTCAACCCCGAGGCGCGGCAGGTATTTCGCACGCGCTCCAGGATCATCGAATTTATCCGCGACTATATGGCGGGGCTGGACTTCATGGAAGTGGAGACCCCGATGATGCAGAGCATCCCCGGTGGAGCGGCCGCCAAACCGTTTGTTACCCACCACAATGCGCTGGACCTCGATATGTACCTGCGTATCGCACCGGAGCTCTACCTGAAGCGCCTGGTTGTAGGAGGCTTTGAGCGTGTGTTTGAGATCAATCGCAGTTTCCGCAACGAAGGCCTGTCCACGCGCCACAACCCCGAGTTCACCATGCTGGAGTTCTACTGGGCCTATGCCGACTATAAAGACGCCATGAACCTGACCGAGGATATGCTGCGCAAGCTGACGGCAACAGTATTGGGCAGCACCACGGTGGAGTCGCAGGGCAGCACCTACGATTTTTCCCAGCCCTTTGCGCGTCTCTCCGTGTTCGACGCGATCCTCAAGTACAACCCGGACATAGACGCAGCGCAGCTGGCTGATGACGATGCCGCAAGACGTATTGCTAGTGACCTCGGCATCGAGGTGAAGAAGAATTGGGGACTGGGCAAGGTGCAGATCGAGATTTTTGAGAAAACGGTGGAGCACCTGCTGGACCAGCCCACTTTCATCACGGCCTACCCCACGGAAGTCTCCCCGCTGGCCAGGCGCAGTGATGCAGACCCTTTCGTCACCGATCGCTTTGAGTTCTTCGTGGGTGGCCGCGAACTGGCCAATGGCTTTTCCGAGCTGAATGACGCGGAGGACCAGGCCGAGCGGTTCCTGGCCCAGGTGGCGCAGAAAGAGGGCGGGGACGAAGAGGCCATGCACTATGATCACGATTACATACGCGCGCTCGAATACGGGTTGCCACCCACGGCGGGCGAGGGTATCGGTATCGATCGCCTGGTGATGTTGCTGACCGATTCCCCCTCGATCCGCGACGTGTTGTTGTTCCCGCACATGCGGCCTGAATAGGATCATTCACGCTGAGGGGCAACATTTTTTAGAAGTGTGCAGCGGTTCCATGCGTGGAGTGCCAGCGCCTTTTTTATGCGCTACACTGCCGGGTAATCGCTACGCCTGAGGATGGAACTTTGCTCGCGACCCGCCTTTATATTCTTGCCGCCTGCGGATGCCTTTCTCTGCTGCAAGCCTGTGCTAGCGCACCGACGGAAGTCACGCCGGTGGAGGAACCTTCCGCGCAGGCTCCAGCGCCCGCGCCGCGCGCTCCCGTCAAATTGACACTTAACCTGCCTGAGCAATCGGCTGCTGCGCCCGAGTGCACACCACCGTCGAATGTGGATCGGACTTTCCTGGAAAAAGGGTTCAGTAACCTGGCCGCTGGCGACTACCGGGAGGCGGTCAACTACTTCCGGCGCTACCAGCGCCTCGAATCCGCACCCGGGGTGGATTGGGAGGCGAGTATAGCCGTTGCCTACGTCAAGATGATTCCACAGAGCCCCTACTACAACTGGCGCGCGGCGCGAGAGTCATACCTGCGCCTGATGCGAAAGCCGCCTGCAGGGGTTAAGTTGCATGAACAAATCGTGTTGATGCGGGACATGCTGGCAATCCTGTCCGACCTGCATGTACAGATCAATGACCTGCAGAGCGAGAACGCGATCGTGACCGAAAACCTGGAAAAACGCGAGGAAGCGCTACGGCGATTGCGTGAGCTGATGCTGGGCCAGAAGGACGCAATACAGTAAATGTAAGGCGTACTCCGGCTCGCTGCCAGCGTCGATGCGATCCGCCATCCCGGCCTGAAAATCACGTCACATTGCCGGCGCTTTCTTTAAGATGGCCGGATGACCTGAGCCAGTCCAGGGAGGCGAGTAAGGTATCTGCCGTTGCGCGGTACTCCATACCCAGTGTGTCCTTTATCAGGCTGTCGTCGGCAACCGCCCACTCCGTCGCGTAGATCACGGACTCCCGGCTCAGCGGCAGCTCCAGTTTTATATAGCGGCTCAATACATCGCCAAGGATGCCGGCAGCCTTGAGCACACCGGGGCGGGCTTTGATGCGTCGGAACTTCCTGCGGGTGACCGTCTCCATCAAGTCCGCGTAGTCGGCCCAGCTGAAGTAATTGCCGCCCATCAGGTAGCGCGACGGTGGCCCGCCCTGTTCGAGAAGGCCGAGATGCGCCCTGGCGAGGTCGCGAACATCGATGATCTGGATGCCGCTGGTCGTTTCAAGCAGCATTCCGGTATTGAGAAACGTCCGCAGGCCTACCATGGCCTCGCTCAGTCCGGGGTCGTCCGGGCCCATGATGCTTCCGGGATAGGTGGTATAAATGGGCGCGCCCTGACCCTGTAGTTCACGCACAAACTTGTCGCATTCGATTTTGGATCGCCCGTATCCAGACAGTGCCGTACCCAGCGGTGAGTTTTCATCGACACGGCCTGCATTGCGACTGAACAGCGCCGTAGTGCTGGATACCTGCACCATGCGCTGGATGCCGCGCTGCCACGCACCTCCCAGTACCAGCCGGGTACCGAGCAGGTTATTGTGCAACACCTTATCGGAGTCGCTGGCATGGACGCTGACCAGCGCCGCAGAATGGACAACGGCATTGCAGCCTTCCAGTGCTGCGTTCACCGATGCCTCATCGGTGATATCGCCTTCGACATACGGCAGGCCTTCCAGCCCGAACGGCGCAAAGACGCGACGCATCTTCTCTGGGCTGCGAACCAGGAGTTTGACCGAGTGACCGGCTTCTACCAGTGCCCTGACCGTGTGGAAGCCGACAAAGCCGGTGCCGCCGGTGACCATGACATTGAGCGTTCCTTCTGTCATTGGATATAACTACCTGCAGAATTATCCGGGTCGGTGATCTGACCTTCCGCGATTAGAAACTGTCGTTGTCCCATATGTTTCCGGTTACGAATACCAGACCCGCACAAACTGGTACCACACGGCGTGTCCGGTGGTGTGCAGTTCGGTATCGGTTGAACCCATCTCGCTAATATTGTGGATGTTGGGCAGCGTCACAGTTTCCACCCGAATGACCTCGACGGGGTTTTGCGCCAGCCACTCATTCATCGCCGCAACACAGGTGTCAAAGTCGGAGAAATCGACACCGCCAAATAACCCGCCCCGTGGCTTTTCCTGTGGCAGGAAATCTCGGTACGCTATTGCACTCATAGAGCCTCTCCAGTGTGTCTGTGTGAGTTTATACCGGGTCAGAAGGAAGCAGTACCGTAAATGTCGAGCCCACTCCCGGTTCGCTCTCCACGTCGATACGACCGCCCATCAGGGCGCAAAAATCCCGGCAGATTGCCAATCCCAATCCCGTGCCGCCATAGGTGGCGCTGGTCGATGAGTCCGCCTGCACAAACGCGTCGAAAACCCGGGCCAGTTCCTCTTTGGTCATGCCGATCCCTGTATCGCGCACGCTGAACTCCAGCCATCCCGGCGTGTCGGGCAATTCCCGCGCACTCACCGTAATATAGCCTGACTCTGTGAACTTGTTGGCGTTGCTGAGCAGGTTGGTGAAGATCTGCCGAAATTTTGCAGGGTCGTTGTTCATCTCCGGCAGACCCTCGAGGTTACTCGTCTGCAGGGTATTCTGGTTTTTTCGCAGTAGGGGTGCCAGCACCTCGAAGGCTTCGTTGAGTATGTCTGTTGGATTGAACGTCTCGCAGTGCAGGGACATGTTGCCTGTCTCGACCTTGGATAAATCGAGAATGTCATCGATCAGGGTGAGGAGTTGGCGTCCCGATTTGATGATCGTATCCAGGTCCTGCTGAAACTGCGGGCGATCGATCTCCTGGGTATCACCGAGTTCATCGTGCAACATTTCGCTGTAGCCAATGATCGCGTTCAACGGGGTGCGCAGTTCATGACTGACATTGGCCAGGAACATGCTTTTCGCCGCATTGGCGTTGTCTGCAATATCTCTCGCCTTGTGCACATCCTGGATGGCATTGCGCAACTTGTCCGACATATCGTTAAAGGCATCTGCCAGGTCACCCAGTTCCCCGGAGTCGTTAATATCGTTGATGCGATAATCGAGATCGCCGCTGCCGAATCGTTCGGTGCCTGTTTTCAGGCTTTTGAAGGATGTATTCGTATAACTCACCAGGAAATAACCCAGTGTGGCGGTGAGGAAGATCGAGGAGAAAAACGCAATCACCGTAATCCGGTCAGTGAGGGAAATCGTGCGATCGATGATATTGGCGCGCTGCGCGGCGATAAACGCCTGGCGTTGCTCCAGTTCCTTCAACTGCTGGCTGACGCCGAGAAAGGGCAGCGGGTCGTTCATGTCAATGTGGAAGTCGGGATCGTTGTAGTTGCGGTAGAACGTGAGCCAGCGCTTGAGCAGCTGGCTGCTTTTATCCCACAGGATTTCAAAGTCCAGTTCGGTCACGCTATGGCTCAGCCTGCCCAGTTTCTGGATCTTGCCGTTGATCGTCATGATCGCTTTTTCGGCGCGCTGTAACTCGGCATCGTCGAGTGGATCCTGGGTGGTCTCCCGCAGCGTGGCAAGTATCAGTATTTGCTGTCGCTGGACTTCCAGCAGCTGCTCGACCTCCGTTGAGAGCTGCGTGGCAGATACCGAATTGCGGTAGGCGAGCATGCTCTCGTTTCGCGCGTAACTGCCCCAGAAATGTGTGCCGACGTTCACCGCAAACAGCACCAGTATCGTGATGAGTGAGAGTGTGAGCTGGCGGCGTAAGCTCATGCGCGTGTGAGCCGCTTGATCTTGATCAGCAGTCCCGGGAAATCCACGGGTTTGGTCGCATAGTCATCGCAGCCGGCATCCAGCGCATATTGCCTGTAGCTCTCGGTGGCGTGGGCGGTGAGCGCGATGATGGGGATATGCTGGATGTGCTCGTCTTCCTTGGCCCGGCGGCTGGCGGCCCAGCCATCGAGTATCGGCAGGTTCATGTCCATCAGTACGATAGAGGGCAGCTCAGATTGCATCAGGTCCAGCGCCTGCTGGCCGTTACCCGCAGTGATGACAGTCAAGCCGGCGCGCTTGAGCCTGCGAACCATCATATCGCGATTGAGTTCATTGTCCTCGACCAGTAGCACAGGCCTGTCGGTGGTCATAGCGTCTCCGGAAGAATCTGGTGGACGACGATCGTCTCGTCGATGCCTTTTACCGTGATTTCCTCGCTGCGCCCGACGGCAAAATCTCCCTTGAGGCTTTTGAGCGTGCTATCGGATATCAGTATCTCGCCGCCTGCCGTCACGTCCTCTATCCGCGAGGTCACGTTCATGGGGTGACCCACAAACCCGTATTTGCTGCGCCGCTCCGAGCCGATATTGCCGCAAATCACATCGCCGGTGTTGATAGCGATGCCGGTGTGGACCGCCGGGAAGCCCTCTGCCTCGTTGAGTGCATTGATCTCTACCGTGGCAGCCTGCATGGCCAGCGCGCATTTTACGGCGCGGTCTGCATCATCGTCCCGGTGTTGTGGCGCGCCGAAAACAGCGAGGATGGCATCGCCAATGAATTCGTCGATGGTGCCGTGGTGGGCCAGGATGATATCGGTCATGGTGCCCAGGTAGCGGTTCAGCATCGTAACGACCTGCGCCGGCGCGAGGTTTTCGCTGAGCGTGGTGAAACCGCGGATATCGGACAGCATGATGCTGACGCGGCGCAGGTCACCACCCAGTTCCAATCCCTCAGGGCGCTCCAGGATGTCGGTCACAATCTCGTCCGAGAGGTAGCGTCCAAAGGTCGCCCGGATAAATTTCTCGTTGCGCTCCAGCTGCTGCCGGTACTGCTCTTCCCGGTCGTGCCAGCGTTTGCGTTCGATGCCGGCCTTGATGCGGGCCTGTAGCAGCACAGGGTTGAACGGTTTGAACAGGTAATCGTCCGCGCCTGCCTCGATACACTCGATAATGCCGTCCATGTCCTGGCTGCCGGAGATCACGATTACCGGCGTGGCACGCCATTCCGGGTGTTCCTTGATGCGCCGCAGCACCTCGCGGCCGTCCATGCCCGGCATCAGCAGGTCGAGCAGCACGACGTCGACATCGCTCTGTTCCAGCGCGCGCAACGCCTCCTCGCCACTGGCAGCGGTAATGACGAAGTGGCCGCTGCGCGATAGATTCCTGGCCACCAGTTCCCTGTTTTCCTGCAGATCGTCTACCGCGAGGATGAACCCCGGATCAGACTGGATGATCCGGTTTTCTGTTGCATCCGGTGCGCTGCCTTCGCCGTGTGCGGCCTGTATGGCGTCGAGCAGGGAGGAGAGTCTCGCATCCAGTGCGTGATCAGTAGCGCCGACATCCTCCCGCAACATTTCTGCGTAGCCGCGCAGGGCCGTCAATACATTCATCAGGTCGTGGTTGGTCGCCGGCTGATCGGTGTTCATCAGCGTGGTTTCGAGGCGGCTGGCGGCTTCCAGCAGTTGTGAGATGTCGTCGGCTGTCTCCTCGCCGCTCTGGTCTGCCAGTGCGGTGAAAGCCTGCGGCAGCGCCCGGATTTCACTCAGCAGCGCAGCGGCCCAGGGTTTCGGTATGGGGTTTGAGGGGGTAGTCATGATTTCATGCATCGGGCACCGCCGTCCGAGTGGCACCATAAATCTCTTATTTGGGCGTTTTGAGAGTGTACCAATATGGCGTCCGTCTTACACTGCGTTTAATGCCGACCGTTGCGTGTTGAATCGTGATATGGCGACCGTGTCGGGGCTGGTGTATCAAATTTGCGTTCAAAGGTGCGTTTTCCCAAAAGTTTGAGGTACTATTATTGCGGCAGGCACAGTGGTCAAGCTTAAAAGGGGCGGGAGTTCTCATGTTGCAGCAAGTTGAAATATTCAGGGGCTTATCTCCGGCGGAGCTGGACGCACTGGCGGCCAGCAGCACAAGCCGATCCTTCCCTAAAAACACGGTGGTTATTCATGAGAATGATCCGGCGGATTCCCTGTTTGTCATCGAGAGCGGCAAGGTAAAGGTTTACTGCAGCGACAAGAATGGCAAGGAATTTATTATGAATACGCAGGGGGCCGGAGACTACTTCGGCGAGTTGGCCCTGCTGGATGACTCAACCCGGTCAGCCTCTGTTCGCACGGTGGAAAAGTCGAGTTTTTGCATTATCTACAAGGAAGATTTTAACCGGGTGCTGGATCAACACCCGAATATCGCCCGCCAGCTGGTGAAAAACCTCGCACAGCGCGTGCGCAAACTGACCGCCGATGTGAAAAGCCTGGCCCTGCAGGATGTCTATGGCCGTGTCGCCAATGTGTTGATGGACCTGTCCGAGGAGCGCGGTGACGGTACGCTGTATATTCCCGAGAAGCTGACGCAACAGGATATCGCCGATCGCGTTGGCGCCTCGCGCGAAATGGTGGCGCGTATCCTGAAGGATCTCACCATTGGCGAGTACATTCGCTTCGAGGGTCGACACATTATTATCAACTCCCGCCTGCCGGCGAAGTATTAGGCCGCCTGCCGGCACTAGTCCGCGTGTTTAACCACGAGGCCCAATTGCCCCCGGGCTAACCTGGCCTTTACTTCATCGCCAACCGCGACTGCACTCGCGTCGCGCACCACCTTCCCGTCTGCATCCGTGACAATCGCAAAGCCGCGCTGGAGCGTGCCCAGGGGGCTCAGTGAGTCCAGCAATTGCGCCAGGTGGCCCAGGTGATGGGTCTTCGTCTGTAACTGTTGGCGCATGCCAGCCTCCAGGCGTTGACGCCACTGTGCGGTGTCGCGCTGTAAGCGTTGCAGCCCCGGGAGTGGCGACCGCCCCCTGAGCCGGTTGTCCAGCAGTGCCAGTCTGCTGCGCTGCTGCAGCAGGTGGTTCTTTTGTGCCAGCAACAGCCGTTGTTCCAGGTCATCCAACCGCTGCGCCTGTTCTCGCAGCTGTGCCCCGGGGTGTTTCAACCGCTGTTTCAGGTGCGTCAGTTGTAAGGTGGTATCCGCCAGCTTGCGCCTCATCAGCCGGACCAGGTCCCGTTCCGCCGTCAGCAGGCGCTGCAGCCATTCACGCTGGTCCGGGCTCAGCAATTCAGCGGCAGCCGAGGGTGTCGGTGCACGGTGATCCGCGACCAGGTCGGCGATGCTGAAGTCCACCTCATGCCCGACAGCGCTGACGATGGGCAGGGTACTGGCCGCAATCGCACGTGCCACCACCTCCTCATTGAAGGCCCACAAGTCCTCCAGCGAACCACCCCCACGCCCCACAATCAGGGCATCCAGCGCAATCCTGCCCTCGGCGTGCCACCGATTGGCGCGCTCAATGGCACCGGCGATCTGTGCCGCCGCCCCCTCCCCCTGTACGGCGACCGGGAGCAGGAAGACGGCAATGGAAGGGCAGCGCCTGCGCAGCACGGTGAGTATGTCGTGGATGGCGGCCCCGGTGGGCGAGGTGATGACTCCGAGTTGCGACACCGACGAGGGCATGGGCTTCTTGCGCGCCGGATCAAACAGGCCCTCTGCCAGCAAGCGGGCCTTGAGCTGCTCGAATGCGGCCTGCAGGGCACCGGCGCCAGCGGGTTCGAGGTGCTCGACGATGAGCTGGAACTCCCCGCGGCCCTCGTACAGCGATACGCGACAGCGCAGGCGGATGGCGTCGCCGTTACGGGGCGTGATCTTCAGTCGCTGGTTGCGATTGCGGAACATCGCGCAGCGGACCTGGGCAGTGCCGTCCTTGAGCGAGAAGTACCAGTGCCCAGAGGAGGGCACCATAAAGTTGCTGATCTCACCCTCGACCCAGACAAAGTCAAAATGGCTCTCCAGCAGGGTCTTTGCCTGCCTGTTGAGTTGGCTGACGGTGAGCGTGGGGGGCGGGCTATCCGGTATGCCGGGTGGTCTCATTCCGCAGGGGGTCCCTTGGTGTTGGAGTGTGACCGGGAAGTGTACTGTATTCGGCCGCGCAGTACATAAATGACGGGTACACCAATTGTGCTGCGGCACACATAGTTTTATACTTGACCGTTTTACTCAATCCCGCCAGCCGGAGGCTGCCACTATGCTGCGTATCGCTCAGGAAGCCCTTACTTTTGACGATGTTCTGCTGACGCCCGGCTACTCCGACGTGGTCGCCAGCGATGTCTCGCTGCGCACCCGGCTTACCCGCGATATTGACCTGAATATACCCATGGTGTCCGCCGCGATGGATACGGTGACCGAATTTCGCCTGGCGATTGCGATGGCCCAGGAGGGCGGGATCGGGATCATCCACAAGAGCATGACGATTGCCGAGCAGGCCGAGCAGGTGCGCAAGGTCAAGAAGTTCGAGAGCGGGGTAGTCAAGGATCCCATCACGATCCAGCAGGGTGCCACCATCGCCGAATTGATCGAATTGACCAGTGCGCACGGGATCTCCGGCGTGCCGGTTCTCAATGGCAGTGACCTGGTCGGTATTGTCACCCGTCGCGATGTGCGCTTTGAGTCCAACCCGCAGAAACTGGTCTCCGCAATTATGACCCCGCGTGACAAGCTGGTCACGGTGAAAGAGGGCGCCGACATGGGCGAGGTGCAGCAACTGCTGCACGAACACCGCATAGAAAAAATCCTGGTGGTGAACGATGCCTTTGACCTGTGCGGCATGATTACCGTGAAGGATTTTGACAAGGCCGAGAGCTTTCCCTACGCGTGCAAGGATTCCTATGGCCAGTTGCGGGTGGGCGCATCCGTAGGCACCAGCCCCGACACGGATGACCGCGTGGCAGCACTGGTGGCAGCCGGTGTCGATGTGCTGGTGGTGGACACAGCCCACGGCCATTCGCGCAATGTGATTGACCGGGTCAAGATGATCAAGCGCCACTTCCCCTCGATACAGGTTATCGGCGGCAATATCGCCACGGCCGCTGCTGCGGTGGCGCTCGCCGAGGCGGGTGTGGACGGCGTCAAGGTGGGTATCGGCCCCGGTTCTATCTGCACCACCCGCATCGTTACCGGCACCGGTGTGCCGCAGATCACTGCAATCGCCAACGTTTGCGAGGCCCTGAAAGGGACGGATATCCCGCTTATAGCCGATGGTGGTATCCGGTTCTCTGGCGATATCGCCAAGGCGATTGTCGCAGGCGCTCACTCTGTGATGGTGGGTAGTATGTTCGCCGGTACCGAAGAAGCCCCGGGTGAGGTCGAGTTATACCAGGGCAGGACGTAGAAGGCCTACCGGGGGATGGGTTCGCTGGGTGCGATGTCGCAGACACAGGGCTCGTCCGATCGCTATTTCCAGGACGCCAGCCGCGGTAGTGAAAAGCTCGTGCCGGAAGGTATCGAGGGGCGCGTGCCCTACAAGGGCCCGGTATCGGCGATCATCCACCAGTTGATGGGTGGGGTGCGCTCCGCGATGGGGTATACCGGTAGCGCCAATATGGAAGCCATGCGCACGCGGCCGGAATTCGTGCGTGTGACTAACGCAGGTATGGCTGAAAGCCACGTGCACGACGTATCGATCACCAAGGAAGCGCCTAACTATCCCGTCAGGTAAGCGTCTTTAGTCAGGACAACACATGAGCGCAGATATTCACGCCCGCAAAATCCTCATCCTGGATTTTGGCTCGCAGTACACCCAATTGATCGCCCGCCGCGTCCGCGAGGTCGGCGTCTACAGCGAGATTCGCGCGTTCGATATGACGGATGAGGAGATCAGGGCGTTCAAACCCAGTGGCATCATCCTGTCCGGCGGCCCCGAGTCGGTCGCTGCCGAGGCTTCGCCGCGTGCACCCGCGAGCGTGTTTGAACTGGGTGTGCCCGTGCTGGGTATCTGCTACGGCATGCAGACCATGGCAGAGCAGTTTGGCGGCAAGGTCAGCAGTTCCCCTATCAGCGAGTTTGGCTATGCCCAGATCCGGCAGGTGGGTAACGGCGGCCTGCTGCACGATATCCGCGATCACTTCGACGAGCAGGGCTGCGGCCTGCTGGATGTGTGGATGAGCCACGGCGACAAGGTGGTGGAACTGCCGCCCGATTTTGAACTGATCGCGGAAACCGCCAGTTGCCCCATTGCCGGTATGGCGCACAAGAGCAAGCCTTTCTACGGCATCCAGTTTCACCCCGAGGTGACACATACGTTACAGGGCATGCGGATATTCGAGCATTTCGTGCTGGAGCAATGCGGCTGCGAAGCGCTGTGGACGCCTGCCCATATCGTGGAAGATGCGATCGACCGCGTGCGAGCCCAGGTGGGCGGCGACAAGGTGTTGCTGGGCCTCTCGGGCGGTGTGGATTCCTCCGTGGTGGCGGCCCTGCTGCACAAGGCGATCGGCGATCAGTTGACCTGCGTATTCGTCGACAACGGCCTGCTGCGCCTGCATGAAGGCGATCAGGTGATGGAAATGTTTGCGCGCAATATGGGCGTGAAGGTGCTGCGCCGCGATTGCGAGGCCATGTTCCTCGACAGGCTGAAGGGCGTGGCCGATCCCGAGGACAAGCGCAAGGTGATCGGCAACACCTTCATCGATGTGTTCGATGAAGAGGCGGGTAAACTGACCGAGGTAAAGTGGCTCGCGCAGGGCACCATCTACCCGGACGTGATCGAATCGGCCGGTGCCAAGACCGGCAAGGCGCATACCATCAAGTCGCACCACAACGTGGGCGGATTGCCGGACGACATGGAACTCGAACTGGTGGAGCCACTGCGCGAACTGTTCAAGGATGAGGTGCGCCGCATAGGGCTGGAGCTCGGCTTGCCCTACGACATGGTGTATCGCCACCCATTCCCCGGCCCGGGGCTGGGCGTGCGCATCCTCGGTGAAGTGAAAAAGGAATACGCCGACCTGTTGCGCCAGGCCGATGCGATTTTTATCGAGGAACTGCATCGCGCAGACTACTACCATAAAACCAGCCAGGCCTTTGCGGTGTTTCTACCGGTGAAGTCCGTGGGCGTGGTGGGCGACGGCCGCCGTTACGAATACGTGATCGCGCTGCGCGCCGTGGAGACAGTCGACTTCATGACCGCGCGCTGGGCGGACCTGCCCTATGACCTGTTGGAGCGCTGCTCGAATCGTATTATCAATGAGATATCAGGCGTGTCGCGGGTGACGTACGATATCAGTAGCAAGCCGCCGGCGACTATTGAGTGGGAATGATTCCACGTCTGGCACTGGCAGGCACTGGCAAGCAGTAAATCGATCATAACCCATTGTTAATAATGGGTTTTTATATAATTAGCCTGGCAATGTCAGGCATTCTCTAGCGCCATCAAGCAGACTTTTTTCATGGTATGTTTGATGGTATTGTCCGCTCTGATACCACAGCTTTACAAAAATACCATACCATGATTGCTGATGTGATCATGGTATCAAGAATCATTAACACATTGATTTTAAAGGGTATATAAGCGAAAAAACGGCCATGATTAATCATGGTATTAGAAGCGGAAAAGAGAAGACTGCCATGCTTACCGATACCAAGCTCCGCAACTTGAAACCCAAAGACAAGCTCTACAAGGTCAACGACCGGGACGGCCTGTACGTGGCGGTTACGCCGGCAGGTACGATCTCTTTCAGACACAATTACTCAATCAGTGGCCGCCAGGAGACGCTAACGATCGGTAGGTATGGCGCGGGTGGTATTACTCTCTCGGAAGCCAGAGAGCGGTTGAACGAAGCTAAAAAAATGATCGCAGCAGGCAAGTCACCTGCCAGAGAAAAGGCGCGTGATAAGGCACGTGTAAAGGATGCTGAGACCTTTGGGGCATGGGCTGAAAAATGGATGCGCGGTTATCAGATGGCTGACTCGACGCGTGACATGCGCAAGTCAGTCTATAACCGGGAATTGAAGAAGCGCTTTGGTAATCAAAAATTATCGGAGATCACCCATGAAGACCTCCGAGCTGTCACCGACGCCATCGTGGACAGAGGTGCGCCAGCAACCGCCGTTCACGCTCGTGAAGTGGTATTGCAGGTCTATCGTTGGGCGATCGAGCGTGGACAGAAAGTAGAGAATCCTGCTGAGATGGTTCGTCCCAGTAGTATTGCCAGGTTTGAGCCGCGAGATCGTGCCTTAAGTCCTGCGGAAATTGGTCTGATGTATCGATACATGGATCGTGTAGGGACTTCGCCGCAATATAGAGCTGCCATAAAATTGCTGTTGTTGACCATGGTGAGGAAGTCCGAGCTTTCCAATGCAACCTGGTCGGAGATCAATTTCAGTGAGGCGCTATGGACGATTCCAAAAGAACGTATGAAACGTCGAAATCCGCACATGGTGTACCTCTCCCGCCAGGCGCTGGATATTTTCATTGCGCTCAAGACTTTTGCCGGCGGCTCTGAATTCGTGCTTCCCTCTCGGTATGATTCAGACTTGCCTATGAGTGCCGCGACGTTAAATCGGGTTCTTGCTCTGACGTATCAAGCCGCACAAAAAGATGGAGAACAGCTTGGGAAATTTGGCCCGCACGATTTGCGTCGCACAGCCAGCACTTTATTGCATGAAGCGGGCTACAACACCGATTGGATTGAGAAGTGCCTTGCCCATGAGCAGAAGGGGGTGAGGGCAATCTACAATAAGGCCGAATACCGGGAGCAGCGCGCGGCGATGTTACAGGACTGGGCGGATATGATTGACGAGTGGACTAGCGTAAAGCGTTAGTGATCATTCCCGGCCGGTTGGCCTGCTCTTCAGACTCTTTGCGTGATTCGATCCATTGCTCCACTTCGGCCAAGTCCCAAGCGACGTTGCGGCTGGTCAGAACGATTCTGCGCGGGAAGTCTCCTCGTTTTTCCATATCGAAGATGGCGCGATCTGAAAGCGGAATCATTGCCAGTAACGTTTTTCGGTTGATTAGCGTCACTCTTGGTTGGATTTGGTCCCCGTCATTCATTGATTCTCACGCATCCTCCGGAAAGTATGTGCCGGTATATTGAGCTTCTTAGAAGCTAAACGTTAGCACTGTGCGCATCAATTTAGCAAAAGAGAATGTTTAGCAAAAAGATAAATACTTTTGAACAGCATGGGTTAGCGAAATAGGGGCAGTCAGCCAGAAACCATTCTCGACACGTGTCGGTGGTGCAATTGCCCTTGGATTCGTCTGTGCTTACGAATAGGTGGAGCTTAATTACTAGACTACTTCGCCCTTGAACACGATGACGCCGCAAATCGTCGCTTCTTCATCCACCTCGATGATCCGGTTCGGCCAGTCAGGATTGAGCGCTTTCAGGTACTGCTTGCCTTCTTCGATGATGAGCTGCTTGAAAGTCGCTTCGTTTGATTGTTCCAGGCGCACCACCACAAATTTGCCGTGATCCGGTATGACACTGGGGTCGACAAAAATCAGGTCGCCTTCATGGAATTTGGGTTCCATGCTGCTCCCGCGAACCCTGAGCACGAAGGATTCCGGGCTGCATCTCACCGGGCAGGGTAAAAGCTCCGCGCCATAGGCGGGCACGAAACTGTCAGAGATCTCGTACCAATTCCCGGCTTGCACCCAGGAGATCAGCGGGTGGAGGCTGCGTAAATCCGGACCGGCGTGGGCATTGTGTTCCTCAGCCTGCCCCGTCGTCTCTGCATGTGGTGTATCCATCCAGCCCTGGGGCTTCTTCATAGCCTTTTCCAGCTTTTCAGCGAGTTCGTCTCCAATCGAACGTGGTGTGCCCTTCTTGGTGGGAAGTTGATTCCGCACCTGGCTCAGGTAGGAGCTATTGGTTCCGGCTGCACGCGCCAGCTTCGCTGCTGACCCAGCTTCGCTAATCAGAATCTCAAG